>DAIRVJ010000054.1:0-14368 GCA_036802895.1 Candidatus Nanopelagicales bacterium
GCCCCACCGGCGCCAGCTACCCCCAACCACCCCAACCCGCCCTGCCCTGACCCGCAGGCGCAGGCAGGGCCCGGCTCGGGCCGCCCGCCCCGACGCCCTGGTCATGCAACTCCACGAAACCGCCACGAAGTGACTCCCCCAGGAGGGTCCGCTCGAGGCAGCCGAGTGGGACGTGGCCCGCCCGTGGAACGAGGCGACGCCTACGTGGCCATAGCCACCGGTCAGGCTGGCGGCGATCGCATGCCTGTGTGAAGTGCGCTCAGGACTGATCGCCCTCGGCGCCTTCGATCTCGTTCGCTTCCGGCCCAGCCACGATCCTGCCGGTCGTCTCCTGCGTTGCATCCTTCTGGTCAACCTCGGGCTGGTCGCCCTTGCCCTCGCTCTTGTGCGCTTCTGGGCCAGCGACGATCATGCCGGTCGCCTCCGGTGCGGCCTTCTCGGCCTTCTCGTCGGCGTCTTGGCGCTCGTTCTCGTGACTCATTCCGGTGTCCTCCAGTGATGTGGTTGATCCGATTGTGAGGCTGGTGTCCACCACCGGACAGTTGGGGGGACGATCGGAGCCGAGCGTTCCGATCACGTGCCGAACCGCTGGGCGAGGGAGTCCTCGCGGTGACTGAACCCCCCGGCGGGCCGACGCCGGGGGCTGGCCTGGCGTCGAGGAACCGTTCTGCATCGCCAGATGGAGGGGCGCGTCTCATCCGGTCCGCGACGGAGCAGGCTGGCTTGCCTGCCGAGTCTCTGTCCCGGACCAAGAAGACGGCGAGAAACCTGAGGACGCTCTGCCGGCGCCACCACCGGCTCAAGACCACCCACCACTGGCAGCTCAGAGCCGGACTCGACGGGGCGATCACCTGGACCAGCCCCGCCGGCACCAGCTACCCCCAACCACCCCAACCCGCCCTGCCCTGAGGCAGGCGCAGTCGCGCGGCGAGCCGGCATGGACGGGTGTCCTTGACACACCCAACTCCCGGGAACAGGCTGGCCGGGCTGCGCTGAAGGTCTTCATGTGGGGACGGGTGAACTGCTTGCCGACGCTGCGGCCGGGAACGGCGGGAGTACGGCCCTCCAGGTGAGGGTCAAACGACCGGCTGGCGCGGCGCCGGCTGACGGCCGTCCCGTGCAGGGCTCAGCGGGAAGAAGCGCTCAGCGGTAGTTGACGAACTGGACCGCGAAGTCCAGGTCCTGACCCTTGAGCAGCGCAATCGCGGCCTGTAGGTCGTCGCGCGACTTCGAGCTGACCCGCAGCTCGTCGCCCTGGACCTGGGCCTTGATCGACTTCGGACCCTCGTCACGGAGGAGCTTCGCCAGTTTCTTGGCGTTCTCCTGGCTCAGCCCCTCCTGGAGCGAGGCCCGCAGCCGGAACTCCTTCCCGGAGGCCACCGGCTCTCCGGCGTCCAGGGCCTTGAGCGAGACGCCCCGGCGGATCAGCTTCTCCTGAAACACGTCCAGGACCGCCTTCACCCGCTCCTCGGTGGACGCCCGCATCTCCACGTCGTCGCCCGACCAGGCGATCGACGCCCCGACGTTCTTGAAGTCGTACCGCTGGGCGATCTCCTTGGCGGCCTGGTTCAGCGCGTTGTCGACCTCCTGCCGATCGACCTTGCTGACCACGTCGAAGCTGGAGTCCGCCATCGCTGCCTCCCGTACCACTCGTGAGTCGACCGCCATCGGCCCTGCGGTATCCTCGTCGGCGCCGCTACGGCGGAATCCCGGCGGGTTGCCCGAGTGGCCAAAGGGAGCGGTCTGTAAAACCGTCGGCTCAGCCTACGCAGGTTCGAACCCTGCACCCGCCACACAGTCAGGGACGCGGCAGCCGCCGCGTCCCTGACTCATCCCCGACCGAGTTCCGCCTGTCCGCCCGGCTTGTGTACCCTCGTGCACCGCGCCCCTTTAGCTCAGTCGGCAGAGCGTCTCCATGGTAAGGAGAAGGTCTACGGTTCGATTCCGTAAAGGGGCTCCAGCAGACGCCTCGGCCGGCGGGCCGGGGCGTCGTCGTTTCCGGGGGCGGGCGCCGACCAGGAGAGGAACGGCAGTGGACAACTCGGTGCGGGTCGCCATGTGGTCCGGGCCCAGGAACCTGTCGACCGCTCTGATGAGGTCGTTCGGCAACCGCAGCGACGCCGTGGTCGTCGACGAGCCCCTGTACGCCCACTACCTGCTGCGTACCGGCCTGGACCACCCGGGCCGGGAGCAGGTCCTCGCCGCCCAGGACACCGACTGGCGTGCGGTGGTGGCGGGTCTGACCGGACCGGTGCCAGGCGGCCGGTCCGTCTACTACCAGAAGCACATGACGCACCACCTCCTCCCGGACGTCGGGCGGGACTGGTTGGACGCCGTGACCAACGCGTTCCTCATCCGCGACCCGGCGCAGGTGGTGGCCTCCTATGCCAAGGTCCGAGGCGAGCCGACGCTGGAGGACCTGGGTCTGCCCCAACAGGTGGAGATCTTTCGCCGCTGTTGCGAACGCACGGGCACGCCGCCGCCGGTCGTCGACGCAAACGACCTGCTGGCCGACCCGGCGGGCGTCCTGCGCCGGCTGTGCGACCGGCTCGGCCTCCCGTTCGAGGAGCGGATGCTCGCCTGGCCGCCCGGCCCGCGGCCCGAGGACGGCGTGTGGTCGCCCCACTGGTACTCCTCCGTGGAGGCCTCGACCGGCTTCGCCACCCCAAGCGACCGGCCGGCCGAGGTCCCGGCCCGGTTGCTCGGGCTGCTCGATCGGTGCCGCCCGGCCTACGAGGAGTTGGCGCCGTTCCGGATCAGTCCCGCCTAGGCTCACCCGCGTGCAACAGCGATTCGACGAGCGCAACCGGGACCTGCTGGTCAACGTGAACGGCGTCCTGCGCCACCGCGACGAGCCCCACGTCTCGGCGTTCGACTCCGCCGTCCAGGGCGGGGACGCCGTCTGGGAGGGGCTGCGGGTCTACGACGGGCGAGTGTTCCGGCTGACCGAGCACTTGGCCCGACTGCGCCGCTCGGCCAGGGCGCTGGCCTTCGCCGAGATCCCGGCCGACGATGCCATCACCGCCGAGATCGCCCGGACCCTGATCGCGAACAGCATGCGCGACGGCGTGCACATCCGGCTCACGCTGACCCGCGGCGTCAAGATCACCAGTGGCATGGACCCACGGCTGAACACCGCGGGCCCCACGCTGATCGTGCTGGCCGAGCACAAGCCGCCGGTGTACGACTCGGCGGGGATCAGGCTGGCCACCGCCTCGGTTCGTCGCCCGAGCCCGGACGTCCTCGATCCGACGATCCACCACAACAACCTGATCAACTCGATCCTGGCCAAGATCGAGGCGAACGCCGCCGGGGTCGACGACGCGCTGCTGCTCGACGGCCGGGGATTCGTCGCCGAGACGAATGCCACGCACGTGTTCGCCGTGGTGTCCGGGAGTCTGCTGACCCCCACCACCCGGGCCTGCCCCGAGGGGATCACCCGCTCGGTCGTGCTCGAGCTCGCCGACCGCTACGGCGTCCCTCATCAGGTGACCGACCTGAGCCTGGCCCGGCTGTACGCGGCCGACGAGGTGTTCGTCACCGGCACCATGGGCGAGCTCACCCCTGTGCTGGAGGTCGACGGACGCTCGGTCGGCGACGGTGCTCCCGGTCGGCTGACCGCACGGTTCACCGGGTGGTTTCGCGAGCTGACCGCCGCCGAAGGGACGCGCGTCGTCGACTGAGCGGCGCCCGCTATCCTGGGTCGGCTGCCCAGGCGGAGTAGCTCAGGTGGTCAGAGCAAGCGGCTCATAATCGCTGTGTCGCCGGTTCGAGTCCGGCCTCCGCTACCGACGTCGCCAGCCTGCCGGATTTCGCTGGGTGGCTGCCCGGCGGCTACCCTGATCCAGCCATCCACCCGGTCGACGCAGGAAGAGGCACCCGTGGCCGCCAAGACGGACGTCCGCCCCAAGATCACCTTGGCCTGCCAGGAGTGCAAGCACCGCAACTACATCACCAAGAAGAACCGGCGCAACGACCCCGACCGGGTCGAGCTGAAGAAGTTCTGCCCCACGTGCAAGCAGCACACCGTGCACAAGGAGACCCGCTAGCCGCACCGCCGCGCAGCGGCTGCTCCCTGGTCGCGCAGGCCGCCCCCGAGATGGGAGGCGGCCTGCCGCTTGGATAGCGTCGGGATCGACGGCAGGGGGCTGCCGCGTCCGCTGAGGAGGCTGGCATGGGACGTCTGGATGACCGGGTCGCGATCGTGACCGGGGCCGGCCGGGGGATCGGCCGGGCCACCGCCGTACGCCTGGCCGCCGAAGGGGCGCACGTCGTGGTCAACGACGTCGACGCCGAGCCCGCCCACGAGACCACCGAGCTGATCATCGCGGCCGGGGGCCAAGCCGCCGTCAGCCTGGCCGACACGGTCGACCTCGCCCAGGCGAAGGAGCTGGTCGGCACGGCGATCGAGCGATTCGGCCAGCTGGACATCGTCGTCAACAACGCCGGCATCACCCGCGACAAGATGTTCCACACGATGGACGACGACCTATTCCAGCTCGTCCTCGACGTCAACCTGAAGACCGCGTTCCACACCACGCTGGCGGCCATGCCCTACCTGCGGGAGGTGGCCAAGGCCGAGATGGCCGGCAACGGCGGTCGGCCTCGGTACCACCGCAAGATCACCTTCACGTCGTCCGTCGCCGCGTTGACCGGCAACCCGGGCCAGTTCAACTACACGGCGGCGAAGGGGGCGATCATCGCCACCACGAAGACGCTGGCCCGCGAGCTGGGTCCCTTCGGCATCAACGTCAACGCCGTCGCGCCGGGATTCATCGAGACCAGGCTGACCGCCGCCAAACAGCAGGGGGAGGAGCTGGGCATCCCGGAGCAGCTGCGCCAGATGGCCGTGGCGATGATCGCGCTCGGCCGCCCGGGGTTGCCGGAGGACGTCGCGGCGGTCCATGCCTTCCTCGTCTCACCGGACTCCGACTTCGTCTCGGGCGTCACCATCCCCGTGACCGGAGGGCAGTACGGGGGGATGGGCTGATGCCACTGAACCGACAGTTCGTCGGCCGCGAGTACACCGCCGCGGAGACCTACGAGGTGTCCCGTGAGCTGATCCGGCGCTTCGCCGACGCGGTCGGAGACCCGAACCCGGCCTACCGCGATCCCTTGGCGGCCCAGGCCTACGGCCATCCCGACGTGGTGGCCCCGCCGACCTTCCTGACGGTCCTGACCTTCCGCTACTTCGCCGAGTCCCCGGTCATCGATCCCGCGCTCGGCCTGGACTACGCGCGGGTCGTGCACGGTGAGCAGCGTTTCGTGCTGCACCGGCCGGTGTACGCCGGCGACGTCCTGCGCATCACCAGCAGCGTCTCCGACATCCGGTCGGCCGGCCGCAACGAGCTGATGACGACGCGGACCGAGGTGACCACCACCGCAGGCGACCCGGTGGCCGAGCTGTACGCGACGCTGGTTTCCCGCGGCACCGCCGAGGGTGGTGCCTGATGGCGACCACCCTCGCCTACGCAGCCGTCGACGTCGGCACGCCGCTGCCGGCCGGTCGCTTCCCCCTGCACCGAGCGACCCTCGTCATGTACGCCGGGGCTTCGGGTGACTTCAACGTCATCCACTGGAACGAGCGCATCGCCAAGGCCGTCGGCCTTCCCGACGTCATCGCCCACGGGATGCTCACCATGGCGGTGGCCGGCCGGGTGGTCACCGACTGGGTGGGTGATCCGGGTGCGGTCGTCGAGTACGGCGTCCGGTTCGTCCGGCCGGTCGTGGTCCCCGACGACGACCAGGGCGCCGTGCTCGAGGTGGCTGCCGAGGTGGTCGAGAAGCTGGACGACGGCATCGTCGTGGTGGAGCTCACCGCCACGGTCGGCGGGGACAAGGTGCTGGGCCAGGCGCGGGCCAAGGTCCGGCTGGCCTGACGGTGGCCGAGCCCGTCCCCACCCTGCTCTCGGCGCTCACCACCCTTCGGGTCGGCGGCCCCGCCCGGCAGCTGATCGAGGTCGACGACACCGGTGGGCTGGTCGAGACGGTGACTGGGTTGGACCGCGCCGGAGAGCAGCTGCTCGTGCTGGGCGGCGGGTCCAACCTGCTGGTCGCCGACGCCGGCTTCCCGGGCACCGTCGTCCGGGTGGGCACCCGGGGGGTGCGCCTGACCGCGCAGGACGGCACCGTCGACGTGGAGGTCGCCGCGGGGGAGCCGTGGGACCCGCTGGTGGCGAGGTGCGTCGACGAGGGCCTGGCCGGGCTCGAGGCGCTGTCCGGGATCCCCGGGCTCGCCGGAGCCACCCCGCTGCAGAACGTCGGCGCCTACGGCCAGGAGGTCGCCCAGACGGTCACCGAGGTCCGCGTCCTGGACCGGGCGGACGGCCGCGTGCGCGCCCTGCCGGCCGCCGAGTGCGCCTTCGGCTACCGGACGAGCGTGCTCAAGCGGACCCAGCGGTTCGTCGTACTGCAGGTGCGCTTCCGGCTCGTGCGCGCCAGCCTCTCGCGCCCGGTGACCTACGTCGAGCTGGCTCGCGCCCTTGGGGTGCCCATCGGAGCGCAGGTTCCGTCGGTGCACGTGCGGGCGGCCGTGCTCGACCTGCGTCGAGCCAAGGGGATGGTGCTGGATCCCGCTGACCCGGACACGACCAGCGCCGGCTCGTTCTTCACCAACCCGGTGCTCGACCAGCCCGAGGCCGACCGGCTTCCGCTCGACGCCCCCCGGTGGCCGGTGGCCGATGGTCGGGTCAAGACGTCCGCCGCCTGGCTCATCGATCGCGCCGGGTTCGCCAAGGGGTACGGGGCCGGCCCGGCCCGGCTGTCCACCAAGCACCCGCTGGCCGTGACCAACCGGGGAGGTGCGACCGCCGCGGACCTGCTGGCGCTGGCGAAGGAGGTCCGGGACGCCGTCCAGGACCGATTCGGCGTGGAGCTGCTCCCCGAACCGGTGCTGGTGGGCTGCTCGCTCTAAGGGGTGGTCGGCCGGTTCAGCCAGGCGTCGATCCCGGCGAGGAGCCGGGCCCGAATCGCCGCCGGTGCTCGCGACGCTCGGACCGAGTGGCGCGCCAGCTCGGCCAGCGCCGTGTCGGCGAGCCCGTGCACCAGCCGGGCGGTCTCGTACTGCTCGGTGAGCCGGCTGGCGAACAGCAGCGGGTCGTCTGCGCTGAGGGCCACGGGGACGCCGGCGGCGAGGAGCGAGCGGATCGGCACGTCCCCCACGGTCGGGTAGACGCCGAGCGCCACGTTGGACGCCGGACACACCTCGCACGTGACGCCTCGACGGGCGAGCAGCTCCAGCAGGCGCGGGTCCTCGACGGCTCGGACGCCGTGGCCGACCCGGTCGGCCTCCAGCCGCTCCACGCACCCGCGGACACTGTCGGCACCGAGCAGCTCTCCGCCGTGCGGCGCCAGGAGCAGGTCCGCCCGTCGGGCGATCCGGAAGGCAGGCTCGAACGTCTCCGCTGACCCGCGTCGTTCGTCGTTGGCCAGACCGAACCCGACGACGCCGCGGTGCGAGTACCGGGCGGCGAGTCGCGCGAGGGTTCGGGCGTCCAGCTCGGGTCGGGTGCGGTTGGCCCCGACCAGCAACCCGATGCCGACGCCGGTCGAGGCGGTGGCCGCCCGGGCGGCGTCGAGCACCAGCTCGAGGAAGGCGGTCAGGCCGTCGAAGCGGGCGGCGTACCCGCTCGGATCGACCTGGATCTCGAGCCAGCCGGACCCGTCCACCCGCTCGTCCTCGGCCACCTCGTGCAGCAGACGGCGGACGTCGGCCTCGTCGCGAAGGACCGACCGTGCCGCGTCGTAGAGCCGCTGGAAGCGGAACCAGCCGCGCTCGTCGGTCGCGGCCAGGTGGAGCGGGGTGGTCGACAGCAGCAGATCGGGGAGCCGCACCCCGTGCCGCTCGGCCAGCTCCACCATCGTCGCGTGCCGCATCGCGCCGGTGAAGTGCAGGTGCAGGTGCGCCTTGGGCAGCCGGCGAAGGTCACGTCGGCTGAAGTCGGGCTCCGACGTCACGAAGCCCAGCCTGCCCTACCGTGCGGGCGGGGGCAGGCTGGGCCCCGGGTCGAGCGAGCCGTCGAGCGGTCAGATGAAGAGCAGCTGCGCGCCCTCGGTCAGCTCGATGAAGTCCGACGCGTTGATGATGCCCTCGACGTCGTCACGCAGGTCGGACTCGTCCACCTTGTTCATGTCGGCGGACATCCGGCACGCCCAGAGGTGACCGCCGGCGGCGACGATCTGGTCGAGGAAGTCCGGCACCTCGGGGACGCCCAGGTCGGCGATCTGCTTCTTGAGCATGTGGGTGGCCATCGCCTGCATGCCCGGCACGGGGGCGAGGGCCTGCGGGATGCGGATGTCACCGACCGGCATGTGCATCGCGGTGTTCCCGGTGGGGGTGAACTTCAGGTCGTTCATCCGGGACTTCATGATCATGTCGAAGCCCCAGAAGGTGAAGAACACGTGGCACTCGACGCCCTCGCCGAGGGCTGCGTTGGCCAGGATCAGGGCGGGGTAGGCCATGTCCAGGTTGCCCTTCGAGCAGATGAAGGCGATCTTGCGCGTGCTCTCCGTGTCGTCGCCGAAGTCGGGGACTACGGGTGCCGCGGTCTCGGTGGTGGTCATGGTGGTTCGGTCTCCGTTTCCGTGGGTCACACGCAGCCGTGCGGCTTGGGCAGCCCGGCGATGTAGGACATCTTCTTGGCCGGCTTCTTGGGGAAGAGGGTGAACTGGTCCTTCGTGGAGACGCCCCCGACCGTCTGAACCCGGCGGGTCGTCGCGGTCTCGCCCTGCGTCTTGAAGTCGTCGCGCAGGAACCGGATGACCGTCCAGTGGTCGTCGGTCAGGTCGATCCCGATGTTGGCGGCGAGCACCTTGGCGAGGTCTTCGTCCCACTCGTCGTACTCGGTGAGGAAGCCCTCGTCGTCGACGTGGACCTCGCGGCCGTTGAGCGTGGTGACGGGCATGTCAGTGCGGTCCTTCCTGGGATGCGGTGGCGGGGGTCTCCTCGCCGAGCGTGTGGAGCATGGTCAGAGCCCGGGCGAGCCCCCGCCGGACCTCGGGGTCGCGCATCTGGCGGAGCAGGGCGAACGCCGACGGCGGTTCGAGCGGCTCGTCCATGTGCTGGGCGGTGAGCGCGGTCCGCCGGAGCATGGTCATGACCTCGGGCTGGGTCATCTCCTTGACCGTGTTGAGGATCAGGACGACGTTGTCGCCGAGCGCCCGGACGTCCTCTTCGCCGAACGACGTGACGACCTTGTCGGCGATCTCCATCCCGCCGCGGGCGAACATGAAGTAGCCCCGACGTTCAGCCTGGTCGAGCGACTCGGTCAGCGTGGCCATCGCCGGGCCGCTCAGCGCGCTCAGCTCGGCGAGCAGGTCCGCCAGGCCGCCGAGCTGGGCGAGCATGGCCTCCAGCTGCGGCAGGGCACGGGCGGTCGTCCGGAGCAGTCGGACGGCGTCGTCGGTGCTGACCTCGGCGCTGAGCTCGTCCAGCTCGCGGGTGGCCACGTCCATGGCGTCCCGGCTGACCGGCGTGAGGTCGTGGACGAGCTCGGCCCACCGCTCGCGGGACTCCCGCTGGTGGCGCAACTCCTCGGCGATCGCCTCAATCTGGACGGCGAACTGGTCGAGGCGGTCCTCGACGGACCGGGCGGGAAGGACCGCGGTCATGAGCCGGCCTCGGTCTGCTTCCCGGCCATGGACATCAGGGCCGGCAGCGGGAGCTCCTTGCCGGGGAGCAGCAGGTTCCAGTACATCCAGCGGAACATCATCTTGCCCCAGTGGTTCAGCTCGGTCTCCTTCAGCAGGCTGAACGGGCCGACGCCAGGGAGCGGGTACTTCCCGGGGAGGGGCTCGGTCTCGTAGTTGAAGTCGATGAGCAGTCCCTTGCCGTGCCCAGTCTCGATGAAGCAGTTCGCGTGTCCGTCGAACTTCTCCTTCATCGGCAGCCCCTGAACGTGCTGCAGGAAGTTGTCCGGGAACAGCTCCATGGAGAAGTGGGCGACCGAGCCGGCCTTGGACGCGGGGATGTTCGACGCGTCGCCGATGGCGAAGATCGTGTCGTGGGCGGTGGACAGCAGCGTCTCCTTATCCACCGGGACGTAGTTCAGGTCGTCGCCCAGTCCCGACCGGGCGATGAAGTCCGCGCCCATGTTGACCGGGATCGTCACGAGCAGGTCGTAGCCGATCTCCCGCTCGTCGAACGACACCAGCTTCTTAGCCTCGGGGTCGATCGACTCAACCATGAAGTCCGCTTCGAGCTGGATCTTGCGCTCTTCCAGCATGCTGCCGAGGTGCTTGGACGCCACCGGCTTGGTGAACGCCCCCTCGAGCGGCGTCACGTAGGTGATCTCGACTCGGTCCCGCATGCCCTGCTCGGCGAAGAACGCCTCCGCGAGGAAGGTGAACTCCAGCGGCGCGACCGGGCACTTGATCGGCATCTCGGTCAGGTGGACGACGAGGCGACCGCCGTCCCACGTCCGCAGCTTCTCGGCGAGCCGGGTGGCCCCGTCGAAGGTGTAGAACTCGTGCACGCTGCCACCCATGTCGTCGGCCATGCCCGGGGTCTGGTCCGGGCGGGGCGACGTGCCGGTGGCGATCACCAGGTAGTCGTACGCGAGCTCGGTCCCGTCGACGAGCAGCACCTTGCGCTCGTCCGGGAGGACCTTGTCGATCTCTGCGGTGACCAGGTCGACGCCCGGGGGGATGAACCGCCTGCGTGGCTTGGTGACCTCGTCCGGGGTGTAGATGCCGAACGGGATGAACAGGTAGCCGGGCTGGTAGTAGTGCGTGTCGCTCTGGTCGACGACCGTGATCGTCCACTCGTCGAGGGGCAGACGCGGCCGCAGCTTGTTCACGGCCATCGTGCCGGCGGTGCCCGCGCCGAGGACCAGCAGTCGTCTCATCAACAGCTCCTTCATCGGGGCTCGGCCGTCGCGTCGGCGCGACGGCCGTTGGTCGGGGTGCGGGCGCTCGCGCGAGAGAGCACGGCGGCCACCAGGGGCAGGGTGCGCAGGACCTGGCGCCGCTGCTCGTCGTCCAGGTGGTACAGGTCGGCGCCGTCGGGTGAGCCGGCGGGGGCGCCGTCGGGGGCCACGCCACCCGCGAGCACCATGCCGACCAGCCGGTCGCCCGAGCGGATGTAGGCCCGCGCACACTCGAACCCGAGGTGCCCCAGGCGGAACCGCGGCTCGAAGTCGAGGTCGTCGGCGAGCATCCGCCACTCCGCGGTGCAGGCCTGGACGACCGCGTCGTCGCCGTCGCGCGAGGCGAACCAGCGGTTCGGGTTCGCCACCTCGGTGAGCGGCCGGCCCTCCATGTCGGTGACCACCATCATCACGCCGAGCGTGGCCGCGGTGACGTCGACGACCGGCTGGGCGACCTCGGCGGACAGCACCGGCTCGGGGTCGACGGCGGCCAGGCGGGGCTCGTCCAGCCGGAGGATCTGGTCGATCCGGTCAGCGGGGAACCGCCACTGCCGGCCGATCTTCACCGCGGGCAGTCGACCGTCGCCGGCCATGCGGTAGACCGTCGAGCGGTCGAGGTCGAGCAGCCGTTGCACCTGGTCCGCGGTGAGCAGGGGACCCGCCCCTGCCTGCCGCTCCTGCCTGTCCTGCATGTCTTGCACGTTATGCACGCTCGTGCGACTCCGGCAGGGTCGTTGGTCCTTGTGACGCAGGTCTCCCGTGGCCTGCCGGCGTCAGCCGGGCGTCACTCCTCGGAGAGCAGCCGCTGGATCCGACCGACGCCCTCGACCAGGTCGGTGTCGCCCAGCGCGTAGGACAGCCGCAGGTACCCGGGCGTCCCGAACGCCTCGCCGGGCACGACGGCCACCTCGACCTCGTCGAGGATCAGGGCAGCCAGCTCGGCGGACGTCGTCGGCGTGCGGCCCCGGATGTCCCGGTCGAGCGCGCCGTGCACGGCCGGGTAGCAGTAGAAGGCGCCCAGCGGCTCGGGACAGCTGAACCCGGGGACCGCGTTGAGCATGTCCACCATGGCCAGCCGGCGCCGGTCGAACGCCTGGCGCATCACGCCGACCGCCGAGAGGTCGCCGGACACCGCGGCCAGCGCGGCCACCTGCGAGACGTTCGCGACGTTGGAGGTGCTGTGCGACTGGAGGTTCGTCGCCGCCTTGACCACGTCGGGCGGCCCGATCAGCCACCCGACCCGCCAGCCGGTCATCGCGTAGGTCTTGGCGACCCCGTTGACGACCACGCAGCGGTCGGCGAGCTCGGGGACCAGCGTCGGCATCGACGAGAACCGGGCGTCGCCGTACACCAGGTGCTCGTAGATCTCGTCGGTGACCACCCAGAGGCCACGGTCGACCGCCCAGCGGCCGATGGCCTCGACCTGCTCCGGCGGGTACACCGCCCCGGTGGGATTGGACGGGGAGACGAACACCAGGGCCTTGGTGGCCGGCGTGCGCGCGGCCTCGAGCCGGTCGATCGGCACCAGGTAGCCGGTCGACTCGTCGGTGGGCACGACGACCGGCTCGCCGCCGGCCAGCCTGATCGACTCCGGGTAGGTGGTCCAGTACGGCGAGGGCAACAGCACCTCGTCGCCCGGATCGAGCAGGGCCGCGAAGGCGTTGAAGAGCGCGTGCTTGCCGCCATTGGTGACCAGCACCTGGCTGGGGTCCACCGGTAGCCCGCTGTCCCGAAGGGTCTTGGCGGCGATCGCCTGCTTCAGCTCGGGCAGGCCGCCAGCCGGGGTGTAGCGGTGCCATCTCGGGTCACGGGCTGCGGCGACCGCGGCCTCCACCACGTAGTCCGGGGTGGGGAAGTCCGGCTCCCCGGCGCCGAAGCCGATCACCGGGCGACCGGCGGCCGCCAGGGCCTTGGCCTTCGCGTCGACGGCCAAGGTTGCCGACTCGGTGATCGAAGCGAGGCGGGTCGACACGCGACGCTGCGTGGGCTGGCTGGCGGCGGTCACGGGTCCATCCTGGCACCGGAGCCCACCGCCTCGAGAGGCCACCGGCGGTTCGACCGGCGGGTGTCCGAGGCCGTACACTCCCCGGGTGGCGCTGTCGGCCGCTGCGTGAGCCTGCCCGCGTGCGGGCGCCCGCGGAGTCACCGCGACGCCAGCGAAGGGCCGTAGCTCAATTGGCAGAGTCCCGGTCTCCAAAACCGGTGGTTGTGGGTTCGAGTCCCTCCGGCCCTGCCAGCACGACGCGGGCGCATCGACGCGCCCGTCCGCACGACGGACAGCGCGACACCAGGGAAGGCACGGACAGGAGGGTGAGGCAGTGAGCGACACGCGCGAGGACACCGCCACCCCCGAGCGCGGGCGTCCAGGCTCGGACAAGGGCGGCCGCGGCAGCCTGCCGTCCAGGATCGCGTTGTTCTTCCGCCAGGTCGTGGCCGAGCTCCGCAAGGTCATCTGGCCGACCCGGCGCGCCCTGGCGACCTACACCGGCGTCGTGATCGCCTTCGTCCTCGCCCTCACCGCGATCGTGGCCGTCCTCGACGTGGGGTTCGGCAAGGTCGTGCTGTTCGTGTTCGGCGGCAGCTGACCCGTCGCCCCCCGCCCTCCCCCGATCGAAGGAAGAGCCCATCCCGTGACCGAGTTCCCCCGCTCCGACCTCGCCGACGGCCCACCCGTCGCCGCCGAGGCTCCCTCGGACGCCGAGGCAGCCCCCGCCGTGTTCGAGGCGGTCGAGGAGCCTGCGGCGGTCGAGGAGCCTGCGCCCGTCGAGGAGCCTGCGGAGGACCCGATCCAGGCCTTCCGGACCGCGCTGCGGTCGGCCCCTGGCGAGTGGTACGTCGTCCACTCCTACGCCGGGTACGAGAACCGGGTGAAGGCCAACGTCGAGAGCCGGACCACCTCCTTGAACATGGAGGACTTCATCTTCCAGGTGGAGGTCCCGCAGGAGGAGGTCGTCGAGATCAAGAACGGGCAGCGCAAGCTGGTCCGGCGCAACAAGTTCCCCGGCTACGTGCTCGTCCGGATGGACCTGACCGACGAGTCGTGGGGTGCGGTGCGCAACACCCCGGGCGTGACCGGCTTCGTGGGGCATGCCCACCAGCCGACGCCGCTGACCGTCGACGAGGTCGTGGGGATCCTCGGTCCGACGGTCGAGAAGAAGGCGCACGAACGACCGGAGGTCAAGGTCCTCGACTTCCAGGTCGGCGACTCGGTCACGGTCATCGACGGGCCCTTCACCAGCCTGCAGGCCACCATCCACGAGATCAACACCGACACCCAGCGGATCAAGGGTCTGGTCGAGATCTTCGGCCGGGAGACCCCGGTCGAGCTGTCCTTCTCCCAGATCCAGAAGAACTAGGAACCCGACACATGCCTCCGAAGAAGAAGCTCGCGGCGATCATCAAGCTGCAGATCAACGCCGGGGTCGCCACGCCGGCCCCGCCGGTGGGACCCGCGCTGGGCCAGCACGGCGTCAACATCATGGAGTTCTGCAAGGCCTACAACG
>DAIRVJ010000055.1:0-14290 GCA_036802895.1 Candidatus Nanopelagicales bacterium
CCGGAGTTCGCCCGAGGGCTGCGCGGATCAGGCCCGCTCCGAAACGCGTCGATGCTCGGGCTGCTCGTGGTCGCGGCCGGGCTGGTCGCCGGCGCGGCCACGGTCCTCGGCCTGGCCGCCGGCCCGGGCAGCGGCCTGTTCACCGGCGTCCTGACCAATACCCCGGCCCTGGCAGGTGTCGTCGAGAGCCTCACCAGGTCCGGCTCGGGTGATCCCAGCGAGCCAGTCGTCGCCTACTCCATCGCCTATCCGGCGAGCGTCGTCGCGTCGCTGCTGGTCATCACGGTGCTGCGACGGATCAGCTCGCGGCTGGCCTCGGTGGACTGGATCGACGAGGACGAGGTCGACGAGGGGCTCACGTCACGCGTGCTCGAGGTGACCAGCCGGATGACCGTCGCCGAGCTGGACCGGGCGACCGGCAAGAAGGTCCTGGTCGGTCGGCTCGTGCACGAGGGACAGCAGTCGGTGGCCGACCCCGAGTCCGTGCTCCGGCCTGGGGACCTCGTCGGGGTCGTCGGCCCGGTCAAGGCCGTGGAGGCAGCGATCCCGCTGATCGGTGAGGAGACCAGCCGCCGGCTGCTCCGCGACCGCAGCGTCCTCGACTTCCGGCGCATCTTCGTGTCCAACCGCTCGATGGTGGGTCGGCGTATCCGGGATCTGGACCTGCCCGGCACCTACGACGCCCTCGTCACCCGCGTCCGTCGGGGGGACGCCGACCTGGTCGGTCATCCCGACCTCGTCCTGGAGCTGGGTGACCGGGTGCGCGTCCTGGCCCCACCGGCTCGGATGCCCGAGCTGGCCCGGTTGTTCGGGGACTCCTACCGCTCGCTCGGCGAGTTCGACGTGGCCACGTTCAGCCTCGGTCTCGCGCTCGGGTTGCTCCTGGGTGTGATCGAGGTGCCCCTGCCCGGCGGCGGGACGTTCAGTCTCGGCTCCGCCGGCGGTCCGCTGGTCGTCGGCCTGGTCCTCGGCATCACCCGGCGCACCGGCCGGTTGGTCTGGCAGCTGCCGTACGGCGCCGGGCTCACGCTTCGTCAGTTCGGCCTCGTCCTGTTCTTCGCGGGCGTGGGCACTCGGGCGGGCCAGCGCTTTGCCGACACCGTGACCTCCGCGGCCGGTGTCCGGCTCTTCGCGGCGGCGCTGCTGGTCAGCCTGGTGATGGCGACCGTCGTCATGCTGGTGGCCTTGGGCCCCTTGTCGATGGGCTTCTGGTCGGCGGCCGGCTTCCTCGCGGGCACCTTCACCCAGCCGGCGACCCTGGCGTTCGCCACCGAGCAGGCGCACAGCGAGGAGCCCGAGCGCTCCTACGCCGCCGTCGCCCCCCTCGCGATCCTGGCCAAGATCCTGCTGGCCCAGGGGCTGCTGGTCGTCCTGGGCTGACCCGGCGGCCCAGGACGTCTGGTCGAGCGAGAGCACCGGCTGGCGACCGACCGGCGAACCCGCCACCGTAAAGGGCGGGGACGTGCCGCGAAGGGCGAGGGCACCTGTTGCCGCACAGGTTCACCTGCCTCGCCTGGTCAACACCAGCCCTACAGCGAGCGGGCCACGACCTCGGCGATCTGGGCGGTGTTGAGCGCGGCACCCTTGCGCAGGTTGTCGCCGCAGACGAACAGCTCGAGCCCGTGCGGGTCGTCCAGAGTGCGCCGGATCCGACCCACCCACGTCGGGTCGGTGCCGACAGCGTCGGCCGGGGTCGGGAACTCGTCGGCCCCCGGGTCGTCGACGACCAGCACCCCCGGTGCGTCGCGCAGCAGCTGCTGCGCCTCCACGACCGTCGGCTCCTGCTCGAAGACGGCATGGACGGCCAGCGAGTGGGTGGTCATCACCGGCACCCGGACGCAGGTGGCGGCCACCCGCAGATCGGGCAGCCCGAGGATCTTGCGGGACTCGTTGCGGATCTTGAGCTCCTCGCTGCTCCACCCGTCGTCCTTCAGCGACCCGGCCCAGGGCACGACGTTCAGCGCCAACGGCGCGGGGAACGGGCCGAGCTCGGTGACCGCCCGGCGGACGTCTCCGGGCTGGCTGCCCAGTGTCGGATCCTTGGCGACCTCCTGGAGCTGGTCGCGCAGCGTCTCGACCCCTTCGCGGCCGGCACCCGAGGCCGCCTGGTACGACGCGACCACCAGCTCACGCAGCCCGTAGCGCTCGTGCAGTGCGCCGAGGACGACGATCATCGACAGCGTCGTGCAGTTCGGGCAGCTGATGATCCCCCTCGGCCGGTCGGCGGCAGCCGCCGCGTTGACCTCGGGCACCACCAGCGGGACATCGGGATCCATCCGGAACGAACCGGACTTGTCCACGGCCACCGCCCCACGCTCGACCGCGATGGGGACCCAGTGCGCAGCCACCGCGTCGGGCACGTCGAAGGTGGCGACGTCCGCTCCGTCGAACACCTCCGGCGTCATCTCCAGGACCTCGAGCTCCTCGCCGCGGACGGTGAGCCGACGGCCCGCCGAACGGGCGGACGCGGTCAGCCGGATCTCGCCCCACACGTCCTCGCGCGTCGACAGCAGGTCGAGCATCACCGTGCCGACGGCACCGGTGGCTCCAACGACGACCAGCGTCGGCTTGCGCCTCATCGGCCGCTCCCCCCGTAGACGACCGCCTCGGGCGCAGCTGCGTCCAACCCGAACGCGGTGTGCACGGCCTGGACGGCCGCCTCGACGTCGTGGGCACGGCAGACGACGGAGATCCGGATCTCCGAGGTCGAGATCAGCTCCACGTTGACGCCCGCATCGGCGAGCGCCCGGAAGAAGGTCGCCGAGACCCCCGGGTGGGAGCGCATCCCGGCACCCACGAGGGATACCTTGCCGATCTGGTCGTCGTACTGGAGGGCCTCGAAACCGATCTGGCCCTGGGCCCGGGACAGCGCGGCCATCGCCGCCTGCCCCTCCGCCAGCGGCAGCGTGAACGAGATGTCGGTGCGCCCGGTGGTGGCCGCGGAGACGTTCTGGACGATCATGTCGATGTTGATCTCCGCGGCGGCGACCGCCTCGAAGATCGCCGCGGCCTCACCCGGCTTGTCGGGGACGCCGACGACCGTCACCTTGGCCTCGCTGCGGTCGTACGCGACCCCCGCGATGATCGGCTGCTCCACGCTGGTCCCTTCGTCAGGTCGGTCGGCGACCACCCACGTGCCGTCCTTGCCGCTGAAGGACGATCGCACATGGATCGGCAGGTCGTACCGTCGGGCGTACTCGACACAGCGCAGGTGCAGCACCTTGGCGCCACTCGCCGCGAGCTCGAGCATCTCCTCGTAGGTGACGGTCGCCAGGTGGCGGGCCGTCGCCACGATGCGCGGGTCAGCCGAGAACACCCCGTCGACGTCGGTGTAGATCTCGCAGACGCCGGCGCCGAGGGCGGCGGCGAGCGCCACCGCCGTCGTGTCCGAGCCGCCTCGCCCGAGGGTCGTGATGTCCTTGGTGTCCTGCGAGACGCCCTGGAAGCCGGCCACGATGGCCACCGCGCCGCTGTCCAGCGCGCCCTGGATCCGCCCGGGGGTCACGTCGATGATCCGGGCCTTGCCGTGCGACGCGTCGGTGATCACCCCGGCCTGGCTGCCGGTGAACGAGCGCGCCTGGACGCCGAGGTCGGAGATGGCCATGGCGAGCAGGGCCATCGAGATCCGCTCTCCGGCCGTGAGCAGCATGTCCAGCTCGCGGCCCGGCGGCAGCGGCGACACCTGCTTGGCCAGGTCGATGAGCTCGTCCGTCGAGTCCCCCATCGCCGACACCACGACGACGACGTCGTTCCCGGCCTTCTTGGTCGCGACGATGCGCTGCGCCACCCGCTTGATCGAGGCAGCATCGGCGACCGACGACCCGCCGTACTTCTGCACGATCACACCCACGCGGGTTCTCCTCGCCGGACGCCAGCACCGGCGGTCGAGTCTAGCCGCGACGGCGACCGTGGCCCGCCCCGACGTCCGCCTCGTGAGACGCTCAGACCACCAGCCAGGAGTACTGCAGCGCGGGCCCGGGCCTGCCCCAGGCATCCACCGCGCGTGCCACGAGTCGGTGCGGGCCGACCGACAGCCCGGTGAACGTCGTCGGGCTCGGACAGGGAACGTAGGCGGCGCCGTCCAGCGAGCAGACGACGGTCAGCCCGACCACGTCGGTCGCGAAGGCGAACGTGGCGGTGCTCGAGGTCGTCGTCGCCGGCGGGGCGGCCGTGAGCGTGACGACGGGGCTGGCGACCGTCTCGAACGCGGCCCGCGCCGGTCGGCCGGTGTTGCCCGCCGGGTCCGTCGCCCGGACGACGACCTCGTGGCTGCCGTCGCTCAGCCCGGTCAGGACCAGGGGGCTGGCACAGGGCGCTTCCGGCTGACCGTCGACCTGGCAGCGGAACCGGGCGGTGGGATCCGGGCTGGCGAACAGGACGGTGACCTGGGTGCCGACGAAGACCCCCCGCAGGGCGGGGTCGATCCTGGCGGTCGGAGCCGTGGTGTCGGGTGTCGGGCCGGGCGGGCCGGTTGTCGAGGGGGTCGGCGTCGGGGTCGGTGTCGGGGTCGGCGTCGGCGTCCGGGTCGGCGTCGGCGGAGGGCTCGGGATGGGGGTCCGGCGTACGGACGGCGTCTGAGCGGGCCCCGTCACCACGGGCCGGATCGCGGTGGGCGTCGGTGTCGGGGTCATGAGCACCGAGGGGGCCGACGGGCGCGCGGACGGTGAGGGGGTGGCGGACGGCGACCCGCTCGGAGCGGCGACGACGCTCGCTCGCCCAGGGTCGGCCACCGGCCGCCTGACCTCCCCGAGGGCCGAGGCGGTGGCGCCGGCGGTCGCGATGGCCACGCCGGCGACCGCCGTCAGCTGCGCGGGGGAGACCCTCGCCTGGGTCAGGGTCTGGATCGCGGTCCCGAGCAACGGCACGTTCATGAAGACCGCCAGCGGTCCGGTCGCCCACACCAGGCGGGGCAGCGAGATGCCGAGGAACGCTCGCACCAGGGCCGGGTCGAACTGCGAGCCGGAGCAGCGGGCCAGCTCCTCGAGCGCGGTCCGTGCCGCCACGGCCTTCTTGTAGGACCTGGCGGCGGTCATCACCTCGAACGAGTCGGCGATGGCGACGATCCTGGCCGCCATCGGCACCGCCTCGCCGGCCAGCCCGTCGGGGTAGCCGGTGCCGTCGAAGCGCTCGTGATGGTGGCGGATCGCCCCGCCCCAGGGCCCGAGCCAGCCGAGCAGCGGGGCGGCGAGCTCCTCCCCCCTCGCCGGGTGGGTGCGCACCTGGTCCCACTCGGGCGAGGACAGCGCGCTCGGCTTGTTCAGGATCTCCCCGGCCACCGACAGCTTGCCGACGTCGTGCAGCAGGGAGGCCCAACGCAGCCGGTCCCGGTCGTCTTCGGCCAGGTGCAGCTCCTCGGCGAGCAGGTCGCAGTAGATCCGCACCCGCTCGGAGTGTCCCCTCGTGCGCCGGTCGTGCGCGGTCAGCGCCGTGACGAGCGCCAGGGTGGTCTCGGCGGCCGTTGCCACCTCTCCGCGCCCAGGGTGACGCATGGCGGCGACCAGCTGGTCGGTGCTGCGGGTGGCTCGGGCCACCCGGAATCGGGAGGGAGCCCGGTCGGGGAACAGCATGGTGAGCTTGAGCAGTGCGGCCAGGGGAAGCAACCGCCTGGCCAGCCGTTCGACCACCAGGGCGACCACCACCGAGGCCAGCGCCAGGGGCAGCAGCCACCACGGCTGGGTGGCGAGACGGTCACCGACCAGCTGGAGGCCGGCGACCACCACCAGCCAGGCGGACAGGACGGGGACCGCGACGATGGCGACGCGCAGCACCGCTCCGGCGACCGGGCGGGCTCGCCACCGAGCGGGCGCGGGTCCGGGCTCAGCCGGCATCGACACCTCCCCCGTGAGGACTCCTCGGCACCAACCCCGGCGACCTTGAGCGGCCTACCGGGTGACGTCGGTCACCCGTCGCGCAGCAGCGCGTCGGCCTCGGCGGCCTCCACGTCTCCTTCGTCGGCGTCCAGCCGCTGGTGCGCCACGATCGAGAGCAGGCTCCGCTGCGCGGCGAGGGCGGCGCTCCCCCACGTCGACAGGTAGGAGAACTGCCACCACCACAGCGCCTCGTCGACCCGGCCGGACTCGAAGTGCCGCAGGCCGTGCTCCAGGCTCACCGCCACGTGGGCCACGTCGTCGGACACCCGGCCGATCGAGGGGGCCGCGGGCAGCAGCGGGTCGAACACCAGCGCGTACTCGTCGACCCCCTGGAGCTGCTCGGCCAGTGACTCCCGCAGGGCATCCGGATCGGAGTCCGGACCGGTGTCCTCCTCGAAGCGGTCCGGTGGCACGACGTCCTGGACGGCACCGAGCATCGCGCCGGCCATCGAGACCTGAGCCAGCTGGACGAGCAGCTCGGAGATCGTCGTCGATGGGGAGTCCCCCGAGGCGACCTCGCGCACCCCGGCCAGGAACGTCCGGGCGTGCGCCGCGATGTCCCCGGCGAACTCGGTGAGCTCAGACATCGAGCAGCCGCCTTCCTTCGAACGCTCGGCCGAGGGTGACCTCGTCGGCGTATTCGAGGTCCCCACCGACCGGGAGACCACTGGCCAGCCGGGTCACCCGCAGCCCCATCGGCTTGACCAGTCGAGCCAGGTAGGTGGACGTCGCCTCGCCCTCGAGGTTGGGATCGGTCGCGAGGATGAGCTCGGTCACCACCCCGTCGGCCAGCCTGGCCATCAGCTCACGCACGCGCAAGTCGTCCGGCCCCACGCCCTCGATCGGGCTGATCGCCCCACCGAGCACGTGGTAGCGCCCACGGAACTCACGGGTCTTCTCGATCGCGACGACGTCCTTCGGCTCCTCGACGACGCAGAGCAGGGAGGGGTCCCGCCGTGGATCGAGGCAGATCCGGCACTGCTCGGCCTCCGCGACGTTGAAGCAGGTCCGACAGAAGCGGACCTTCTCCTTGACCTCCAGCAGCACCTGGGCCAGGCGCCGCACGTCGACCGGATCGGCCGCGAGCAGGTGGAACGCGATACGCTGCGCGCTCTTCGGACCGACCCCGGGCAGCCGGCCCAGCTCGTCGATGAGGTCTTGGACGACGCCCTCGTACATGTCGGCTACCGCCCCGGACCGGGGACGCTCGACCGCCTGCGGGACGCCATGACCGGCAGCCTACGGCTCAGCCCGCCCCGATCTCCCCGATGACCCGCCCACCGAGCTCGCGAGCGACGAGGTCGGTGCCGGACAGTCCCAGGTCCTCGACGTCGTCGTCGTCCCGCGAGGGCTCGTCCCCCGGCGGTCGCTCTGCTGCACCAGGGACGGACGCTCCCGCGGCGGTCGACGGGGTCGGCGCGCGCGGCGCAGGAGGCGCGGATCCCGCCGACGCGGCCGGCCGGCCGCCCCGAGCCGCTGGATCGTGCACGGAGTCGACCCGCCAGTCGACCCCCAGGACGTCGATGAGCACCTGACGGAGCAGCTCGTCGTGCCCGCTTCCGGTGAACGCCTTGATCGCACCCGGGTCGGAGAACCCGAGCGTGAGTCGGCCCTCATCGACCCCAAGCACGTTCACCCGCTCGAACAGGATCATCCAGGCCACCCGGCGACGGCGCTTGACCTCGTCGAGGACGTTGGGCCACATCCGCCTGATCGCGTGGACGTCGATGCCGGCAACGGCCCCACCCGGGACGGTCGGGAGGTCGGCTGGGACGTCGGCTAGCGCGTCGGCTGAGGCGTCGACTGGCGCTTCGGCGGGGGCGTCGGCTGGCACGTCTGGGGAGGGGCCGGGCGGGAGGTCGACGGCGGGGGCCGGCGGAGGGGTGGACCCGACCGCGACGTCCGGCGCAGCCGTCGGCTCGGCTGCGGCTCTCGCCGGGGCCCGACGGGAAGCTCCCGCCGGTTCGGCTTCGACCGGCGGCCCGCTGATCGAGAGCCGGCGCTCCAGCCGGTCCATCCGTGCGCCGAGGCCACGCTCGCCGTCACGGTCCGCGCCGGGCAGCAGCACGCGGGCACAAATCAGTTCCAGTTGCAGCCGCGGTGCGGTCGCCCCACGCATCTCGGTCAGTCCGACGTTGACCACCTCGGCGGCCCGCGCGAGCTCGGCCTCGCCGAACCTCCCCGCCTGGGCCAGCATCCGCGACACCTGATCCTCGGGGGCGTGCAGCAGCCCTCGGTGCGCGGCGTCCGGGACGGCCTGCAGGATGATCAGGTCGCGCAGCCGCTCGAGCAGGTCGGCGACGAACCGGCGTGGGTCGGTGCCGCTCTCGACGACCCGGTCGATCATCTCGAACACGGTGGCTCCGTCACCGGCCGCCAGGGCGTCGACGACGTCGTCGAGCAGGGAGGCGTCGGTGTAGCCGAGCAGGGACGCGGCGTAGGGGTGGGTGACTCCGTCGGGGCCGGCGCCCCCGATCAGCTGGTCGAGCACCGACAGCGCATCGCGGACCGAGCCGGCGCCGGCGCGGACCACCATCGGCAGCACCCCGGGGCCTACGGTGACGCCCTCGGCGTCGCAGATCCCCTGCAGGTGGTCCTGGAGCAGCCTCGGCGGGACCAGCCGGAAGGGGTAGTGGTGCGTGCGCGAGCGGATCGTCCCGAGCACCTTGTCCGGCTCGGTCGTCGCGAAGATGAACTTCAGGTGCGGCGGCGGCTCCTCGACGATCTTGAGGAGGGCGTCGAAGCCCTTGTCGCTGATCGTGTGCGCCTCGTCGATGATGTAGATCTTGAACCGGGAGGCCGCCGGGGAGAAGAACGCCCTCTCGCGCAGTTCGCGGGTGTCGTCGACCCCGCCGTGCGAGGCGGCGTCGATCTCGACGACGTCCAGGCTGCCCGATCCGTTGCGCGCCATCTCGACGCACGACCGGCAGGTACCGCACGGCTCAGGCGTCGGGCCCTGCTCGCAGTTCAGCGCCCGGGCCAGGATGCGGGCCGACGTGGTCTTGCCGCAGCCGCGCGGGCCGCTGAACAGGTACGCGTGGTGGACCCGGTCGTTGCGCAGCGCCTGCTGGAGCGGCCCGGTGACGTGCTCCTGGCCGATGACCTGGGCGAACGTCTCGGGGCGGTACCGGCGGTAGAGCGCGAGCGACACGACCCCGACCCTAGCCGCTCCCACAGACAGGCGAGGACCCCCCGCGCACCCGCCAGAGCCCGCTGACCCTTGCTGCCTTCCGGCCCTGGGGGGGTTCACGAGGTGACGCCGCACGGGGGGTCGGCTCCCAGTGTACGAGCCACGCACGGCGGTTTCGACGGCCGCCGGCCGCCCCGGTACCCTCGGCGGCGGAGGATTCGCCTAGTGGCCTATGGCGCACGCTTGGAAAGCGTGTTGGGTTAACGCCCTCGGGGGTTCGAATCCCCCATCCTCCGCCAGCCGCCCACCACCCCGTGATCCAGGGAAGCGAACTCGACGCCCAGCGCGAGCGGAGTTCCCTGGATCATCGGGATCATCGGGGTCGCGGTGGTCGATGCGGTCAGCGGCGGCGGCGCCTCGACGACGTGCCGAACATGCCACGCATGATCTCCCGGCCGAGCGTGCGGGCCGCCGCGACCGCGAACGCCTTGGTGGCCGGACTCTTCATCACCTCGCCGACGATCCCTGGCTCCTCCTTCTCCTGCCGGCGGGGTTCGGCCGGGCGGGCCGGCTCCTCCGCTGGGGCCGGAGCGGGCGGCGGGGCGAGCCGAGCGGCCAGCCGCTCGTAGGCCGACTCGCGGTCGACCGCAACGCCGTACTCCGCCTGCAAGGGCGACGCCGCGACAGCGGCCGCTACGGCGGCGGGATCGGTGGGGCCCATGAGCGACTCTGGGGCGCGCATCCGGGTCCAGGCCACCGGGGTGGGCGCACCACGCTCGGACAGCACGGTGATGACGGCCTCGCCGATGCCCAGCTGGGTGAGCAGCTCCTCCAGGTCGTAGCCGCTGGTGGGGAACGTCGAGACGGTGGCCTTCAGCGCCTTCGCGTCGTCCGGGGTGAAGGCACGCAGCGCGTGCTGGACTCGGTTGCCGAGCTGGGCCAGGACGTCGGAGGGCACGTCCTTCGGGGTCTGGGTCACGAAGAAGACGCCCACGCCCTTGGAGCGGATCAGCCGGACGGTCTGGGTCACCGACTGCAGGAAGTTCTTCGACGCTCCGGTGAAGAGCAGGTGCGCCTCGTCGAAGAAGAAGACCAGCTTCGGCTTGTCGACGTCGCCGACCTCGGGCAGGTCCTCGAACAGGTCGGCCAGCAGCCACATGAGGAACGTGGAGAACAGCGCCGGACGGTCCTGCAGCGCCGGAAGCTCGAGCACCGACACCACGCCACGGCCGTCCGGCGCCACCTTGATGAGGTCGTCGGAGTCGAACTCTGGCTCGCCGAAGAAGACCTCGGCCCCCTGGTCCTGGAAGCCGATGAGCTCGCGCAGGATCACCCCTGCGGTCTGCTTGGACAGCCCGCCCAGCCCCTCGAGGTCAGCCTTGCCCTCGTCGCTCACCAGGTACTGGATGACCGACCGCAGGTCCTTGATGTCCAGCAGGGCCAGGCCGGCCTTGTCCGCGTAGTGGAAGACCAGCCCGAGTGAGGACTCCTGGGTGTCGTTGAGCCCCAGGACCTTCGACAGCAAGGTGGGCCCGAAGGAGGTCACCGAGACGCGGACCGGAATGCCGGTCCCCTGGCCCCCGAGCGCGAAGTACTCGACCGGGAAGGAGCGGCCCTGCCAGGCCTGCCCGATGTCCGTAGCCCGCGCGGTGATCCGGTCGTTGGCCGCACCCGGGGTCGCCAGGCCCGAGAGGTCCCCCTTGATGTCCGCCAGGAAGACCGGGACGCCGCCGGCGGAGAGCTGCTCGGCCATCAGCTGCAGGGTCTTGGTCTTGCCGGTACCGGTGGCTCCGGCCACCAGGCCATGCCGGTTGATCATGGAGAGGGGAATCCGGATCGGGACGTCCTGGTGGGCGGTTCCGTCGGTCACCAGGGCGCCGAAGTCGACGGCAGGCCCGCTGAAGGCGTACCCCGCGCGAACCTTCTCGACCATCTCGTTGGCAGCGTCGCTCATGGCGGCGAGCGTAGCCGCCCCGCCTAGACTCAGTGGGTGATCTTCAAGCGGGTGAGCGACCGCCGGCCCTACCCGGAACACGGGCTGACCGCCCGGGACTGGTCGGCGATCCCCCCACGACAGGTCCGGCTGGCCGACCTGGTGACCACCAAGACCGCGCTCGACCTCGACACGCTGTTGGCGGACGACGCGACGATCTTCGGTGACCTGTTCTGCCACGTCGTACGGTGGAACGGACAGTTGTACCTGGAGGACGGCCTGCACCGCGCCGTGCGCGCGGCCCTGCAGCAGCGCCTCGTGGTGCATGCCCGCGTGCTCGACCTGGAGAGGACGTCATGAGCCTGCTGACGCCGACCAGCACCGGCCGTCGACGCGGCGGCAGCCTTCCGGTCGTGCTCGCCGTGCTCGCGGCTCTTGCCGTCGGGCTGGTCGCCGGATGGTGGTTCACCGGCCGCGACGGGACCGGGTCGGCCACCCCGTCCCCGTCCTCGACGGTCTCGTGCCCGCCGAGCACCAGCGGCAGCCCGTCCGCGGTGGCGTTGCCGGCAGCCAAGACGATCACGGTGAACGTCTACAACGCGACGAAACGCGCCGGACTGGCCAAGACCACCTCGACGCAGCTGGTGCAGCGCGGCTTCCGCGGCGGCAAGGTCGCCAACGACCCCAAGGGCGCATCGGTCGCCGCGTCCGCAGAGATCAGGTACGGGCCCAAGGGAGCCCTTGCCGCCAAGGTGGTGGCCGCCCAGGTGGCCGGCGCCACCTTGGTGAAGGACTCCCGGACGGATGCCAGCGTCGACTTCGTCATCGGGGAGGCGTACGCCGCGCTGGCCACCCCCGACCAGGTGGCGAAGGCGCTCGCCGCGGCGGCCAAGCCGGCGCCGAGACCCTCAGGCTGCTGAGCGTCAGGACTCCAGGTAGGTCTTCAGCCCGGTCACCGTGCTGTTGACGACGCCCTTGATGACCCGGCTGCGGATGAACCCCGGCACGGGCAGGTTGTGCGAGATCGTCAGGTCGAAGGTCACCTCCGTCCGGTCGGGACCCAGGGCACGCAGGGTGTAGCGACCGCTCTGCGCGGTTTGCAGCTTGCCCTTCACCAGCTCCCACGACATGCCGTCGTCGGAGTGGTCGTACGACAGCGTGTACCGGTCCGTGCCGATCGTCGTCGTCGAGTGGAACGTGGCCGTCGCCGGAAGACCGTCCTCGTACTCCTCCAGCAGCTCGGCCTCCAGCACCTCCTTCACCCACTCGGTCTGGCTCTCGACGTTACGGATGGTGGCCAGCACGGTGTCGAACGGTGCCGCGATGGTCACCGTCTGGACGGCGTGGTCGGTGGGCATGGTTCTCCTCGAAGGCGAGTCGGCCCGCGGTCAGGCGAGGCCGCCGATCCGTTCCAGCTCGTCCAGCTCGGCATCGAAGGCGTGCACGAGCTTCTCCGGGTCCGGGAGCACCGTGGCATCCGCCTTGAAGCCGATCCGAACCGTCCGGTCGTAGCTGAAGATGCACACCCCGAGCGTCTGGTGACCGGATCCCGGTACCCAGCCGAGCGAGCCGGCGATCCGGGTGCCCGCCAGGAACCGTCCGGCGCCGGGGCCGGCGACGTTGGTGGTCACCCCGATCGCCTTGGCCGAGAAGAAGTCGACGAGCAGGCGCTCGATCTCGGGGTTGGTGCGGCCGATCGCCGTGATCAGGCCGAACGTCAGCACGGCCTCCGGGGAGTGCTTGATGCCGTCCATCCGGCGCTTGGCCTCGGCCAGTCGCTCGAGCGGCGCGTGGCGTCCGGTCGGCAACGGCAGCAGCACCAGCGCGAAGCGGTTCCCCAGCTCGCGCGGGAGTGGCTTGTCCAGAGGCCGGACGTTGACCGGGACCATCGTCGTCAGGTCGGCGGCTTCGCCGCCCTGGTCGATGATGTAGGTGTGCAGCGCGCCGGACAGCGCCGCGATCAGCACGTCGTTCACCGTCGCCCCGGCCAGCCGGCCGATCCGCTTGACGGTCTCGAGCTGCCGGGGCTCGGACCACACAGCCCGCTTGTGCAGCCCGGGCGTCCCGCTGATCGGCGTCCGGGGGATGGAGGTCAGCAGCAGCTTGTTCGCGATGTGCCCGGTGTCGGAGACCATGGCCAGCGCGTCGATCACCGAGGCCGGGTGGGTCGCCAGGTGGGGCAGGTCAGCCAGCAGGTGCAGGCCACCGCGCAGCGCCGACCCGGCGGCCGTGCCGAGGGCACCGGCCGTGCCCAGCAACCCGTGGTGGTGGTACTCCGGCTCGGGACCCGCCTCCAGCTCGGCGAGGTCGTCCGTGGACCTCTCGTCGGTCAGGGACAGGAGCACCTGGGTGAGCGCGATGCCGTCGGCGAGGGCGTGGTGGAACCGGGTGTAGACGGCCGACCCGCCGTCGTACCCGTCGAGCAGGTAGAACGTCCACAGCGGGTGCTCGCGGTCGAGCGGCACGTGCATGAACCGCTCGACGAAACGCTGGAGGGCGCGCATGTCTCCGGGCGCGGGCAGCTTGGCGCGCACCAGGTGCCGGGTGATGTCGAAGTCAGGGTCGTCCTCCCAGTGCGGGAGGCCGATAGGGGTGCGGGGAGGGACCGGCACTTGCCGAAACACCGGGTAACGGTCGACGAGGCGGCGCTGGATGACGGCCTGCAGCCGCTCCCAGTCGAGCTTCTCGTCGGTCCACATGACCGAGTCGATGACCATGAGGTTGTTCGGCCGGTCCATGTTCAGCCAGATCGTGTCGACCGGTCCGATCGTGCGCCTGCCCGACATGGCCCTGTCACCTCATCCCACGGCGTCGCGGCTAGGCGAAGCGTGACCCAGCCCGTCGGGAGAGCGTAGGGCCAGAGGTCACCCCCGCGGCGGCTGGGGCGCGTCCTCTCGGACTACCTGGCCGGGCACGACCCGACCGCCCGCCGCTGGCCGGCCCAGCTCCCACGCCTGGAACTTCTCGGTCTCCATGGCCAGGGTGCTCGCCAGCCAGACGGCGACCCCGACGTCGTCGACGAGTCCGACCATGGCCAGGAGCGCCTCGGGCGCGAGATCGACCGGGGACACGATGTAGACGGCGCCCAGAGCCAGCAGGGCGAGGGTGCCCTTGCTGACCCCTGGGTAGCGCCCGGTCAGTGCGGCTCGGATCATCCGGCCGGCGGCCCTCAGCTGCTCGGCCGGGCCGCCCCGACCGCCGCGGAACACCCCGGCCAGCACCCGGGCGAGGGCGAACACTCGGCCCGTACGTCCCGCAGCAGTCCTCATCGGTCGATCCTCCCAGGCCGGTGCCCGACGGCGTCCGGTGCAGCGAGAACGACGGAGGCCCCCGCGCTGTTCCCCGGTCCCATGCCGT
>DAIRVJ010000056.1:0-9718 GCA_036802895.1 Candidatus Nanopelagicales bacterium
AGGACGGGTGGGCCGCCTGGGGATCGAACCCAGAACCCGCGGATTAAAAGTCCGCTGCTCTGCCGATTGAGCTAACGGCCCGGCATCCGTGGACTGTAGTCGGGCTCCTGACCTCCGGCCCTCCCGGTTGGTCCACCCACCCACCAGGCTAGAGGCGACCCTGGAGGTGCTTCGTCATGCGTCGAATCCTGGCTCCGCTCGCGGTGGCACTGGTCGTCCTCGCCATGGGCCTTCCCGCTGCAGCTGCCGATCCGTCCGGGACCACCGGTGAGCAGCAACGTGCGTTCGTGTACCGGTTGACCCTCGCCGGCTACATCGGCATCGGTTCGTGGACGACCTGCGCCGACCCGCGGCCCGGCGACGTCTGCACCGACACCGTCGTCTACGCGTTCAAGACGGTGACCCGCGAGGGCAAGTGGCGCGACCGCGCGCCGGTGGTCAAGGTCGAGCAGTACGTCTACGAGATCCTGGCTGAGGAGCCGGGCTGGCGGCCGCTGCTGGAGCAGTTCGGTCGCACCGAGTCTCCGTTGATCCAGACCCAGCCCCGGCTGGACTGGCTGCGCGCCTCGGGCACCGTCCCGTTGTCGATCTGCACCGACTTCGACGAGAGCGCCCCGCCGGCCTGCAGCGGCGACGTGGCGGTGTCCGTGGCCTGGACGGGCACGGGGACGGCCAGCCAACTGCGCGACTCGTGGGTGTCCGCCGACCGGACCATGCTGATGAAGGAATGGGGCAAGGGCTGGCAGCGGCCGGCGACGGCCACGGCGACGCTGGACGGCAGCAGCCTCGGCACGGCCGCCGACGCAACGCTGCTGCGACTGCGCCAGGGCGAGGTGCGGGTGTACCACCAGCCGGGGCCGCCGACCGGCTGAGCTCAGGAGTCCAGCGCCGAGGGGTCCGCCGGCACGTCGACCGCGTGCTCGCGCAGGACGTCGAGCGGCACGACGTCGAGCGACCGCTCGTGCGTCGAGGCGAGCACGACCGGGGCGGCCGCGCCATCGTGATGCGCGCGCAGCCAGTTGACCGCCGTCACGCACCAGCGGTCGCCAGGACGCAGCCCCGGGAACTCGAACTGGGGCATCGGCGTGACGAGGTCGTTGCCGATCCCCTGCTGGTGGGCCAGGAACTCAGCGGTGACCACGGCGCAGATCGTGTGGCTGCCGACGTCCTGGGCGTCGGTGTTGCAGCAGCCGTCGCGGTACCAGCCGGTGACCGGGTCGGTGCCGCAGGGCTCGAGCTCCCCGCCGAGGACGTTGCGCGCCATAAGGCCAGCATCGCGCGTCCGTCGGCCCCGGGGTAGCGTCACGGCCGAGCTGATGGCGCTGAGACGAGGAGCGAACCGCATGCAGTACCGCACGCTGGGCCGCACCGGCCCGCAGGTCTCCGAGATCGGCTTCGGCGCCTGGGGCATCGGGGGCTTCATGTGGGTCGGCGCCGAGGAGGACGAGTCGCTGCGGGCGCTGCACGCGGCGATCGACCGGGGCGTCACCTTCATCGACACCGCGCGCGGCTACGGCGAGAGCGAGCGCATCGTCGGGCAGGCGGTGCGCGACCGGGCCGGCGAGACCATCCACGTCGCCACCAAGGTGCCGCCGAAGAACCAGACCTGGCCGGCACCGGACGGCATCGACCCTGCCGATGCCTTCCCGGGCGCGCACATCCGGGCCAGCCTCGAGACCAGCCTGCGGGCCAGCGGCCTGGACGCGTTCGACGTCCTGCAGTTCCACGTGTGGAGCGACGAGTGGGTCGGCCGCGGGGACTGGCTGGAGACCATCGCGGACCTCAAGCAGGAGGGGAAGATCCGCTTCTTCGGCGTCTCGATCAACGACTACCAGCCGGAGAACGCGCTGGCGCTGGTGCGCAGCGGCGCGGTCGACACCGTCCAGGTCATCTACAACGTCTTCCACCAGCAGCCGCAGGAGCAGCTGCTCCCCGCGTGCCAGGAGCACGGCGTCGGCGTCATCGTCCGGGTCGCCCTGGACGAGGGCGGGCTGACCGGACGGATCACCCGCGACTCGGTGTTCCCCGAGGGCGACTGGCGCAACGAGTACTTCGGCGGCGACCGGCGGGCCCAGGTGGAGGACCACGTGACCGCCCTCGTCACCGACCTCGGCATCAGCACCGAGCAGCTGCCGGAGCACGCCCTGCGTTTCGTGCTCTCCCACCCCGCCGTCTCGACCGTGATCGCGGGGATGCGCACCGTCGACCACGTCGAGCGCAACGTGGCCGTCAGCGACGGGCAGGCCCTGCCGGCCGACGTCCGCGCGGTGCTCACCAGGCACCGCTGGGAGCGCGATTTCTACCGGCCCGCCTGACCCGCCAGGCCCGTGCTGAACCGGGCGGCACGCCGCTGCTGGTGACGGTGCGGGCCGTACGGGCGGGCCGGCACAGCGGGCACCGCGGCGCGGTAGAACAGCCGCTTGCCGACCTCGACCAGCGCCAGGTAGCTGACGATCATCCCGACGAGCGCGGCGAAGAAGCCGGCCGGCAGGGCCTGGAAGCCCAGGACGTGCCCGAGCGGCGAGGCGGGCAGGATCGCCCCGACCCCCACCGCCCCCAGGACGGCGAACGTCAGCGGCAGGCTGGGGTGGCTGCGGAAGAACGGGCTGCGCCGGGTGCGGATCGCGAAGATGATCAGCGTCTGGGTGGCGAGGGACTCGACGAACCAGCCGGAGCGGAACTGCGCCGGTCCGGAGTGGAAGACCCACAGCATGATCCCGAACGTGGCGAAGTCGAACACCGAGCTGAGCGGGCCGAAGGCGACCATGAACCGGCGGATGAACGCGATGTCCCAGTGCGAGGGGCGGCGCAGCTGCTCCTCGTCGACGTTGTCCGTCGGGATCGCCAGCTGACTGGTGTCGTACAGCAGGTTGTTGAGCAGGATCTGCGACGGCAGCATCGGCAGGAACGACAGGAACAGGGACGCTCCGGCCGCCGAGAACATGTTGCCGAAGTTGCTCGACGTGCCCATCAGCACGTACTTGATCGTGTTCGCGAAGATCCGCCGGCCCTCGGCCACCCCGTCGGCCAGGACGTCCAGGCTCTTCTCCAGCAGGATGACGTCGGCGGCGTCCTTGGCGACGTCGGTGGCCGACTCGACCGAGATGCCTACGTCGGCGGCGTGCAGGGCAAGCGCGTCGTTCACCCCGTCGCCGAGGAAGGCCACCCCGCCGCCGCTGAGCCGCTGGGCCCTGACGATCCGGGCCTTGTGCTCGGGGCTGACCCTGGCGAACACCGTGGTGGCGGGGATCACCGCGGCGAGCTGGGCGTCGTCGAGGCCGTCGAGGTCGGTCCCGGTCAGTGCCCCGCCGTCCTGTAGGCCGAGGTCGTGGCACACCTTGATCGCGACCGCGGCGTTGTCGCCGGTGACGATCTTCACCGCGATGCCGAGTCCGGCCAGCCGGCGGAGCGCGTCCGCCGCGTCCAGCTTGGGCGGGTCGAGGAAGACCAGGAGCCCGGCCAGGTGCAGGTCGTGCTCGTCGGCGGCGACGGGCGGGCCTGCCCCCTCGGCCGGGCGGGTGGCCACCGCGACGACACGGTTCCCGGCGGTGAACTCCGCCTCCATCGCCGCACGGGCCGCGGCGGGGACGTCGACGCAACGCTCCATCAGCGTCTCAGGGGCCCCCTTGGTGGTCAGGGTCACCGCGCCGTCCGGCCCGCGGACGAGGACTGAGACCATCCGACGGTCGTGGTCGAACGGCAGCACGCCCAGCCGGGTGTAGCCGTCGAGGGTGGCTCGCTCGCCCGCCGCCGCCGGCGAGTCCCACAGCGCCTGGTCGAGGGGGTTCCCCCCGACCGAGAGCCCGCCGTCCAGCGGGTTCTCGGTGCAGAGCAGCCCCCACGCCAGCACCCGGTCGGGGGCGAGGCCACCGATAGGGACCGCCCGCATGAAGTCGATCCGGCCCTGGGTCAGTGTGCCGGTCTTGTCGGTGAACAGGACGTCGACGTCGCCCAGGTCCTCGATGCAGACGAGCCGCTTCACCAGGACCTTCCGGCGGCTCATCCGCCGGGACCCGGCAGCGAGGCTGGTCGACACCACAGCCGGCAACAGCTGCGGCGTGATCCCCACGGCGATGGCCAGCGAGAACAGCAGAGCGTCGATGACCGGCCGGTGCAGCACGACGTTGATGACGAAGATCGAGGTGCACAGCGTGCCCGCCACGTACACCAGCAGCATCGAGAAACGGCGCAGCCCCACCTGGAACTCGGTGTCGAGTGGGTGGGTGCTGAGCCCGGCCGCGATCGCGCCGAACTCGGTATGCGCCCCGGTGGCCACCACGACCCCAACCGCGCGGCCGGCGTGCACCACGGTGCCCATGAGCGCGCACCCGGACAGCTCGGCCAACGGCGTCCCGGCCGGGACCGCCTCGGTGCCCTTCCCCACCGGCAGCGACTCCCCGGTCAGGACGGACTCGTCGCATTCCAGCCCGGTGGTCTCAGTCAGCCGGAGGTCGGCCGGGACGATGTCGCCCAGCTTCAGCTCGACCAGGTCGCCAGGGACGAGCGCGGTCACGTCGACCGTGGTCGGCGCCCCGCCGCGGATCACGACCGTCTGGTGCAGGATCTGGGAGTGCAGGGCCTCCGCCGCCTTCTCCGCGCGGTACTCGTTGACGAAGCCGAGCCCGACCGACGCCGCGACGATCACGCCGATGATGATCGCGTCCGTCGCCTCGCCCACGAAGAAGGAGACGACCGCGGCCGCGGTCAGCAGGCCGAGCAGCGGGGAGCGGAGCTGGTGCCAGAGCACCGGCAGCAGTCGTGCCCGGTGGGAGGCCACGGCATTGGGGCCCCACTGGGCCTGTCGACCGGTGACCTGCTCGCTCGACAGCCCGGTGGGAGGGACGTCGAGCTGCCCCAGGACCTCCGCCGCCGACAAGGTCCCGGCAGCCATGACACCGAGCTGATCGGCGCCCGTTGGACCCTGGCGGAACGCGCGCCCGCCGAGCAGGGTCGTCATGGGAGGAAGTATCCATGGAGACCGTTCAGCACCAGCCGGAGGTCAGCGGGCGCATCGTGGTCGGCGTTGACGGCTCGGAGTCGTCGAAAGCCGCGCTGCGGTGGGCGGCCCGCCTGGCGCCCGTGGTCGGCGACGAGATCGAGGCCATCCTGGCGTGGGAGTACCCGACCAACTTCGGCTGGGCGGCCGGCGGCATCCCCGAGGACTGGAGGCCGGATGTCGACGCGGCCCAGGCACTGAACGCTGTGCTCGATGACGTCTTCGGCGACCAGCGGCCCTCGGGTCTGACGGTCAGCACCCGCGAGGGCCACGCGGCCGCCGTCCTGCTCGAGGCCAGCCGCGACGCGGCCATGCTGATCGTCGGCAGCCGCGGGCACGGCGGGTTCGCCAGTTTGCTGCTCGGCTCGGTCAGCACCGTGTGCGCCGAGCACGGCCACTGCCCGGTCCTGGTCGTGCACGCGACCTGAGGCCCGCTGGGGTCGGCGTAGCCTGGGGGCCGATCGCTCGACCGAACCGGAGGTGCCGTGCCCGCCGACCCCGGGGCCCCCCTGCGCTGGCTGGCCCGCGGCGAACAGCACCTGCCGGAGGGGCTCGACTGGTTGGGCCCGCGCGAGGCCGCCCGCGCGGCGACCATGACCTACGCGAAGCGACGCAGCGAGTTCCTCGTCGCCCGCTGGACGGCCAAGCAGGCCCTGACCCAGGCGATGGGCGAGCCGGTCGCCCCGCACCGGCTCGAGATCGGGCATGCCCCGGACGGCGCCCCCGTGCCGCACCTGGACGGCGTCCCGATGGAACGCCGGCTGTCGATGACCGACCGGGCCGGCTGGGCGGTCTGCCTGCTCTCGCACTCGGCGATGGAGGTGGGGTGCGACCTCGAGCTGGTCGAGCCGCGCAGCCCCGCGTTCGTGGCCGACTACCTGACCGCCGACGAGCAGCGCTTCGTCCTGGCCGCCGGCGACGACGACGAGCGGTTCCTGCGGGCCAACCTGGTGTGGTCGGCCAAGGAGAGCGCGCTGAAGGTGCTGCGGACCGGGTTGCGTCGCGACACCCGGTCGGTGCAGGTGGAGGTCGAGTCGTCCGACGTCGTCGGGTGGTCCCCGTTCCAGGTGACCGCGACCGAAGGGACCGTCTTCCCCGGCTGGTGGCAGCGGTTCGGCTCGTTCGTGCTCACCGTCGCCGCCGCCGCGCCGACGCCTCCACCCGTGTCGATGGAGCAGCCGCCCGGCCTGGCCGGCGCCGAGCCGGTCCACTCGTGGCTGCGGCAGCCTCGGGTCAGCCCGGCAGGCCCACCCGGCTGAGCTCCTTGGCGATCCCCCGCTCCACGGCGTCGATGACGTAGGGGCGCAGGTCCCGGCTGGCGATGATCCGGTGCACCGAGCCGACCTTGAGCGCCCGCTCCACCGTGTGGACGGCGTCGAACTCGGCCGCCACCTCGCCCAGCTTCTCGGTGTGCACCTCGGCCGTCAACGCGTCCAGCTCGCGGCGCAGTTCGGCCCGGGCAGACCCCTCGGCCGCAGCCATCCGCTCCTTCAGGGCGACCACCCGGGGGTCGTCCTGAACCCGGCGCCGGACGTCGCGGGCGAACACCACGGCGGCCGCGGGAGCCCCGCCGATCACCGAAGCATGGGCCCCCTCCAGGGCGGCCACCTCCATCGACTCGTTGAGCGCGGCTGAGAACACCACGAACGCGCCGCCGTGGTAGCGCGACACCACGGTGAACACGATCGGACCCTTGAAGTTGACCACCGCGCGGCCGATCTCGGCCCCGTACTCGAGCTGCAGCCGGCGCATGGACTCCGGCGACCCGTCGAAGCCGGACAGGTTGGCCAGCACGACGAGGGGCCGGTTGCCGCTCGCCGCGTTGACCGTGCGGGCGACCTTCTTCGACGACAGCGGGAAGAGCGTCCCCGACGTCCAGGTGCTCGGGCCGTCGGCAGGCACCGGGCCGAGCCGCGGCAGCGGCTTGGACTCCAGCCCGAGCATGCACACCGGACGACCACCGAGGTGAGCGTCCCAGACGACTGCAGTCTCCGCCTCCGCCATCGCGAACCAGCGCTCGAGCACGTCGCGGTCGGCGTCCACCACGGCCGACATGACCCGGCGGATCTCGAACGGCTTCTTGCGGCCCGGGTTGGACTCCTCCGCGAACACCTCGCCGATCGTGGCGAAGTCGCCGCCGTGCGGCGAGCTGCGCACGTCACGGTCGACCGGGTCGGTGGTGACGGCCTTGCGCGGGAACCGCTCCCCCGGGGCGACGTAGGTGTGCCGGTAGTGCTCGAGCAGCAGTCGGCAGGCGTCGGGGAGGTCACGGGCCAGGTACTGCGCCTGGCCGTTCAGCCCCATCACCCGGTGGAACCCGCCGATCCCCTCGTTGTCCTCGGCCGAGACTCCGCCCGAGTAGTCGAGCGCCTGCTTGCCGGTGAGCACCATGGCCGAGTCCGGCGTCATCACCAGGATGCCCTTGGTGTGCATGAGCATCGTCGCCTCGGCGTTCCAGTACGGCTGCGCGCCGACGTTGATGCCCGCGACCACGACGTTGATCTCCCCACCCGCCTGGGTGAAGTCGATGATCCGGCGCAGCACGAGGGCGATCCAGTCCATGTTCTCGGTGCCGCTGTCCATCGCGATCAGGGCACCGGCCGAGACCGCGATCCACTCCAGCGGCACCTGCAGGGTCGTGGCCAGGTCGAGGGCGGCGATGATCCGCCGGCACTCCGGCTCGGCGAGGGAGCCCATCCCTCGGCTGGGGTCGCCCAGCAGGATCACCCGGGTCATGCCCTGGGGATACCGAGGGTCCTCGGTGGTGATCGTCCCGACGACCATGTTGGCGGTGTTGCCGCCGGGCTCCCGCTCCACGGCCTCCAGCGACTCCCCGACCAGGTCGTGCTCGACGAACCGCCCGACCGGGAAGTCGCCGCCCGGGGAGAGGTGCCCGGGCGCGATCTGCCGGATCAGCTCGTACGGGTAGGTCAGGCCCCGGCGGCGCAGCTGCACCACCTTCTGGTCGTAGCGGCTCAGCGGCTGCAACGGCCGCTGGTTGGGCTCGCGCACCCGCAGGACCGGGCTGCTCCCGCCCGGGGCGGAGATGTCGAGCACCACCCGACGGGGCGGGCTGCCGTTCCGGCCGACCAGCCGGCCGTGCACGGCCACCTTCTCCAGCCCCAGCCCCTCGGTCTCGGGGGCCAGCCGCCGGACCTGAGCCGCCAGGTCGTCCGGCGACAGGTCGATCGGCGGCCAGACGTAGAGCAGCAGCCGGTTCCAGGGCAGCCGCCGGTCCGGTGGCAGGGACGCCTGGACGCCGCGGATCGCCGACAGCGCCTCCTGGTAGACCCGCTCGAACTCGGGCAGCGCCACCACCGCACCGTCGGCGTCGCGCACCGGGGTGAGGTCGCGCACCTCCGCGAGGACGAACAGCCGCTCGTCCTTCGGATTGGTCCGCGCAACGCCGCGGAAGAGGTAGACGTCCTCGACCGAGGGCAGCCGGTCGACGTCGAACTCGGACAGCCGCCACAGCTCCAGGCGCTTGCCCATCATGGGGTGCAGCGCGCGGTACAGCCGCTCCTCGCGGTAACCCTCCGGGGTCGGCCGGAACGTGAAGTGCTGGACGCCGGACATGCCCCGACCGCTGCCGGCGTGGGCGAGCGCGACGACGACCCGCCGCAGCCCGGCGGTCAGGTACTCGTCGAGCACCACCTGAAGGGCGTCGCGGACGGCGTCCGGCTCCTCCGGCGGCCCGCTCTTCCACAGGTAGAAGTCGACGACCGTGTCCGTCCCGGGCTCGACCGCGGCGACCAGGTCCCCCAGCGCCGTGGCCGCCTCACCCAGGTCGTCCAGCCCGGCGTGGGTCGTGAGCACCTGAACCTCACGGTCGTCCAGCCGGTACCTGCTCTCGGCGTAGGCGCGGCCCGCGGTCTCGCCGGTTCGCACGTGGTCGAGCGGACGGATGCGGTAGTAGCGGCGCAGCATGACCTCGAGCAGGGCCTGCTTGAGGTCGAGCGACGAGTCACCGATCCGACCCAGCACCAGGCCGGCCAGTGGCTGGGGGCAGGCGACCAGCGCGGAGACGTGGTCCTCGCGGTCCGGGCGACCGGGGTCCAGCGCCAGGGCGTCCAGGTGCTGCTCCGCCTCGCGGTAGACCGACGCGCGCACCTCCTCCAGCAGCGGCTCGTCGAACGTGCGGAACCGGACCTCACGCGCCAGGTCGTGCACCGAGGGGTGCGCGCCGCGAGTCTCGGCGACGATCCGGTCGAGCAGCAGGCGGGCCGTCTCGTCGCGATAGGCCGCCGGCTGGGCGAGCCGGGTCTGCAGCAGCCGGGAGATGACCGCGGTCTGCTCGACCATCCGCTGCTGGGAACGCAAGGCCCTCAGCAGGGCCTCGTCCACCGCAGCGCCGGCGTCCAGGTTGGTGACGCCGTAGTGCCGCAGCGCGGCGCGCAGCTGCTCGACGAACCCGTCCGGCAGGTCGCGGACGCCGGCCCGCGGGTCGCGCAGGTAGGTGTACAGGTACTCCTCCCGCGACCGGCGCAGGCCGGAGTCGTCGTCCAGGTCGGCGCCGGCGGTCTGGCCGCCGAACAGCGCGACGATGTCGGTGAACGCCTCGAGGATCTCGTCCTCCAGGGCCCGGCGCTCCTCGATCGCGAGCATCCCCTCAGGGCAGACGGCGTCGCGCGTGCTGCGCTCGAGGTCGCGCGGAGCGACGTCCCAGCCGAGGATCATGGCCCGGATCGCCCGCAGCCGACGCGGGCAGGTGCTCCCGTGCAG
>DAIRVJ010000056.1:9818-14058 GCA_036802895.1 Candidatus Nanopelagicales bacterium
TAGGTGCCCGACTGCTCGGAGACCAGCAGCCGGTAGGTGACACCGCCGACGGCGAACCGTTCCTCGGCCCTGCCGGCGCGCTCCACGCGCACGTCCGCGACCTGGCCGTCGACGAGCAGCCGGTACTGGCGCGGGGCCACCCGCAGCACGGTCACCCGGTACTCCGTCCCCTCCGCCACCAGGTCGACGACGTGACCCATCTCGGGGTGCACCTCGGGACGCCCGCGGGCCGCCGACGCCAGGAAGTTGGCCTGGTCGGCGGCCTCCTCGGCCCGGGCGGCATGGATGGCGGCGGCCAGGATCGACACGGTCAGGTGCTCGTCGGTTCGCAGCGCGTCGGCGGCGATCAGCCGGTCGACCCACCGGGTGTCGACGTCGCCGGCGGCCAGCTCCGGCCGGGCCACCAGGGCCTGCAGGAAGGCACGGTTGCTGGTCCCGCCGGCGATGACGACGGCGGTGTTCGCGAGGGCTCGGCGCAGCCGGGCGAGGGCCTCGGGACGGGTGCTTCCGTGGGCGACGATGGTGGCGACCATCGGGTCGACGTCCGGGGGAATGCGGTCGCCGACCGAGACGGCCGTGTCCACCCGCACCCCGGGACCGTCCGGCAGCCAGAGCACCTCGACGGTGCCGGGTGAGGGGCGGAAGTCGCGTTCGGCGTCCTCGGCGTCGAGCCGGACCCCGATGGCGTGCCCGACGGGCACCGGGGGGTCGCCCTCCAGGCGTCCCCCGGCCGCGACGTGCAGCTGCAGCTTGACCAGGTCGATCCCGGTCGACTCCTCGACGACCGGGTGGCCGACCGGCAGGCGGGCGTTGACCTCGATGAACGAGAACCGCCGCTGCACCGGGTCGTAGAGGAACTCGACCGTGCCCACGTTCGTGTACCCGGCGGCGGTCGCCAACCGGACGGCGGCGTCCCGCAGCTCCCGGTCCTGGTCAGCGTCGAGCGCCGGCGACGGCGACTCGTCCAGGACCTTCTCGTCGTGGCGCTGCACGGTGCAGTCCCGGACGCCGACCGCCCACACCGTCCCGTGCTGGTCGCCGACGACCGGGACCTCGAGCTGTCGAGCACCGACGAGCGCGGCCTCGAGGAACACGGTCGGATCCCCGAACGCGGCCATGGCCTCGGCCCGGGCGGCCGCCAGGGCCGCCTCGACGTCCTCGGCCCGCTCGATCCGGCGCAGGCCCAGCCCACCGCTGCCCGCGGCCGCCTTGACCAGCACCGGGTAGCCGAGCCGGGCAGCGTGCCGCACCGCGTCCTCGGCGGTCTCGACCGGCCCGCCGCTCCACGGGGCCACCGGCACGGCCGCGGCCTCAGCGATCCGCTTGGCGGTGATCTTGTCACTGACCCGGCGCATGACCACGGACGACGGACCGACGACCGTGATTCCGAGCTCCTCGCACAGCTCGACGAACTCGGGGCGCTCGGCCAAGTAGCCCCAGCCGACCCACACGGCGTCCGCGCGCACCCGGACCAGGGCCTCCTGCACCAGCGGCAGGTCCAGGTAGGCGCTCAGGCGGGTGCCGTCGGGCTGGGTGCGGAACGCCGCGCCGAGGGAGTGCCGTTCGTCGGCCTCGCGGACGAACAGCGACTCGCGGTCCGGATCGGTGTACAGGGCGATCGTGCGCAGGTCCCGGCCGTCGGCCAGCACCAGCTCGCGCACCGCGTGCATGATCCGGACCGCGGCCCCGCCGCGATTGACGACGGCGAGCCGGTGGAACGTCATGACCCACCGCCGTCCGTCATCGCCGCCCGCAACGGCGCGGCGAGGTCCTCCGGCAGCGGTGCCGGCAGCGGCACCGTGCGGTACCCGGTGAGCGCGACCAGCGTCGAGCCGTCGGCGCCGACCACGTCGGCGTCCGCGCCGCCCGCGCCCTCAGCCCTGACGACCGCGGTCGCGGCCTCCGGCCACCCGCCCGCATAGACCACCCGGTCCAGGTGCAGCGGGAGGGCCATCACGCCGGTGGTGCCGATCTCGTGCACGCCCGCGGCCTGGAAGGCCAACTCGAGCAGCCTGGGCTGGGTCGCCAGCGGGGGGTCGGCGCTGGCGCGATCAGCCGGCAGCCCGGTGGCGAGCGCTCCACCAGCCCCACCCGGTAGGGCCCAGGCCCGGTCGAGCACCTGGTAGGCCGGGCCGTGGAAGTACACCCGGTAGACGTCGTCGTGGTGGACCGCCGGCCCGCCCTCCTGCGGTCGGTCCTGGGCCGGCAGGCTGGCCGGCTGGTCGGCGAGCCGCACCGTGCCGGAGAAGTGGGTCGTCACCTGCGGCTCGTCGTGCCCGGGCAGGATCCGCTCCCCGAGCAGCCGGCAGCGCACCACCACCTCGCCGTCGACCATGGTCGGCTCGGCGACGACGCGCAGCCGTCTCGGCTCGTCGCGGTAGAACTTGAAGGGGGCGAGGAAGTCCACGCCATCGACCGAGGCCAGGGACGTCCCAGGGACGGCCAGCAGCGCCGCCTCGGCGAACAGCTCGACACCCATCACGCCCGGCAGCACCGGGGTGCCGTCGATCGCGTGGTCGAACAGGAACGGCTGCGCCTTCGGGTCGAGGGTGGTCGACGCGACCAGCCCGGACCCGCCGTACGACTCGACGGTGTCCAGCAGCGCCGCGCCAGCGAGCGCCTGCGCCCAGGTCCCGTCCGGGCCGAGGTCGACCCCGCCGCTCGGGTGCCGCTCGGCGGCGAGCATGCCGAGCCGTTGGCCGATGACGACCTCGCCGGACGACGTCCGCAAGGTGACCTCGCGCCGGACGACGGGAATGCCGGCCCGGGCGGGGAGCATGTCGACGCCGGCAGCCTTCATCACCGTGGGGATCGAGCCCCTCGTCGCCATGCCGATGTCGCCCCACGCCGTCCAGTCGATGGCCACCCCGCGGGTGTCCGGCCGGCTGCCCCGCAGGGCCGACACCTGCTTGCACAGCAGGTCGTTCGCCGCGCTGTAGTCGGTCTGGCCCTGGTTGCCGAACCGTCCCGCGACGCTGCTGAAGACCACAGCGGCGCCGAGCGGGGCGTCGCCGAGGGCGTCCAGCAGGTTGAACCAGCCGTCGGCCTTGGCATCCAGCACCAGCGCGAACTCCTCCGGCTCCTTCTCGGCCAGCCGGCGGCTGATCTCCAGACCGCCGGCGTGCAGCAGCAGGTCGACGCGGCCCGAGTGGGTCAGCGCGGCGCGCACGGCCTCGCCCATCGCCTCGTGGTCGCGCAGGTCGGCGACGTGCCACGTGGCCGAGCCGCCCGCCTGCTCGATCGCCTGCAGGGTCGCCAGCGCGGCGTGGCGCCGCTCGATGCCGGCCAGCTGCCGGTCGACGAGGGCGGGCGTGGCCCGCTCGCCGGACTCCTTCAGCCGGTCGAAGATCGTCCGCTTGAGCCCTTCACGGTCGGCCCCGAACGCCACGACGTCCGGGTCGGTCGGGTCGGGAGCGGGCACCAGGTCGAGCAGGTGGAAGTGGCCGCCACCGGCAGCGCGCGCCAGGTCGGCAGTGATGGCCGAGACGATGCTCCCGGCCGCGCCGGTGACCACGACGACGGAGTCCGGCCCCAGCGTGAACCCGCTCCCCGACTCCGGCAAGGTCTCCTCGCGCAGACCGACCGTCCAGCGGCGGTCGTCGAGCAGCCCGACCTCCACCGCTCCGGGGTCGCCGAGGGTCTCGGCGAGGATCGCCGCCGCGTGCTTGGCCGTCTTGCGGTCGACCGGCAGGTCGACCGCCTTCGCCAGCGCGTCGGGGTTCTCGCGCGCCCAGGCCTTGGTGAAGCCGGTGACGGATCCACCCATGGGCGCACTCGCCGGCTCGGGACCGTAGCCGTGCTGACCACCCATGCGGGTCGCGGACACCAGGAACGTCCCAGGCCCGCCCAGGTCGTCGGACAGCTGCCGCATCACGGCATGCAGCAGCTTCGCGCGCCGGTTCAGCGCGCTCCGCCAGCCGGCGAGGTCGAGCTCACCCAGCGACGGCTCGGGGTCGAGCGCCGGCAGCCAGTACACGCCCTGCACCGGGCCCTTGGTACGGAAGGCGTCCAGCCGGTGCAGCAGGTCGTCGACCTCCGGTGCACCGTCCACAGCCAGGGTGCGGACCCCGAGCTTGCCCAACCGCTGGACCAGCGCCTGACCGATCCCACCGTCGTCGAGGACCACCACCACGCCCGTGCCCTCGCCCAGCTCGACCCCAGTGGGGAGGCAGGCGTCGAGCGCCGGCCGGAGCAGCGGAGTCGGGATCCGGCGGGGCACCGACGCGGCCGCGTCGTCGTC
>DAIRVJ010000057.1:0-1830 GCA_036802895.1 Candidatus Nanopelagicales bacterium
AGCGGGCTGCCGACGACGCTCGCATGAGTCATCCGACCCGGGTGCTCGATGAGCGACTCCACGCCCCCCAGGGACTCACCCAGGGTGAACACGCGAGTCCGCTCGCACACCGCCAGCGCGGCCTCGATCCCCCCGTCCACCCGGAACGAGACCATGCCGCCGAACCGGCGCATCTGCTTGGCCGCGACCTCGTGACCCGGGTGCAGCGGCAGCCCCGGGTAGCAGACCTCGTTGACCCGCGGGTGGTGCAGCAGGAGCTCGACGACCCGCTCGGCGTTGTCGCAGTGCCGGTCCATGCGCACGCCGAGCGTCTTGATCCCCCGCAGCACCAGCCAGGCGTCGAACGGTCCGGCGACCGCCCCCATCGCGTTCTGGTGGAACGCCACTCGCTCAGCCAGTTCCTCGTCGGCCAGCACCAGCGCCCCGCCGATCACGTCGCTGTGGCCGCCGAGGTACTTGGTCGTCGAGTGCACGACCACGTCCGCACCGAGCGCCAGCGGCTGCTGCAGGTAGGGGGAGGCGAAGGTGTTGTCGACGGCCAGGAGCGCTCCCGCGTCGTGGGCCAGCGCCGCCAGTCCCTCGATGTCCGCGATGCCGAGCAGGGGGTTCGTCGGCGTCTCGCACCACACCATCCGGGTGGTCGGGCGGACGGCCGCGCCCACCGCGGCCAGGTCGGTGAGCGGCACCGGCGTGACGTCGACCCCCCATCGGCCGAGCACCCGCGCGAACAGGCGGTAGGTGCCGCCGTAGGCGTCGTCCGGGATCACCACGTGGTCGCCGGGCGCCAGCACGGCCCGCAGCACGGTGTCCTCCGCCGCCAGCCCCGAGGCGAACGCCAGGCCCCGGACGCCGCCCTCCAGGGCGGCCAGGTTCTGCTCCAGAGCGGTCCGCGTCGGGTTGGCACTGCGCGAGTACTCGTACCCGCCACGCAGACCGCCCACGCCGTCCTGCTTGTACGTCGACACCTGGTAGATCGGCGGGACGACGGCGCCGGTGGTCGGGTCGGGCGCCTGCCCGGCGTGGATGGCCAGCGTCTCGAAGCCGTGCGGCTGTTCGGTCACGGCGATCAGGCTAGTTGCTGCTCCGGTCACCCACCGAGCAGCTCGCGCCCCAGGCCGGCTCGTGGGCGCGGGAACACACCCCCGTCGGGCGAGGTTGACCCAGGTGACGACACCAGTGGAGGTCACCGTGCTGTTCAGCCGCAGCAAGCGCGACATGGTCACGCCCGAGCAGGCGCTGCCCGGGCGACCGGCCCGTCCGTTCCCCGTCCCTGCCACCCACGCCGTCCTCGGCACCCCGCTCGAGGGCCCGTGGCCGGAGCGGCTCGAGGTCGCGTACGTCGCGCTGGGCTGCTTCTGGGGCGCCGAGCGGGTGTTCTGGCAGCTGCCCGGGGTCTACTCCACGGCCGTCGGCTACCAGGGCGGGCACACGGCGAACCCCACGTACGAGGAGGTGTGCACCGCCCGTACCGGCCACACCGAGGCCGTCCAGGTGGTGTTCGACCCCGCGGTGCTGTCCTACCCGCGCCTGCTGGAGGCCTTCTGGGAGGCCCACGACCCGACCCAGGGCATGCGCCAGGGCAACGACGTGGGCACGCAGTACCGCAGCGCGGCGTTCACCACCACGCCGGAGCAGCAGCGGGCCGCGGAGGCCAGTCGGGCGGCCTACCAGTCCGCCCTGGCCCAGGCCGGGTTCGGGGCGATCACGACAGAGATCGCCCCGGCCGGCCCGTTCTTCTACGCCGAGGACTACCACCAGCAGTACCTGTTCAAGGTCCCGAACGGCTACTGCGGGCTCGGCGGGACGGGTGTCTCCTGCCCGATCGGCCTG
>DAIRVJ010000057.1:1930-13899 GCA_036802895.1 Candidatus Nanopelagicales bacterium
CGGGGTCCCGACGGGCCGGAAGGTCTCGATCGAGCTCTGCATGACGTGGGCCAGGAAGGCCATCTGGTCGGCCGCGAGCGCTGCCTGGCGGGCCCCGGAGGCGGACCGCTCGGCCGCCACGGACAGCTCGCCCATGACGTCGACGACCTGATCCGACGCGGTGCGCTGCTGCCGGGTCGCGATCGAGATCTCCTTGACGGCCGTGGCGGTGTCCTCGACCCGCTCGGCGATCGTGTCCAGGGAGGTGACGGCCCCTTCGGCGAGGACCGACCCTTCGCGGACCTCGCGGACGCTCTGCTCCCCCACCACAGCGGTGACCCGCATCTGCTCGCTGATCTCGGCGACCAGGCCCTGGATGCGGGCCGTGGACTCCTGGGCCCGCTCGGCGAGCTTGCGGACCTCGGCGGCGACGACGGAGAACCCGCGGCCGTGCTCGCCGGCCCGAGCGGCCTCGATGGCCGCGTTCAGCGCGAGCAGGTTGGACTGCTCGCTCAGGTCGTCGAGCAGCCCCACGATGCCACCGATCTCCTGCACCTTCTCGCCCAGCAGCGAGGTGCTGGCCGACATCGAGTCGACCCGGTGGGCGATCCGGTCCATGGCCGCCATCGACTGCTGGACCGCCCCTCGGCCGTGCTCCGACAGGGCCAGCACCTGGGCGGTCGCCCGGCTGACGCCCTCCGCCGACTCGGCGATCTGCGACGCCGTGGCCGCCAGCTCCCGCACGGTCACCGAGGTGTCCGAGACGGCTGTGGCCTGCTGGCTCGAGGCCGCCGCCTGCTCGGTGGCCAGCGCCCGCAGCTGGGTCGCCGAGCGGGAGAGCTCCTCGCCGTTGGACTGCGCCTGGCCCACGAGCACCCGCAGCCAGCCCACCGTCTCGTGCAGGCTGTCGACCAGGGCGCCGACCGCCTCGTCGTCGTCGTCGTCCGGGGGCATCTGCGCCCCCAGCTCCCCGGACGAGACCTGGCGCAGCGCGTCGGAGACCTGGCCGAGCCGGCGCGAGAGGTGGTCGCGCTCCGCGCGGGTACGACGCTGCTCCTCGGCCCGCTCGTGGATGAGCCGCACCGTGCTCAGGACCCCGACTCCGGCGACGGCGACACCCAGCGCGAGCAGCGCCAGGGCCAGCGCGCCCCAGTGGTCGACCAGGCCGCCGACGGCGGGACCGGAGGCGACGACCAGCCAGCCGCCGTGGCCCAGCACCTGCTGCTCGGCCGTGGCCGTCATCCGCACGTAGGCCAGCCGCTCGGCGCCCAGGTCGACCAGGCCGGACGTACCGGTCAGCCGCGGCAGTCCCGGCAGGTCGGCCGAGCCGGTCCGGTCGAGGGATCCCCGCAGCGGCTGGATCCGACGGCTGTCGACGACCAGGTCGCCCGTCCAGGGGTCGACGACGCGCAGCACCACCCCGGGGTCGACCGAGCCGAGGACGGCGGTCCGCAGGCTGTCCAGCGTCAGCGAGTAGTGCACGACGCCGACCGGCCGGCCCTGGGCGGCCACGACGGTCGCGATGCTCACCACCCACTCCCCGCTGTAAGGGGAGGCGTAGGGGGCGGTGAGGTAGGTGTTGCCCTCGCCCAGCGTCAGCGCAGGACCGAAGTACGGCTGTCCGGCGACCGTGCCGAGGCTGCCCGGCAGCACCAGTCGGCGGGCCGCGAACCGGGCCGCCTCACGGCCTCTCGCGTCGGCGAACCCGGCCGAGTCCAGCCGTCCCGGGAACACCGTGTCCAGGTAGCGCAGGGCGTCGTTGACCCCGTCGATCGGTCCGCCTCGGGTGGCCGCCTTTCGGGCCGTGTCGCCGGGCGCGGTGGCGAAGGCCCGGAAGGACGGGTCGTGCGCGAGCACCAGGTCGATCGCCCTGGCCCGCTCGAGGGTCTGCCCGAGGACGGTCGCGGCCTGCTGGGCCGAGGCGGTCAGCTGGGCGTCGCGCTGCTCACCGGCCTGGCGCTGGGCCCGCTGGCCGAGGACGCCGACCGACGCGGACGACACCAGCACGGCGACGCCGACGACCAGCGCCGGCACCCGCACGCTGCGCACCGTCGTGTCCCTCCCGGCTCGTCCGCGCCTGGTTGGCCCGCCTGGGGCGTATCGGCAGTCGATCGCCGGAGGTTGAGCCGAACGGGTGGTGTCAGCGGGCGGCGAGGAAGCCGAGCAGGTCCTGCCGGGTCAGCACGCCCACCGGCTTGCCGTCGTCCAGGACGACCAGCGCGTCGGCCCGCTCGAGCGCGGCGACGGCGTGCCCGACGGCCTCGCCCGCGCCGACCGTGGGAAGAGCGGGGCTCAGGTGGTCCTCGACCCGGTCGGCCAGCCTGGCCCGGCCGGTGAACAGGGCGTCCAGCAGGTCCCGCTCGACGACCGACCCGGCGACCTCCGCGGCCATCACCGGCGGCTCGGCACGGACGACCGGCAGCTGGGAGACGCCGTACTCGCGCAGGATCGCGATGGCCTCGGCGAGCGTCTCGTTGGGATGGGTGTGCACCAGCGGCGGCAGGGCACCCTCCTGCCCCCGCTCCTTGCCGCGCAGCACGTCACCGACCGTGCGCCCGGCGTCCGCCGACAGGAACCCGTAGCGGGCCATCCACTCGTCGTCGAAGACCTTCGACAGGTAGCCCCGGCCCGAGTCCGGCAGCAGGACCACCACGATGTCGGCCGGACCCAGTCCCTCGGCCACCCGCAGCGCAGCCACCACGGCCATCCCGCAGGACCCTCCGACGAGCAGGCCCTCCTCACGGGCCAGCCGCCGGGTCATCGCGAAGGAGTCCCGGTCGGAGACCGCCACGATCTCGTCGCAGACGGTCGGGTCGAAGGTCGTCGGCCAGAAGTCCTCCCCGACGCCTTCGACGAGGTAGGGCCGCCCGGTGCCGCCGCTGTAGACCGAGCCCTCGGGGTCCGCGCCCACCACCCGCACCGCGCCCCCCGACGCCTCCTTCAGGTAGCGACCGGCGCCGCTGATGGTGCCGCCGGTGCCCACCCCGGCGACGAACACGGTCACCCGACCGTCGGTCTGCGCCCAGATCTCCGGGCCGGTGGACTCGTAGTGCGACAGCGGGTTGTTCGGGTTCGTGTACTGGTCCGGCTTCCAGGCCCCGGGGATCTCCCTGGCCAGCCGGTCGCTGACGTTGTAGTACGACTCCGGGTGCTCGGGCGGCACCGCGGTCGGGCAGACCACCACCTCGGCGCCGTAGGCCCGCAGCACGCTGATCTTGTCCTTGCTGACCTTGTCCGGGACGACGAAGACCGTGCGGTAGCCGCGCTGCTGGGCGACCAGCGCCAGGCCGACGCCGGTGTTGCCGGACGTCGGCTCCACGATGGTGCCGCCGGCCGCCAGCAGGCCGTCGCGCTCGGCGGCCTCGACCATCCGCAGCGCGATCCGGTCCTTCACCGACCCACCGGGGTTGAGGTACTCCACCTTGGCCAGCACCGTCGCCGTCAGCCCGTCGGTGACCGACCGCAGCCGCACGAGCGGGGTGTTCCCCACCAGGTCGACCACGGAGTCGTAGACGCGCACGGCGGCGAGCCTAGCCCGTCCCCTCGGCCTGTCAGGGTGACGACGGGCCATGGCCCGTCGTCACCCTGACAGGTGTCACTCTTCCGGGGCCACCACCGTCGGACGGCGGCCACGCTGGGCCCACACCACCGAGCCGATCACCGCAACCGCAGCGAGGACGGCGGCCACCGTCACGGCCTCGCCCAGCAGCAGCGCCGACCAGGCGAGGGTGAGCAGCGCCTGCAGCTGCTGCACCTGGCCACCGCGGGCGATGCCGGCCATCGACAGGCCCCGGTACCAGGCGAAGAAGCCCAGGTACATCGACGAGATGCCCAGCCCCAGCAGGCACACCCACTCGACGACGCCGGGGTCGTAGCGGCTGTGCGTCGTCCACGCGAGCACCGCGGACGCCGGAACGGTCACCGGCAGCGCGAGGACGACGACCCACGAGATGACCTGCCAGCCGGGCATCGCGCGGGTCACCGAGGCCCCCTCGACGTAGCACCACGACGACGCGACGACGGCCCCGACGACGAGCAGGTCGGCCACCGGGTCCGCCCCGGCGCCACCGCCACGGGCGAGCGAGAAGGCCACCAGTGCCGCCGTCCCGGTCGTCGCCGCCGCCCAGAACGCGGCGCTCACTCGTTCGTGGGTGCGCAGGACGGCGATGACCGCCGTCATCAGCGGCATGAACGCAGCGATGACGGCCGCGTGCGCAGAGGTGGTGCGCTGCAGGGCCAGGGCGAGCAGGATCGGCCAGCCGAAGACGGCGCCGAGCATGGTGAACACGAGCGGCTTGAGGTACCGCGGCTGCGGGAACGGCACCCGCCGAACGGTGAGCAGCCCGCCCGCCAGGACGCCGGCGATGACCGCCCGGCCGGTCGCGGTGAGGAACGGGTCGAAGCCCCGGACGGCCACCTTGGTCATCGGCACCGAGAGCGAGAAGAGCAGGACGCCCCCGAAGGCCCACGCCAGTCCCTGTCCGTGGCGGTTCGCCGCGTCGGCGGGTGCGACGTCACGAGCGGCCACCCGCGCACCGTAGCGAAGCCGGGCGGGGGGCCCCTCGACCTGTCAGGGTGTGGACGGGCCGGAGGCCGTCCACACCCTGACAGGTCCTAGGCTGCCAGGCATGGCTGCGGCTGCGATCCCGCTGGCCCCGGGGGTGTGGCGGGTACCGACCGTCCCCAGGGACCTGATCAACACCGTGGTGTTCCGCGACGACGACGGGCAGGTCACCCTCGTCGACACCGGCCTGAAGCAGGCACCCGCGCGCATCCTGGCGGCGCTGGCCGAGATCGGGTCGGGACCCCCGGACGTCACGCGGATCCTGCTCACCCACGCCCACGCCGACCACGCCGGTGGGCTGGCCGACCTCGTGCGGCGGACGGGCGCGGGGGTGGGCGTGCACCGGGACGACGCCGAGGGGATCCGCCACGGCCGCAGCGCCCCGCTCGACCCGCACACCACGGCCGGACGGCTGCTGCGCCGAAACGTCGGCTTCGCCGCCGCGCCGGTGGCCGAGGAACTGCACGACGACCAGCTCCTCGACGTCGCCGGGGGGCTCCGGGTCGTCCACACGCCCGGGCACACCCCGGGCCACGTCTCGCTGCTGCACGAGCCCACCCGCGTGCTGATCACCGGGGACGCGATCTGGAACATGCGGGCGCGGATGACCTGGCCGGTGTTCGCGTTCTGTACCGACGCTCGGTTGACCCAGGCGACCGCCCACCGACTGGGCGAGCTCGAGTACGACCTGGTCGCGTTCACCCACGGCCCCGAGATCAGGGCGGGTGCCCGCGAGGCGGTCCGCGGGTTCCTGGCCGCGCCCCGGAGGTTCCGTGGCGGTCTGTGAGGACGGCACCCGATGAGCCGGGCCTCGCGGGCCCGCCGGATCGCCGCCGCGGCGGCGTACGGCAGCGGTGGGGCCGTCGGGGCGACCGGCGCCGCCTTCGCGCTGCTCAAGGTGCAGGCGCGGTGGGCCCGGCGAAAGGTCGGCGACCCGCGAGGCGAGCCGTTCGCCGTCGACGGCCGGTACGGGGCCGGTGAGGGTGGCGCGCTGCGGATGGTCGTCCTCGGCGACTCGGGAGGGGCCGGCCTGGGCGCCGACGAGCCGGCCCACACGCCGGCCGTCATCGTCGCCGAAGGCGTGGCAGCCGTCCTGGGGCGTCCGGTCGAGCTGACGAACCTGTCCGTCGTCGGCGCCCAGACCGCGGACCTGCACGCCCAGGTCGACCGGGCCGTCGAGCTCTCCCCTCACCTGGCGTTCGTCATCGTGGGCGCCAACGACGTCACCCACACCGTGCCACCCCGGGTCTCGGTCCAGCACCTGGACCAGGTGGTCCGCCACCTGGTCGAGGCCGGTGCCCAGGTGATCGTGGGCACCTGCCCCGACCTCGGGACGGTGCGCCCGGTGCCGAACCCGCTCCGCCTGGTGGCCCGGACGTGGTCCCGCACGCTGGCAGCCGCGCAGGCGATCGCCGCGGTCGAGGCGGGGGGGCGGGCCGTCTCCCTGGGCGACATCCTCGGCCCGGAGTTCGACGCCGCACCGGGCGAGTACTTCAGCGAGGACCGCTTCCACCCGTCCTCCGTGGGCTATCGACGACTCGGTGAGGTCCTGCTCCCCTCGGCCTGCGCCGCACTCGGGATCGGGCCGGAGCCGGACCCGGTGCCGGACCGGCATCGAGGCGAGCACGTCGCGCCCATCGCGGTGGCGGCCGCCGAGGCGGCCGGGCGGGGCGGCACCGAGATCGTCGCCACCAGCATCGGCGGCCGCGATCGGGGCACCGAGGGCCGGTGGGCCGTCCTGAGGCACCGCATCCCCGTCCGGCGTCCGGTCCGTCCACCGGACCAGGCCGCCGCCAGCCCGGATCCTGAGCTGGCCGACCAGCAGCCGACCGATCACCCGCACCCGGAGGAGTAGCCATGCCCGAGGCCGTCATCGTCGCCGCAGCCCGTTCGCCGATCGGTCGTGCGCACAAGGGCTCCCTCGCCCAGGTGCGCCCTGACGAGCTGGCCGCGGCCATGGTCCGGGCCGCGCTCGACCAGGTGCCCGCGCTGGACCCGGACGACCTCGACGACCTCCTGCTCGGCTGCGGGCTGCCCGGCGGCGAGCAGGGATTCAACATGGCCCGAGTGGTCGCCGTGCTGCTCGGCTACGACCGGCTGCCGGGGACGACGGTGACCCGCTACTGCGCCTCGTCGGTGCAGACCACGCGGATGGCGATGCACGCGATCCGCGCCGGGGAGGGCGAGGTGTTCGTCAGCGCTGGGGTCGAGAGCGTCTCCAGCTTCGTCAGGGGCAGCAGCGACAGCCTGCCCGACACGATGAACCCACGGTTCGCGGACGCCCGGGCCCGCACCGAGCGGACGGCGGCCGAGAACACCCCGTGGCACGACCCGCGCACGGACGGCTTGCTGCCGGATGCCTACATCGCGATGGGCCAGACCGCCGAGAACGTGGCCACGTCCCTCGGCGTCACCCGGGCCGAGCAGGACGCGTTCGGCGTCCGCTCGCAGAACCTGGCCGAGCGGGCGATCGCCAGTGGCTTCTGGGCCAGGGAGATCACGCCGGTCACCCGTCCCGACGGCGCCGTCGTCAGCACGGACGACGGTCCGCGCGCCGGGGTGACGCTGGAGGCGGTCGCCGAGCTGCGGCCGGTGTTCCGGCCGGACGGCACGGTCACCGCGGGGAACTGCTGCCCGCTGAACGACGGGGCAGCCGCGCTCGTGGTGATGTCCGACCGCAAGGCGGCCGAGCTGGGCGTGACCCCGCTCGCCCGGATCCTGGCCACCGGCGTCACGGGGTTGTCCCCGGAGATCATGGGTCTGGGTCCGGTCGAGGCGTCCCGTCAGGCCCTGGCGCGAGCCGGGCTGACCATCGACGACGTCGACCTGGTCGAGATCAACGAGGCGTTCGCGGCCCAGGTCATCCCCTCGGCGCGTCAGCTCGGCGTGCCGCTCGACCGGCTGAACGTCAACGGAGGAGCGATCGCCGTCGGGCACCCGTTCGGCATGACCGGCGCCCGGATCACCACGACGCTGATCAACTCCCTGCGCACCCACGACAAGGAGATCGGGCTCGAGACGATGTGCGTCGGTGGGGGCCAGGGCATGGCGCTGCTCCTGCAACGGCTGTCCTGACCACGCATCGCCCTACGGCACCAGCCGCAGCTGACGAAGCACCGACGCGCAGCGGGACACCACGTCACCCACCGGCTGCCGTCCGTGTGGCGTCCAGACGGGGGTGCTCGGGTCGAGACCGGCGGCGGCCCGCACGAGGTCGGTCCCGGTGACCGCGATCTGATCGCCCACGGCGAAGTCCTCCAGTCGCGGCACCTCCCGCCAGGCCGGAGCCGAAGCGTCGGCGCGCTGCTCGATCCCCTGGGCGGCCACCGCCATCGCCTGCGCCAGCGCGTGCGCCGCGTCGGCCCGGCTGCCGGCGGACGGCAGCGGACGGGCCAGCCGGCTCTCCGACAGCGACCTCAGCCGGTCGGCGAGCCGGGTGACCTCGACGGCCAGTTCCGCGCGGGCTTCGGACACCCGGTCAGGCTAGTGATCGGCTCCCGCCCGCAGGCCGCCCGGGCGTAGGGTGGATCCGGCTGAGGCACCCGATCCTTCTGGAGGCAACGATGGCCCTGCACCACTCCGAGGAGACCCACACGAACCTGGTCGCCCGGGTGCCGACGGCAACCGGGCGCGCGCTCAAGGAGTGGTACGGCCTGATCGAGAACGGGCCGACGTTCACCCGGTTCGAGGAGCGGGTGCACTGGCTGCAGGACGAGTACGAGGTCTCCCACGGGTACGCCACGGCGATCGTGCACGAGTACGACAAGGAGCGGGCGGCCCGCCGCAACGGCTGACCACCCGCCCGAGGTCGCTCAGTCGCGGCCCTGCAGGATCGCCAGCAGGCGCAACAGCTCGAGGTACAGCCAGACCAGGCTGACCACCAGGCCGAAGGCACCCCGCCACGACTCCCGCTCGGGCAGCCCGGCCGCAACACCCCGCTCGATCGAGTCGAAGTCGAGGATCAGGCTGAACGTGGCCAGGCCGACCCCGGCGAGGCACAGCAGGATCCCGAGGCCTCCCACGCCGTAGAAGCCCCAGCCTGCACCGACGCCCATGAAGGACGACACCAGGCTGGCCAGCGCGATCACCAGGTAGGAGATCATCGCGATCGACATGAACTTCACGAACGCGGGAGTGGCGCGCAGCCGACCGCTGCGGTAGGCGAGCAGCATCACCCCGAACGCGACGAGCGTGCCGAGCACAGCCTGCTGGACGACGCCGTCGAATGCCGCGTTGTAGTACCGGCTGATCGCCCCGAGGAAGACGCCCTCGACCACGGCGTAGGTCATGATCAGCGCCGGGTTGGTGGTTCGCTTGAAGCTGATGAACAGACCGAGCGCCAGCCCGGCGAACAGCGCACCGAGCATGACGGCCGGCCGGTCGGCCACCACGTACCAGCCGATCACCGCCCCGCCGACCAGCAGGGCGAAGAGCATGCCGGTCTTCATGACGACGTCGTCGATCGTCATCGACCGGCCCAGCGTGCTCGGCCGGTCGTACATCTCGCGCAGGGTGTCGGCGCCGACCGTCGCGGCGGCGCCCGCGCCCGCGGCAGCGGGGCGCTCGTGGAAGCCTGCGTAGGCCTCGCCGTTCGGTCCGAACTCGCGGGCCAGCACCGGGTTCCGGCTGTTCATCGTGCTCCTCTGGCGTGGGGAAAGGATCTCCTACGGTACCCCCGGAGGGACTCGAACCCTCACTGATCCGCTCTTAAGGCGGACGCCTCTGGTCCAGTTGGGCTACGGGGGCCCGGCTCCGAGCGTACGTGCGCCGGGACGTCGGTGGCCACGAGCGCCAGCCCGGCGACGACCAGCTGCGCCGCCATCAGCCACTGGTTGAGGAAGCTCTGCTTGTTGAGCAGGGCGAACACGGCGAGCAGAAGCCCGCTCGCGACCAGCAGGCCCCCGGGGGTTCGCGGCACCGTCCGAAGCACCAGGAGGTAGGCCACCCCGACGCCCGTCAGCAGGGTGACCGGGCCCAGCGGACCGGGCAGCAGCCGCCACAGCGACAGCGAGTCCGGGCGAGCCGGGAGGTCCAGGAAGAACCCGACCGTGCAGTGCCAGAACCTCGAGGGGTCGGCCAGCAGCCACGGGAGGACCACCGCCCCGGCGAGACCGCCGGCGATCACGGTCCGCCGGGTCCCGAAGGCCGGCCAGAGGGCCCACAGCGGCAGCAGCAGGACGGTGTGCTGCTTCGTGGCCAGGGCCAGCGCCAGGCCGGCGACCGCCCAGGCCGGCCGTCGGGCCGCGAGGGCGACGCCCGCGCCCACCAGCCCCCCGAAGAGCACGGTCTCGTTCCACGCCTGCTGGACGTCGTAGAGGACACCTGGCAGCACACCCGCGAGCACCGCGAGCGCAGGCGCCACCGACCCCCGTGCCGACCGCCCGGCCCACCAGAGCAGGGCGGCCACCCCGGCCACCAGGACGAGCAGCTGGGCGTACCGCACGTCTCCGAGCAGCAGCCGGGAGGCGACGGGCACCAGGAAGGTGGCCGGCAGGTAGTTGAAGCAGTCGTCGACCTGACCCGGTGGCACGCCGGTGAACGTCATGTCGTAGGGGTTGCCACCGTGCGCGGCCGCGAGTGTGGCGCCCTGCAGGATCGCCCACACGTCGATGAGCGGGCGCGGGCTGCCGCGGACGACCAGGAGACCGGCCCCGGCGAGGGCCGCCAGGGCCGCCCCCGCGACCACCGTCCGCCTACGCAACCTGCCCGCGACAGCCGGGAGGAGCAGGACGGCGGCGGCGGCGGTCCCGAGCAGCGCGGCCACCACGCCGGCGGGAAGCAGCCAGGTGCCCCCCTCGACGTTCATCGTCGGCGGCTTGGCCAGCTGGGCGAGGGCGGCGACCCCCACGGCTGCCGCCACCGCCCAGCGGGCGGGCGGCACCGCTGCGGCACCCCGGGTCACCGCGACGCCCAGCACGGCGACCGCCGCGGCCAGCACGGTGACGCCGAGCGGGGTGAAGACGGCGTGGAAGCTGACCGAGCCCGCGACGACAAGGACAGCCAGCAGCGCGGCGGCTGCCCAGCCCTGCGCCGCAACCGTTGCCGGACGTGGCGTCATGTCGGCACCGGGACACGACCGGTCAGGTGGACCAGGCGTCGGGCGAGCAGCACGGTCAGCGCGACGAGCAGCCCGGCGCGCACGGTGAGCAGGCTCACGCCGACGACGGTGAACCAGGCCTCGGTCGTGAGCATCCCGTAGCCGAGCGGGTACACGACCTGGGTGAGCAGGCAGGTCGCCAGCAGCAGCCGGTTCGCCTGCGTCAGCACCGGCTCGGCAGGGGCCACGGCCCCCACAGCCGCCAGCAGGGCGACCACCCAGACCAGGTACTGCGGGCTGAACGCCCGGTTGGTGACGATGAGCAGCACACAGCCGACGACCATGAGCAGGCCCACCGCGGGCACGGAGGCCGGCCCGGGTCTCGACCGCCACGCCCGCAGCACCAGCAGGCCCAGGACCACCAGCGCCGCGGCCGTGGCGACGGAGGTGACCCCGAGCAGCAGGTCGGTGCCCGGTCCGCGCAGCTCGAAGGTGAGGAACCTGGTGTACTCGGCGTCCCAGGTCTGCGGCCGCACGACCCTGGCCCACATCAGGGGCAACGCCGGCACCGACTCGATCTGCAGGCCGCGGTCGCCCTGCCAGGTGAGCGGCGACAGCAGCCGCTCTCGCCCGGCCGCCGCCAGGCTGGCCGCCGCGGCCACCGCGGCCACCGCGGCGAAGCCACCCAGCGCCCGCCAACGGTCGGGGCGACGCACCAGGAGGGTAGGCAGCAGCGCCGCTGGCCACACCTTCACCGCCGCTCCAGCCGCGAGCAGCCCGCCCGCCCGACCTGGTCGACGGGCGGCGACGGCGACCAGCGCTGCCGCCGCCAGGGCGGCCGAGGCCAGGTCGAAGCGCGTCACGAGCAACGGGCCGAGCAGGGGGGCGAACACCAGCCACAGCCGCAGACCGGGGGTGGGCCCGCGGCCGGCCCGCCACAGCAGGACGGCGAAGGCGGCATCGACCGCGAGCATGAGCAGGACGAACGAGACGAGGTAGCGGTTCCGGTCGCCACCGGCGACCCACCACGGGGGCAGCAGGACGGCCAGCGCCGGCAGGGGGTACTCGGTCAGCGTGTCGGCCGCCCCACCCGCGCCGGACAGCTGGTCCAGCCGGCGGGCGTAGTACCGCGGGTCGTCCAGGATGTTGGACTCGATGACCAGCAGCGCCAGCATGGCCAGCCGCGTCAGTGCCCAGAGCCGGACCGCCTCGCGGGCGGTCACCCGGTCAGCCCGCGCGGGTGGCCGGCGACCCGGACGGCGTGCCGGCCGCCTCGGCGAACTCCTTGAACGGCTCGTGCATCGACCACAGGGAGACGATCTCACGCCGGAAGAAGAAGGCCTGGGTCCAGTCGATGAGCACCTGAGCCTTGCGCGCCAGCGTCGGCAC
>DAIRVJ010000058.1:0-13882 GCA_036802895.1 Candidatus Nanopelagicales bacterium
TGCGGGTCGAGCCGCCCTGACGACGGCGTCCCGACCTCGTCAGGGTGCCGATTCGATCACGGTGCGCGAAGGGCTCGTCACGCAAACGTGAATTGCAGGCCAACTCACAGCCCAACTTGGCATCGTGTCCCAATTGTCCCTTCCTTGCCCTCGTATCCTCGGGCAAGGTGGGGCCCAGGGCCGAGGGAGGGTCGGCTAAGGCGCGAACAGGGGTGTGGCGGGGCGCGAGCAGGGGTGTAGCGGGGCGCAGTACAGGGGAACTAGGCCTTTGGGGGGCTGATGCTCAAGAACTTCTCGACGTCCGACGACGTCCTGATCGACCTGACCGACCGAGTGCCGCGGCGATCACCGCGTCAGCGGGGCTTCGCCTACGACGTGGCGATCGTCGGCCTCGGCTATGTCGGGCTGCCCACCGCGCTCTCGTTCACCAACGCCGGCTTGTCGGTCGTGGGGCTGGAGGCCAGTGGCGCCCGGCTGGACGACATCCGGGCCGGCCAGGTCGACCTGCTGGCCACCGATCACGAGCGGCTGACGCGAGCCCTGCACGAGTCGAGCCTGCACCTGACGACGGCGGCCGAAACCGTGGGCGCGGCCGAGACCGTCATCATCTGCGTGCCCACGCCGGTCGACCACTACCTGGTGCCCGACCTGCGCGCCCTCGCGGCGGCCTGCTCGACGGTGGTCGAGCACGCCCAGCCGGGCCAGGTGCTCATCCTGACCTCCACGACCTACGTCGGCACCACGAAGGACCTGCTCGTGGTCCCGCTGGCCGAGCGCGGGCTGCGAGTCGGCCAGGACATCTGCGTGGCGTTCAGCCCCGAGCGGATCGACCCGGGCAACGCCGAGTACCCGCAGGAGGTCGTGACCCGGGTGGTCGGGGGGGTGACCCCGGAGTGCGGCACCAGGGCGGCCCAGGTCCTGTCGGCGTACGCGACGAACGTCCACCTGGTGTCCAGCCCCGAGGCGGCCGAGCTGACCAAGCTCTACGAGAACACCTTCCGCGCCGTGAACATCGCGCTGGTGAACGAGATGGCCGATCTCAGCCGGAGCCTCAACGTCGACGTCATCGAGGTGATCGAGGCCGCGAGGACGAAGCCGTACGGTTTCATGGCGTTCTTCCCCGGCCCCGGGGTCGGTGGCCACTGCATCCCGTGCGACCCGTACTACCTGCTCTGGCAGCTCAAGCGGGACCGGCACTCCGCCCCGGTCATCGAGCAGGCGATGCAGTCGATCGCCCAACGACCACGCCAGGTGGTCGACCGGGCCAGGGACGTGCTGGGCGACGCCGGGAAGGGCCTGCGCGACGCGCGGGTGCTCGTCGTGGGTGTCGCGTACAAGCCGGGGGTCGCCGACCTTCGGGAGTCGCCCGCTCTGGAGATCATCGATCGGTTGATGGCCGCCGGCGCGACCGTCGAGTACATCGATCCCCTGCTGCCGGAGCTTCGGCTGGGCGACGGGAGCATCCTGCGGTCGAACTCGGAGGCACCGGCGGGGGAGCACGACCTCGTCATCGTCAACACGCTCCATCCCGGCGTTGACCACAACTGGATCGCCACTCGCCCCCGTGTGCTGGACACCACCTACCGGTTCGACGCCGCTCCGCATCGGGTCGTCCTCTGATGCCGACTCCTCGCCAGACGCTCAGCCCTCGTTGGAGGCCGTCAATGTCGCGCTCGTCACACCTCGGACCCGTCGCCGGCAGGCGGCGACTGTTCGCCTCGCTCGGCACCGCCGTCGTCCTGCTCGCCGTCACGGCCGCTCCGGCCGCCGGCGCGGCCGGCCCCACCAAGCCGGCGAAGAAGGAGCACGGCAGCCACAAGCTGGTCCAGGCTCCGACCGACACCCTCCCCGCGGCGACGCTGCGGAAGATGAAGGACGCGAAGCTCCGTCCGCCCAAGGGGGCGACGTCGACCGAGTCGGTCGGTGTGACCGCAGCCGCTGCGGTCGACCCGATCGAGCTGCGGGTGCTGGTCCTCGCGACGAAGGGCGACCCCAATCCCAACGGGGTGAACCAGGTTCCCGCTGGGACCTGGGACTACAACCTCTCGACCCTGACCAGCGCCATGGACTACATCGGCGTCCCCTACGACGTGTACAAGAGCACGACGAAGCAGCTGTGCGTCAACGGCAGCTGGAAGATCAACTACTCGGTGAACCCGGTCGACACCACGTGCACCTCCGGCTCGGTGACCTCATGGGACGCCGGAGTGACGGCCGACCGGCTCTGGGACGGCGGCGTGCACGCGTACTACCAGGGCGTCATGCAGACCAACGGAACGCTCTCCTACGTCGCCCCGGACGGCACGTTCGTCGCCAGCGCCCTGACCACCAGCGAGTGGACCGCGCTGTGGACCTTCGAGGCCACGTTCCGGATCCGCTCGGTGAGCGCCAACACCTACCCGACCAGCGACTTCGGCCTGATCTACGCGGGGGAGGACGGCAACCCCACGTCGGCGAAGTGGACCGCGGCCGGCACGAGCGTCTTCAAGTACGTCAACCCGACCGGCTCGCTGCCGATCGCGAACGCGTGGACCTACCGGGCGACGGTCGACCCGCTGGACACCACCACCGTGCCGCTGCTAACCGACGGGGCGGGACGGGTGCTGGCGGTGGTGCACACCTACCCGACCCAGCGCAACCGCCAGGTCCTCGCTCTGACGTTCGACAGCGCCGGCTACCTCACGCACGGCCAGGTGCTCGGGTACGGGCTCGTCAACTGGGTGACCAAGGGCCTCTTCCTCGGCGAGCGGCACGCGATCCTCGACCCGCAGATGGACGACATCTTCATCGCCGACAGCATCTGGCCGGTGGGCACGCCCTGCGGCACGTCGGTCGACGACCCGGCGCTGCCGGAGTACCGGATCACCGGCAACGACCTGAGGGCCGCGGTCAACTGGCAGCGGGGACTGAGCGGCACCAGCAGGGCCGTGAAGATGACGTTCCCGTTCAACGGTGAGGGAAGCCAACCTGGCTACACGGACCCGCTGACGGACACGCTGACCCCGCAGCTGCGCAGGTTCCAGCAGCTGTTCAAGTGGGTCAACCACACCTGGACCCACCAGAACCTCGACGCGGTCGACTACGCCACGGCAACGGTCGACGAGATGCAGCCGAACATCCAGCTCGCCGCCACGTTCCCGATGACCACGTTCAGCACGAGCAACCTCATCCAGCCCGACATCTCCGGCCTCACCAACCCGGAGTTCCTGCGCGCGGCCAAGGACCTGGGGATCAAGTACCTCATCTCCGACACCTCACGCACCGGTGACCCGGCGACGTACGGCGTCAACGAGGGCCGCTACAACGCCCTCGAGCCGTCGATCCTCGAGATCGCCCGCTACCCGGTGAACCTGTACTTCAACGTGAGCACGCCGCAGGAGTGGCTGGCCGAGGACAACTGCCTCTACCCGGTCGGCGCGCCGTTCGGGCACGTCGACACCTACCAGCAGCTGCTGGACCGCGAGAGCACGGTGCTCCTGCGTTACCTGCTGCAGGGCCACAACCGGCCGCTGATGTTCCACCAGCCGAACCTGCGGGCCTACGACGGCGTGCGGTCCCTGCTCGGTGACCTGATCAACGCCACCATGGCGAAGTACAACCAGCTGGTGAAGACGCCGCTGATCAGCCCGACCATGGACCAGCTGGGCGCGCGCCAGGCCAGCCGGATGACGTACAACCAGGCGCTGCGAACGGGTGGGCTGAGCGCGAGCATCGTGCCGGGGGTCAGCATCACGCTGACCTCGCAGCAGGCCGTGGTGGTGCCCGTCACTGGCCTGGACGCCGGCACCGCCTACCCGGTCGAGTTCTACGGCGGGCAGGCGATCTCCTACGTCACGCTGCAGGCCGGCCAGACGGTGACGCTGCCGCTGCTGTAGGCACCCGGGGATAGGCAGGCAGGCAGGACCCGGATACGACCGGAGGGCACCGGTCGTATCCGGGCGGCGACCAGGACGACGAGGATCGGAAGGGGGCGGTGACGGCGATGACCACAGTGGATCCAGTCGTCGTGCTGCCGCCTCGGTTCACGTTCATCGACCGGGCCGAGGCGGCCGACGACGGTCCGCGGCGGCCACCGCGCGTGCTGCTCGTCGCCGAGGGCACCTACCCCTTCGAGTGGGGCGGCGTCAGCACCTGGTGCGACGGCCTCGTGCGCAGCCTCCCGCACGTGGACTTCAGCGTCCTGGCCGTGGCCCCCCAACCTGGCCTCACGCCGGTGTTCGAGCGGCTGCCGAACATCGTCGAGATCGCGGCGGTGCCGTTGTGGAACGTGAGGGACGTCAAGGAGTCCTGGCCGAAGCTGGGCATCCGAGAGCTGCACGGGTCGCGGGCCCGGACGACCGACGAGGAGGTCGTCGCGGAGTTCCTGCCCCCGGTGCGTCGGTTCCTCGGGGCCGTGCTGTCCCCTGAGCCGACCGACCCGGGGCTGGCCGGGGACATCCACGCCATCTACCGGTTCCTCTCGACGCGTGACCTCCATCGCACCCTCCAGCACGACGCCGTGTGGGCCATGTTCGTCGACGAGGCACGCCAGGCCTACCAGCTGCTCGACGAGCGGCTCGACCTGCCCGAGCTCAAGCTGTGGGAGCTCACCACGGGCTTCCAGTGGCTCGCCCGCTGGCTCTTCCCGCTCGCGAAGCCGCTCCCCGAGGTCGACGTCGTGCACGCCGCCATGGCCGGGGTCTGCAGCATGGCGGCCATCGCCGCCAAGCTCGAGCACGGAACCGGGTTCCTGCTGACCGAGCACGGCGTCTACCTGCGCGAGCGATACCTGGCCGAGGCGGGACGCGAGGACAGCGCCTTCCTCAAGCTGCTCGGGCTCGGGTTCGCCCGGCGCATCACCGAGCTGAGCTACCAGCTCGCCGACCAGATCTCCCCGTGCTGCGACTACAACCAGCGCTGGGAGGTCGAGGCAGGAGCGGACCCGTTCAGCCTGGAGACCATCTACTACGGGGTCGACAGCCCGGAGGCTGCCGGGGAACCGCAGCCGGACGCGGACCGGACGCGGCCGTGCGTCGTCTGGGTCGGTCGGATCAACCCGCTCAAGGACGTCGAGACGCTGCTGCGCTCGGCCGCCCTGGTGGCACACCAGCGGCCGGACGTCGTGTTCAAGCTGTTCGGCAGCGCGCCCGCGGCGGACGCGGACTACCACCAGCGCTGCCTGGCCCTGCACGAGGAGCTCGGCCTCGCCGACATCGTGGAGTTCTGCGGGTACACAGACGATCCGGCCAAGGCCTACCTGCAGGGCGACGTGGTCGTGCTGTCGAGCGTCTCCGAGGGGTTCCCGTTCAGCACGCTCGAGGCGATGCTGTGCGGTCGGCCGATCGTGGCCACGGCTGTCGGCGGCATCCCGGAGCAGATCGAGGGTGCGGGGATCGCCGTCGAGCCGCGGAACCCGCAGGCCATGGCCGAGGGGATCCTGGCCCTGGTCAACGACCCGGAGCGACGGCTGGCCCTGGGGGTGGCGGCCAAGGAGCGGGCGACGGGTCTGTTCACGACCGCCAAGTTCCGCGGGGCGCACTACTCGAGCTATCTGCGGCTGTCGCCGGCCCACGGACACTGGCAGGCGGCCGGGCGGATCCCGCCGCCGCTTTCCTCGGCCTTGGAGGCTGCTGACGCCCAGCCGGCGCCCGGGACGGCCGTCGAGGAGCTCACCGACCAGGTCCGCAGTCGCACCCGCTATCCGATCGACCACCTCGAGGTGGCCGCGGTGATCGAGTCGGTCGGAGTCACCGATGCGGTGGCGGCCGAGCGCTACGGCTTCCCGAACACGTTCCGCCTCGCCGACGCGCTGCTGGGGACGGTGCGTGACGAGCGGCCGTCCGGCGGTGAGGGCAAGCCCCAGCTGCCGGTCAACCTCACCGCGGCCGCTGCCCGGCAGCGATCCCATCTCGACACCGCCCGGCGGCCCATCCTGGCGCTGTTGCCCTCCATCGCGCTGCTGACGGCCATCTGGGCGCTCACCGTCGGGGGGGCGCGAACCTCCGAACGGGTCCTGGCGCTCACTATCGGCATGACGGCCGGCATGCTGTTCACGAACGGGGTGGCGCTGGCCATCGGGCCCAGGGCCTCGACGCTCGTCTCTCTCTCGAAGGTCGACTCGGCCCGCCGGTTCCTGATCGGGTGCCTGGCCGTTGGCGTGGTGCTGACCGCGGTCATGACGCTGCTGGTCGTCCTGCCGGGGTGGAGCGCCCTGGCGTTCTTCGCCCACGAGCGCACGACGTTCCTGCTCGCCGCGCTCGCGCTGTCGGTGATCTGGATGCTCGCCGCCTCCCTGTCGATCGTGGCGGTCAGCGGCTGGACCGGGGTCGGCCTGACCTGCGGCGTGATCGTCGGCATCGGACTCGACCGGGCGCTGACCCCGATCACGTCGGCGCACCTGGGCCTCGGGACCGCAGCCGGCTTCGTCGTCGTCGTCACCGTCATGGCGGTGGCCCTGGACCACGCGCTGCGCCGAGGGGCCGAGGGGCGGCCCAGCACCGACCGGACCCTGCCATCGATCGGCTTCATGGCGCTCGAGGGCCTTCCGTACTTCGTCTACGGGACGCTCGGCGTGCTGATGTTCGTCTCCGTCCACGTCATCGGCTGGGCCGACCTCGGACCGACCAACCCTCAGGTGACGACGCTGGAGCTCGGGCTGTTCCTGCCGCTCGCCCCGGCCGTTCTCGGGCTGGGCGTGGCGGAGCGCAGCATCCGGCACTTCTGGGTCGCCGCCAGGGACCTGCAGGCCGAGCTGCCCGCGGAGCAGCCGGCCCGTTTCGGCGCGGGCCTGGACGCCGTCTATCGAGGCGAGCTGAGGGGCTACCTGGAGAGCCTGCTGACCCTGAGCGCACTGACGATCGTCGTGGTCGAGATCCTCATCCGCACTCCCGCGCTGACCCGGATCGCTCCGCAGGCCGAGGCCGCTGATCTGCGGATCCTCTACCTGTCCGGACTGTTGGCCTACCTGCTGCTGGCCTGGGCGCAGTTCAACTCCAGCTTCAGCCTGTCCTTGGGGCAGTGGAGGGGACCGCTCGGCAACGTGCTCGTCGGCGCCGTGGTCGCGGTGAGCGCCGGCTTGATCCTCGTCACCACGGTGGGCTACCAGGCCCTCGGGTTCGGGCTGGCGGCCGGCGCCGGCATCTACGGCCTGCTCTCCCTGCGCTCGACTCGGCGGGTCTTCGCGACCGCCGACCACTGCTACGTCAGCGCCACGACATGAGGAACACGACTGTGACCCATCCATCGACCCATCCATCGACCCATCCATCGACTCAGAAGGATCACCTGATGACGCACATCCCTTCCCCCGCGACGGCGAGCCGCGCGCTGGTGACCGGTGGCACCGGTTTCGTCGGCAGCCACCTGTCGACCGCCCTCCTCGACCGGGGCTATCAGGTGACCGTCGTCGACGACCTGTCCACCGGCCGGATGGACAATGTCGCTGCGCTGACGTCCAACCCCGACTTCCGGGTTGTGACGGGCAACATCTGTGACGAGGCCCTGCTCGACGAGCTGGTCGCCGAGTCCGACGTCGTCTTCCATCTGGCCGCGGCCGTGGGTGTTCAGCTCGTCGTCGAGGACGCGCTCAGCACGATCCAGACCAACGTGCTCGGCACCGAGTCGGTGCTCAAGCACGCCCACAAGCACGGGGTGAAGGTCCTGGTCGCCTCCACCTCCGAGGTCTACGGCAAGTGCGTACGGCTGCCCGCGTCCGAGGACGACGACGTGCTGTTGGGCGCCTCGAGGAACAGCCGTTGGTCGTACGCCGCCTCGAAGCTGGTCGACGAGTTCCTGGCCCTGGCCTACCACCGCCAGCACGGACTCCCCGTCGTGGTCTTCAGGTTGTTCAACACCGTGGGGCCGCGACAGAGCGGGCGCTACGGCATGGTCATCCCCCGCTTCGTCTCCGCGGCGCTCGACGGTGAGCCGCTGCCGGTGCACGGCGACGGCAACCAGTCGCGCTCCTTCTGCCACGTCGCGGACGCCGTCGAGGGGATCATCGGCCTGGCCGAGTCGGACGAGGCGGTGGGCCAGGTGTTCAACATCGGCGGGTCGAACGAGATCACCATCCTCGAGCTGGCGCAGACCGTCCTCAACCAGACGAGCCACCTGGCGCCGAAGCGGGGTGGGATCGAGTTCCTCACCTACGACCAGGCCTACGCCACCGGCTTCGAGGACATCCGCCGGCGCGTCGCCGACACCACGAAGATCCGTCAGGCGATCGGCTGGGTCCCGAAGCGGTCGCTCGCGGACATCATCGCGGACGTCGCCCAGGAGACCATGCGGCAGACCCGCCGAGCCGCAGCCCACGCCCCGGTCGAGTCGCTCGAGTCGCTCGAGTCGGTCGAGCAGGTGGTGGACCTGCGGGAGGCGGAGGCGAACGCGGTGGTCAACGCCTGAGCTGGGCGGCTAGGCCTGGGCTACCGGCATGCGGTCACCCAGACGCCCAGGTCGAGCCGCTTCAACAGGCCGTCGAAGTCGTCGGCGTTGTCCTGCGGGCAGAACTGCGCCGTCGTCATCCCCTCGTCCTGGTACTCGACGTGGAACACGGCCTTCCCGGCGGCCACGAACCCGCGCAGGGCGCCGCACTCGGAGTACATCCGGCACTCCTCGTTGAGGTTCCAGTCGAAGGCGGCCACCGTGTCGGCGTCGGTCGTCTCGATGCCGTTCTTCTGGCCGACGGACAGACCACGCTCGTGGGCCATCCGGGCGACCTCGAGGTACCAGGCCTTCTGGTCGGCCAGGCTGATCGGGAAGCCGGGGTTGTTGCCGATCGGGTTGTTCTGGTCCGGCTCCACCCCGTCGCAGCCAGACCGGGCGGCCAGGTCGAGGCGAGCCTCGATCAGCGCCTGGAACAGTGGCCACGACCCGCGCCGGATGTCGAGCCACCGTTCGCCGCTCCAGCCGGTGCTGTTGCCGAGGGCCGAGGCGGGGAAGAGCCCGGCGTCTGGTCGGTAGTTCTCCCACGCGCCGGTGTCGAGATAGCAGACGACGACCTTGCCCCGCGCGTGCAGGTCGGTGATGATCCCCGGGTTCTCACCCCGCGGAACGGTCACCGTGCCGAAGCCGGGGACGCTGTAGCTGGTCCCGGACTGGGCGTCGAAGAGGTCGATGTCGTACATCTGCGCGGGCAGGGTCGGATCGACCCTGCCGGTGATCTGCCACTGCCAGCTGGTGCCGGGCCGGGGCCGCCACACCGACCCGGGCGCCGGTGACGGCGTGGCGGTGGGTGTCGGGGTCGGCGTCGGCGTCGGCGTCACGGTGGGGGTCGGACTTGGGGTCGCCGACGTGGACGACGTGGGCGTTGGCGTCGGCGAAGGGCTGGCCGTCGGGCTCGGTTCGTTCAGTGAGGACACACTCGCCGTGGCGGCAGCGCTGCTGCGTGGGAAGGCCAGGGACTGGCCCGCTCCGCCGTTGTCCAGATGGATGACCCCGTCGCCGGGCGAGCCCGCGGTCACGACCTTCGCGAACAGGTCGAGGTAGAGCCGCTCGCCAGGACCGAAGGCCACCTCGCCCAGCACGGCGGCTGGAAGGGCGATCGTCGTCCTGGTCGTGGCGAGACTGACAGCGGAGCCGGTGGCCGTGCCGATGAGGCGGTAGCCGGCGCCGTTTGCGAGCCGCTTGAAGAACCGGGCGCGTGGAACCACCGTGAGCGCGCTGGTCGCCCGCAGGGTGAGCGTGGCCGTCCACGGGCCGGGCGCCACGACCTGGTCCTCCAGCTTGGTGCTCGACCACAGGTAGCCGTGCCCGCTCGGCGCCGTGGGTGCCGAGGCGGCGGTGGCAGTCTCGGAGCCGCTCGACCGCAGCTCGAACCACCCGGTCTGCTGTCCGGTCACGGTCAGCCGGGCCCGTGGGGACGACGGCTCGCGGCCGACGAGCTCGCGCGCGGACGGAAGGGCGCTCGACACCGACGAACCGAGGTACACGACGGAGGTCTTGCTCGGCCCCCACTGGCCGGCCGTCGCCGAACCGGCGATCACGGCCGTCGCGGCCAGGACGGCCGTGATCTGCACGGCGACCGCGGCCTTCAGGATCGTGGCCGCGGTGGACGCTCGGCGCTGGCGCGCGTGGGCGGGTGTCCTGGTCATGGTGCTCCGTCCGGCTCCGGGGGCAGGGGCTGGCACACGTCGGCCGGCGGCGAGGCGAACGCGCAGGGGCTCGGACGCTGAGGTCGGAAGGGGTGGCGCCAGCGTCCGCGTGCGGTCGTCGCCGAGGGGCCTCGTGGAGAGGGCATCGGTTCGCACCCAGATCGGCTTGAGCGCCATTCGGGTGACGGTTCAGATGTGCGGCACGATGGTGCCGGTGCGTCAGGTCACGCTATCGTAACGGTCCATGCGACACGACCAGGTAGATGGGCGGCGTCGGTCCGGCTGGGTGCGCACGTCCGTGTGGCTCACCGCGCTGGCCACGGTGTTCGGACTGCTGACCACGTCGGCGGCGCTGTCGGCCGCGCCCGTCGGGTCCGCCCAGCAGGGCGCGACCAGCGGGACCGCCGCCCAGGTCACCCGCTCGGTCGCTCCCGCTGCTCCGATGGCCCGCCCGTCGAAGGTGTGGAGGCCACGACCGGGCACGACGTGGCAATGGCAGATCACCGGGAAGGTCGACGTGACTGTCCGCCCCGCGGCGATGTTCGACATCGACCTGCAGGACGCGGTGCCCTACGCGCGCACGGTCACCGTCCCCGGCTTCGGGCGGGTGCGCTGGCCCAAGGGCGACAACGCCGGAGTGATCAAGAAGCTGCATGCCAGGGGCAAGATCGTGATCTGCTACCTGGACTCCGGCGCCTGGGAGAGCTACCGGCCGGATGCCCGGCTGTTCCCGGCCTCGGTTCGAGGGAACAGCACCGGGTGGAGCGGGGAGCGCTGGCTGGACATCCGCCAGCGGTCGTGGGCCAAGTTCGCCCCCCTGATCTGGGCCCGGATGGATCTCGCCCGCTCGATCGGCTGCGACGGTGTCGAGCCCGATCAGAACAACCCGATCGGCAACCGCCCCGGCTTCCCGATCAGCCGGGCCGACCAGAAGGCCTGGTACCTGAAGGTCGCCCACGAGGCCCACAAGCGAGGGCTGTCGGTCGGCATGAAGAACGGGATCGAGTCCATCGACGCCCAGACCGTCGCCGCGTTCGACTGGGCGCTGAACGAGGAGTGCTTCCAGTACCGCGAGTGCCGGGCCCTGCGCGCGTTCGTGGCCGCCGGGAAGGCCGTGTTCCAGGTCGAGTACCAGGGCAGCCCGGCCCGGTTCTGTCCGCAGGCCCGAGAGCTTCGACTCTCCACGATGAAGAAGCGGCTCTCGCTGGGCTCCTGGCGGGCCACCTGCTGATGGTTGCTCAGCGGCTGTCGGTTCGGTCGGTGAGCAGGGTGGCCTGCTCGCTCCAGTAGGACGGCAGCCGGTCCCACGGGTTCGGCAGGTGGCCGTCGGTGACGAACAGCCGGCCGGCGTTGCGCTGCTCGGCCAGACCCATGACCTGGTGGAACGCCTCGGCTGTCGCGACGGCGTAGACCAGGTGCCACAGGCTCGCCCGGGGCCGGCGCAGCAGCCACCGAGGGAAGGGGGTGGTGACGTACTGCCCGTAGCTCCCCTCGAACACCACGACCTGGTCGGCCAGGTCCAGGTAGCCCAGGTCGAACAGGGGCTGGCCCGGGTTCAGTGCGACGTGCAGGCCGGCCTCCCGCAGCCCATGGGTGATGCGTCGGTAGTACTCGAGATGCTCTGGCCCGGGTGCGGTCTGGTCGAGGAAAACCCCGACGACTCCGTACCACTGCTCGTGGAGCCGGGCCTCGGCGGCGATCACGTCGGGGGCGCGCCTGCCGTAGGCGGTGTCGACGTAGCCGTAGACCAGGCACCCCGCCTGCCGCGCCGCCTCGACCACCCGCTCGTAGTTGGGGTCGACCGCGACGCCGGGGCCGTTGTCCGGGTTCATCACCACGATCGCGCCGGGCTCGAGCTGCCCCACCGATCGCCAGTGCGCGCTGTCCGGCCACGGGTAGAAGTAGGCGGGGATGCCCGGCCGACAGCCCGGCCGGCGGGATCTCCTCGGGCCGATCGTCCGCCACTTCACCCTGCAGCCCTCCCGCCCGCCGTCACCCGCTGTTCGCCAACCTAGCCGGTGAGTCGCCGGCGACCGTCTATCATCGGACCGAGGGGAAGGGCGGATCGATGAGGCGGGCTGGGGTTCCGGCGTGGCGTTGAGCCGGGCTGCCCACGACGCACGAAACCTCGCAGCCACCGTGCGTGCCACCCGCGTCCAGCGGCTGTCCCTCGTGCGCAGCTGGGCGGTCGTGCGGCACGACGTCGAGCTCTCCGACCTCGAGGCGTTCGACCTGGTCGTGTGCGCCTGGCTGCCCAAGCAGGGCACGGGCGGACTCGGTCAGGCCCACGTGCGTGCCCTGCAGCAGCGCGGAGCGCTGGTGGTGAGTCACCTTCGGCTCGTCCCGCAGGTCCGCTCCAGCCGGGGGTCGACCGCGCAGACCGTGGAGTGGTCCGTCCTCCACCCCTCCCTGCAGGCGCACCCGGCCGGCGCGAGCGCCCGCCGGCCGGGCGGCAGCGTGGTGAAGGCCGCCGAAGTCGCGGCCGGTCAGGGGTTCGACGGCGTGTACCTGGACGAGCTCGACCTCTGCCAGTCGTCACCGGCGGCGGCGCGGGCCCTCAAGGAGCTCCTCCGCCGATTGGGCCGGGCCGTGCCCGACCTGCTCGTCATCGCCCAGCAGGCGCCCGAGCTGTCGACGGCCACCGGCGTGGACGCCTTCGGCTTCGAGCGGCCGCTGCTCGAACCGACGGACGAGCGAGGGGCCGACCGGCCAGCAGCCGACGGGGAACCGTCGCGACGTCAGGAGGATGCGTGAAGGTCGTCGTCACCGGAGGCGCCGGGTTCATCGGCGCCAACCTCTGCCGCCGGCTGGTCGACACCGCAGGTGTCTCCGAGGTGGTCGCCATCGACGACCTGTCGACCGGCTTTCGGGAGAACCTGGACGGCTGCGACGGCGTGCGGCTCGTCGAGCGCAGCATCCTCGACGTCGAGGCGCTCCGCGGGGCGGTCGCCGGCGCGGACGCCGTCGTGCACCTGGCGGCGCGCCCGTCCGTGCCGCTGTCGCTGGCCGACCCGGTCGCCAGCCACGAGGTGAACGTCACGGGGACCGTCCGGGTGCTGGAGGCGGCCCGGGAGACCGGCGCCTACGTCGTGGTCGCGTCGTCCTCGGCGGTGTACGGCGACAACCCGGTGTCCCCGAAGCACGAGGATCTGCCGCAGCAGCCGGTGAGCCCCTACGGAGTCACCAAGGTGGCCACCGAGGGCTACGCGCAGGCCTACCAGCACTCCTTCGGCGTGCCCACGCTGAGCCTGCGCTTCTTCAACGTGTACGGCCCGCTGCAGCCGGCCGGGCACGCGTACGCGGCGGTGGTTCCTGCGTTCGTGTCGGCGGCGGTCGAGGGCCGACCGCTGCCGATCTTCGGTGACGGGACGCAGATCAGGGACTTCGTGTACGTCGACACGGTGGCCCAGACCCTGACCGAGGCGGTTCTGGGCCGGGTCACGAGTGCGGGTCCGGTCAACCTCGCGTCCGGGTCGCAGATCGACCTGCTGAGCCTCGTGGGCGAGCTGGAAGCCGTGCTGGGCCGCAGCCTGCCGGTGCAGCACCTGCAGACCCGGACGGGGGACATCCACGACTCCCAGGCGGACCAGGCGCGGTTCCGGGCGCTGTTCCCCGACGTCGTCCCGGTGGACCTGCGCGCCGGCCTGCGGCACACCGTCGAGTGGTGGCAGGCACGCTCCGGGGTGCCGGGCGCCGCGAGCTGACCGGCTAGACCCGCCGCAGCACGGCGGTGACCCGGCCGAGGATCGTCGCGTCGTCGCCGGGAATCGGGGCGTACGCCGGGTTGTGCGGCATCAGCCAGACGTGGCCGTCTC
>DAIRVJ010000059.1:0-6716 GCA_036802895.1 Candidatus Nanopelagicales bacterium
GACGGAACCCCCCGGACGCAGCCCCAGGTGGCGGCGAGCCGGCCGGTGGTGACCGCGACCACGACGGCCAGCCAGGCGAAGCCCTGGTTGACGGCGGCGGCGAGCGCAGCCGCCTGGGTGAGCAGCACCAGGACCAGGGCGGCGGCGCCGAACGCGCCCACGTCGGGGCGGCGCATCGCGGCCAGCGCCTGCTCGCGGGGCAGCCGCGCGCCCAGGCCGTCGACGGTGTCGGCCAGCCCGTCCAGGTGCAGCCCGCGGGTGGCCCAGGCCAGCACCGCCAGGGTGGCCACCGAGGCGAGCAGCTCGCCCCAGCTCGAGTGCCGGGTGGCCACCCGCCCGGCCTCCAGCACCACGGCTCCCAGCCCGCCGAGCAGCACGCCGACCAGCGGCGCGAGCAGCATCGCCCGCCCAGCGGTCCGGGCGTCGACCCGGGAGGGTGGGCGCACCGGCAGCACGGTGAACGTCCCGATGGCCAGCCGGACGGCGTCCACGTGGCTAGGCCCGGTCCGAGACGCCGGCCTCGTCGAACGTGGCCATCTCCGCCAGCAGCGCGGCGGCCGCACGCAGCACCGGCAGCGCGACCAGGGCGCCGGTGCCCTCGCCCAGCCGCAGCCCGAAGTCGACGACGGGCGTCAGCTGCAGCCGCTCCAGAGCGGCCGTGTGCGCCGGCTCGGTGGAGCGGTGCCCGGCCAGCCACCACTCCTTCGCCCGGTAGGCCACCCGGTGCGCGACGAGGGCGGCGGCCCCGCTGACCACGCCGTCCAGCAGCACCGGGGTGCGCCGGACGGCGGCCTGCAGCAGGAACCCGGTCATGGCGGCGAGGTCCGCGCCGCCGACCTCGGCCAGCAGGGCCACCGGGTCCGCGCGCAGCGGCCGGCCCCGGCGGGCGGCGTCGCGCACCGCCGCGCACTTGACCATCCACCCGGCGTCGTCCACGCCGGTGCCGCGCCCGACCACCGACGCCAGGTCGGCGTTGGTGAGCAGCGCGGTGAGCGTCGCCGCGGGGGTCGTGTTGCCGATGCCCATGTCGCCGGGGACCAGCAGGTCCGCGCCGGAGTCGACCTCCTCGTCGGCCACCGCCAGGCCCACTCGCAGCGCCTGCTCGGCCTCGTCCAGGGAGAGCGCCGGCTCGACCGCGATGTCGCCGCTGCCGCGCCGCACCTTGTGCGCGGTCACCGCCGCCGGCAGGTCGGAGGTGTCGGCGTCGACCGCCAGGTCGAGCACCCGCACCGACGCCCCGGCCGCGCGGGCCAGCACGTTCACCGCCGCGCCGCCGTCCAGGAACGTGCGGACCATCTGCGCGGTGACCTCAGGCGGGTACGCCGAGACCCCGCGCCGGGCCACCCCGTGGTCGCCGGCGAACACCACCACGCGCGGCCGCTCGATCGGTCGGGTCGGGCAGCCGCCCTGGACGCCGGCCAGCCACACCGCCAGCTCCTCCAGCCGGCCCAGCGCGCCGGTCGGCTTGGCCAGCCGGTCCAGCCGAGCCAGGGCCGCCGTCCGGGCCGCCTCGTCCGGCAGCGACACCTGCTCGGCGAGCGCGGCGAGGTCGAGCCGGGTCACGACGCCGCCCCTGCCTCGGGAGCCTTCACGAGGACCGGGACGCCGGCGACGACCAGCACGACCTCCTCGGCGACCGCGGCCAGCCGGGCGTTCAGCCGGCCCAGGTCGTCGCGGTAGCGCCGACCGGACTCGCTGGCCGGGACCACGCCCGAGCCGACCTCGTTGCTGACCAGCAGCACCTCGCCGGCGCAGGCCCGCCAGGCGGCGACCAGCTCGTCGGCGGCGGCGTCCGCCTTGGCCCGGGCGGCGTCGGCCTCGGCGGCGGAGGCCGCCGTCCAGGTGCCGGCGTCGTCGAGCACCTGGGCCAGCCACAGCGCCAGGCAGTCGACGAGCAGCGGCTCGCCGGGCCGGGCGTCGCGCAGCAGCGGCACCAGGTCGTCGGTCTCCAGGGTGCGCCAGCCGGCCGGGCGGCGGGCCCGGTGCGCCGCGACCCGGGCGGCCCACTCCGGGTCGTCCGGCTGCGGGCGAGCCGTGGCGACCAGGGTGACCGCCGGCCGGGCGGCCAGCCGCTGCTCGGCGTACGCGGACTTGCCCGAGCGGGCCCCGCCGAGCACCAGCGTGCGTCGGGTCGCCGGCCGCCGGGCCGCACCGGCGGCTACCCCGGACGTCCCGAGCACCGTGCCGTCGGGGACGACCCGGGCGCCCCAGCCGGCCAGCCGACCGGCCAGCTCGCCGGCCGGCGGGTTGTGGTGGCTGAGGTGGACGGCGACCACGTCCGTGCCGACGACGACCGCGCCGCGCCGGCGCAGCTCGGCCAGCACGAGCGGGAACGTCGCCAGGTCGAGGTGGTCGGTGCCGTGGTCGGTCGTCGTGCCGAACGTCTCCTCGAGCAGCACCAGGTCGAACGCTCGCCCGGCCACCGCGTCCAGCGTCGGGTCGGGCAGCGTGGCGGTGTCCGTGGCGTAGAGCAGGCGGCCGCCGTCCGGGCCGGTCAGGTCGTAGAGGACGGCGTCGCCGGAGTGCGGGTCGCCGTGCGCGGCGGCCAGCACCCGCACCCGGTAGTCGGCCAGCGCCAGGTCGTCGCCGCCCTGCACCGGCACGAACCGCACCGGGTCGTCCGGGCCGCACCAGTCGCGGCACTGGTCGAGCGCACCGGCCGGGCCGACGACGTCCAGCGGCTCGCGCCGCCCCGCCCAGGCCCGGAACAGCAGCGCCGCCGGGCCGACGTGGTCGGGGTGGCCGTGGGTGAGCAGCAGCACCCGGACGTCGGCCAACGACCGACCCGCCAGCAGCGCCGCCCGCGGCACCTCCGGGCCGCAGTCGAGCAGCAGCGCGCCGTCGACCAGCGCGGCGGTCTGCCCGCGCACCTCGCCGGCGGCCAGCGCCTGCGCGCAGGTCGGGCAGGTGCAGAACGGGTTCGGCCAGCCGTCGGCCGAGCCGGTGCCGAGCAGTAGCACCTCCATCAGCGCCGGCCCAGCAGCGTCGGCTCGACCGGCTCGAACACCACGGGGACGTCGAACGCGGCCCGGCGGGCGGCCCGGCGCAGCGCGCGCAGCACCCGCGGTCCGACCGCAACCAGCAGCGCGGCGTTGCCCACCGCGCGGGCGACGTCCCAGCCGAGCGAGGTGACCACGCTGAACGTGAGGAACTGCGCGAGGTTCTGCGCCAGCGGTGCGCCGGCGACGAACGACAGCGACGAGTCCGAGCCGGTCACGAACGGCCAGAACCACAGGTTCATCAGCAGGCCGAACCCCAGCCCGCTGACCGCGCCGTAGCCGACGAGCAGCGCCGTCTCGCGCCGGCCGCTCGCCCGGGGCAGCAGGCCGGCGCCCAGCCCGACCCACGAGGCGGCCAGCATCTGGAACGGCAGCCACGGGCCGACCCCGCCGGTGAGCAGAGCGGAGGCGAACATCGTCACCGAGCCCAGCACGAACCCGAAGCCCGGCCCGAGCGCCCGCCCGCCGAGGATCAGCAGCACGAACATCGGCTGGAACCCGGTGGCCCCGCCGCCCAGCGGGCGCAGCGCCGCGCCGACCGCGGCCAGCACGCCGAGCAGCGCGACCGCCTTGGCGTCCATGCCGCCGTCGGCGATCTCGGCCAGCACGACGACGATGAGCAGCGGCAGCAGCAGCGCGAGCAGCCACGGGGCGTCGCCGTCGTGGCCCAGGCCCGCGCCGGGGGAGCCGAGCAGCGGCCAGCCGAACGCGGCCAGCCCCAGCGCCGACACCAGGGCGAGCACCAGCCCGGCCCGGCCGCGCACCGGGACGGCGACCGCAGCGGCCCGCGCCGCCCTGCGCGCCGCGCTCATCCGGCCTCCAGCAGTGCAGCCTCGACCTCGGCCACGGTGAGCCACGGCCCGGGCGCGAGCACCTTGGCCACCTGCGGGGCGAACGCCGGGGAGGAGACCACGACCTCGGCGGTCGGCCCGTCGGCCACGACCTCGCCGTCGGCCAGCACCACCGTGCGGTGCGCCGCCTCGGCGGCCAGCTCGACGTCGTGGGTGGCCAGCACGACCGCGTGCCCGCGGGCGGCCAGCCCGGCCAGCACCTGCACCAGCCGGCGTTTGGCCGCGTAGTCCAGGCCCCGGGTCGGCTCGTCGAGCAGCAGCAGCGGCGGCTCGGCCACGCAGACCACGGCCAGCGCCAGCGCGAGCCGCTGGCCCTCGGACAGGTCGCGCGGGTGGGTCGCCGGGTCGATGCCCGGGGCCAGCCGGTCCAGCAGCGCCAGGGTCGCCCCGGTCGGCCGGGCGGCGTCCCGGTCGGCGGCCGCGCACTCGGCGGTCACCGTGTCGGCGCCGAGCAGGTCGCCCGGGTCCTGCGGCACCAGGCCGACGTGGGCCAGCAGCTGCGGCCCGGGCAGCCGGGCCGGGTCGGCGCCGCCGACGGCCACGCTGCCGCCGTCCGGGCGGCGCAGCCCGACCAGCGCGTGCAGCAGGGTGGACTTCCCGGCGCCGTTGCGGCCCATCAGCGCGACCACCTCGCCGCCTGCCACCGCCAGGCTGACCCGGCGCAGCGCCACCTGGTCGCCGTAGCGGACGCTGACGTCGCGCAGCGCCGCCACCACCGGCCCGTCGCCGGGGTGCACCGCCCGCAGCGGGGACCGCCCGGCCAGCCGCTCGCGCAGCCCGCCGGCCGCCCGCCGAGCATCGCGCACCGACAGCGGCAGTGGCCGCCAGCCGGCCAGCCGGCCCAGCTCGACCACCGGCGGGGCCACCGGCGAGCCGGCCATCAGCTCCGCCGGCAGGCCGACGATCGGCGGCAGCCCGCCACCGGGCAGCCGGACCACCCGGTCGGCGTGCTGCACGACCCGCTCCAGCCGGTGCTCGGCGACCAGCACGGTCAGCCCGAGGTCGTGCACCAGCCGGTGCAGCGCGGCCAGCACCTCCTCGGCGGCGACCGGGTCCAACGCGGACGTCGGCTCGTCGAGCACCAGCACCCGCGGGTGCGCGGTGAGCACCGACCCGATCGCGACCCGCTGCCGCTGCCCCCCGGAGAGCGTGCGCAGGGCCCGGTGCCGCAGGTCGCCCAGGCCGAGCAGGTCGACGGTGTCCTCGATCCGGCGGCGCATGACGTCCGGGGCCAGGCCGAGGGACTCCATGCCGTAGGCCAGCTCGTCCTCGACCACGTCGGTGACGAACCCGGCGAGCGGGTCCTGGCCCACGACGCCGACGACGTCGGCCAGCTCGCGCGGTGGATGGGTGCGGGTGTCCCGGCCGGCCACGGTCACCCGGCCGCGCAGGGTGCCGCCGCTGAAGTGCGGCACCAGCCCGTTGACGCAGCGCAGCAGCGTCGACTTGCCGCTGCCGGTCGGCCCGACGACCAGCACCAGCTCGCCCTCGGGCACGATCAGGTCGACCCCGGCCAGCGCCGGCGGCCCGCCGTCGGCGTAGGTGACGGTGACGTCCTCGAACCGGATCACGCGGCCACCTGCTCGCGGTCGTGCTCCCGCTGCGGGTGGTCCGCAGCAACCGGTCTGCGGTACGGGCGGGGCGCGGCCCAGGCCGGGAGCAGCCCGACCAGCGCGGCGGCCAACGGCAGCAGCGGCAGGGTGGGCCAGCTGGGTGGGGAGGTCGGCGTGGCCAGTCCGGCTTCGTCGCCGCCGAGTGCAGCCGCCAGCACGAATCCGGCGGCCGTCACCAGCCCGCTGCCGAGGACCAGCCACTCCGGTAGCCCCCACGGGTCGGGCCGGTGGCTGGTCCGGGCGACCCGTCGGCCGCCGAGCCGGAACCCCGCGGTGGCGGCCAGCGCGCCCAGCACGAGCAGCGGCAGGCCGAGCACCGGGACGCCGGCCACGTCCGGACTGCCGCCGTCGAGCACGCCGTAGGCGCCGAGCGCCACCCCGAGCACGCCGCCGAGGACCAGCCCGGCCGTGCCCCGTCGGGCGGCGGGGGAGACCCCGGCGGTCCGGCCGTAGCCGCGGCTGTCCATGGCGGCGGCCAGCTCCAGCGACCGGTCCAGGGCGCCCTCGAGCACCGGCAGGGCCACGCCGGCGAGCCCGCGCAGCCCGCGGTCCGGCCGGCCGCGCAGCCGCCGGGCCTGCCGCACCCGGGCAACGTCGGCCACCATCTGGGGGGCCAGGGTCAGCGCCACCACGACGGCGACGCCGACCTCGTACAGCGCGCCCGGCACGACGCGCAGCAGCCGGCTCGGGTTGGCCAGCGCGTTGGCCGCGCCCAGGCAGGCGAGCAGCGCGGCCAGCCGCAACCCGTCGTACCCGGCGCCCAGCAGCCCGTCGACGGTCACCGGGCCACCGACCTCCAGCCCGGCCAGCGCGTGCGGCAGCGGCGGCCGCGGCAGCAGGACGAGCACCGTGCCCGAGTCGGTCGTGCCGAACACGACCTCGAACGCCAGCCGGACGCCGACCACGAGCACGCCGAGCCGCAGGAACGCGGCGTACGAGCGGGCCCACGGCGCGGTGCTCCGGCGGGCGGCGACCACGTTCCCGGCGACGGCCACCAGCCCCAGCAGCAGCAACGGGTTCGTGCTGCGGCTGGCCGCCACGGCCAGCCCCGCCGCCCACGCCCACCAGGCCAGCGGGTGCAGGTCGCGCGGCAGGAACGCCGCCCGCAGGCTCATCGGCTGCCTCGTGCCCGGGCCGCCGCGGCCCCGACCATGGCCAGCAGGCCGAGGGTGGCGATGACCGCGGGCAGCGGCGACCCGGCGTCGCGCTCGGGCTGGGGTGAGCCGGCCACCGGGCTCGGTGTCGGGGTGGGC
>DAIRVJ010000059.1:6816-13632 GCA_036802895.1 Candidatus Nanopelagicales bacterium
CAGCCCGCGCTCGGCCCGCACGCCGGCGTAGGCCTGCAGCACGTCGAACCCGGTGGCGGTGGCGGCCACCTCCGCGCAGAGCGTGTCGATGCCGCGGGGCGGCCGCTGGCCGGGTGGGGCGTCTGTGCCCACCCCGAAGTCGACGACCAGGGCCACCCGCTTGCGCCCCTCCGGGGCGGGCGAGGGGCCGCAGACCGAGCTGAACGACGCGGCCGACCGCGGCGGGGTTCGGGAGCCGGTGGCCGCGCTGACCGCGAACCGCCAGCCCTCGACCGAGCCGTGCGCGGGCCGGTAGGTGGCACCCACCGGGGAGAACGCCCAGCCTCCGGACGACGTCCCGTGCCAGTACGACCAGAACCGGTAGCTGACCGCGGACGCGGTCGACGCGGGCAGCAGCAGGCCGGCCGCGACCACGAGGGTCACGACGGCCGCGCGAGCTGCCCGGGCGCTCATCCGCGGCCGCTTCGTCCCCGGGCCAGCCGCAGGACGCCGGCCCCGCCCACGATCAGCAGCAGGCCGACCAGGACGGTGAGTCCGGCGGCGTCGTCGACGCCGGTGGCGGCCAGCTGCTCGCCCTGGACGACCGCGGGGGCGGGGGCAGGGCTGCGGCTCGGGGCGACGCTCACCGTCGACGACGGCGTCGGCGTCGGGGTGGGCGACGGTGCCGCGGTGGTGAGCGTCGCCTGCAGGCGCGCCAGCAGGTCGGCGCCGCCGAAGGCGGTCGGGTCGGCGTCCAGGGCGGCCGCGGCCAGGGTGAGCAGCGCCAGCGCGCCGGGCAGGTCGGCCCCGGCGGCCACCGCGAACGCGTCGACGTCCTCGGCCAGCGCGGCCAGGGCCGCCTGCGCCGCAGTGGTCCCGTGCCCGGCCACGGCGAGGGCGAGCACCGCGTTGGCCGTCGTCCCGTAGTCGGTCGCCCCGGGCGTGAACGGGTCGGGGATCACCGACCCGTTGGCGGTCAGCCGCCGGACCAGGTAGCCCGCGGCGACGTCCGACGACGCCGCGAGGGCGGCGTCCGAGGCGGCCGCCGCCCTCGCGGGCGGGCAGGACAGCTCGGGCGCGTCGTCGTCCGGTGTGGTCGCCGGCTGCGCGGGCAGGAACCCGCCGGCGATCGCCAGGGCCGCCTGCACGGTGGCGAAGTCGTTGGCCGAGCCGAAGAAGGTGAACGCGCCGCGCTCCTCGGGCGCGCCGGCGCAGCCGACCTGCAGGGCGAGCAGGGCATCCGCCGGCGTCGCGCCCGACGTCGAGGCCGGCGGGGTCGCACCGGCGGCGCGGAACGCCGACAGCGCCAGCGCGGTCGAGTTCGCGTCGGGGTCGTTGCCCGGCGTGCCGTCCGGGTAGTAGGCGAAGCCACCGTCAGGGGACTGGTGCGCGGCCAGCCAGGCCAGCCCGTCCGCGACCGCGGTGTCCTCGCCGAGCGCGGCCAGCGCCTGCACGGCGAGCCCGGTGGAGTTGGTGTCCGTGCCCGAGTACGTCGTCGAGTCGGGAGCGGTGCACGGCGCGGCGAGGTCGGCCCGGAACGCCTGCCAGCCGCCGTCGGCGCACTGCTGGTCCAGCAGCCAGGCCACCGCCTCGGGAGCCGGGTCGACCCCGGCGGCCGCCAGCGCGAGCAGCGCCAGCGACTGGCGGTAGGCGCCGTCGTAGGTCGGGTCCTGGCCGCCGAACAAGCCGATCCTGGCCGGGTCGGTGCTCGTGGCGGCCGAAGCCGGCAGCGCCGACAGCGGCGACAGCCCGGTGGCCAGGCCGAGCAGCCCGGCCAGCGCGAGCGTGCCGGCGACGGCGCGGACGGTCGGACGGACCCGGGCCAGCAAGCCGGCGCGTCGCATGCGATGCCTCTCGTTGAGCGGTGCGTGACGAGGCCCGCGCGCCGTTCCCCACGACGACGCCCCTGGCCAGCCGGACGGTGCCGGTGGCGAAGGGGCGCGGGCGCGGGTCTGGGCGACCCGGGCTCCGCCCCGTAGACCTCGACGGAACAGTGAGCCGCTCGCGCCGCACAGGTATCCCGGCTCGTCGCCGACCCGGAGCGGGTCGGCGACCTACGGTTGCGGGTCAGCGCCGGACTTGGACCGGACTTCCCCTGCACGGACGCGTCTGCAGTTGTCCCGCGACAGTCCCACGCCGCGCCACGCGGCGTCAAAGCGGCCCGGCCGTCCGCGCGCCGTAGGCTGGCGGCATGGGCTGGACGTGGCGGTACGAGACCAGCGGCGGGGCGCCGATCGAGCGCGAGGAGCTGCCGCGGGCGAGCTTCCCGACCCAGGCCGACGCCGAGACGTGGGTCGGCGAGGCGTGGCGCGAGCTGCTCGACGCAGGCGTCGACGCGGTCGTGCTGTTCGAGGACGACCGGCGGGTCTACGGCCCGATGAGCCTGCACCCGGCGAGCTGACCGCCGGCTACTCCGGGCGGGTCGCCGGGCTGACCGTCTTCGCCGGGTCGCGCACGACCGCGTCGCCGAGCACGTCGTCGATGGCCGCCATCAGGTCGACGTCCAGCCGCACGCCGGACGCCTGCACGTTGTCGGCCACCTGCTCCGGCCGGGAGGCCCCGATGATCGCGGCCGCCACGTTGTCGTTCTGCAGCACCCAGGCGACCGCGAGCTGGGCCATGGTCAGCCCCGCCTGGTCGGCGAGCGGCCGCAGCCGCTGCACCCGCTCGAGCACGTCGTCGCGCAGCCAGCCGCGCACGAAGTCGGCGCCGCCGCTCGGGTCGGTCGCCCGGCTGCCCTCCGGCGGCGGCTGGCCGGGCCGGTACTTGCCGGTCAGCACCCCTTGGGCGATCGGCGACCAGACGATCTGCGAGAGGCCGTGCTCACGCGAGGCGGGCACGACCTGCTCCTCGATGACCCGCCACAGCATGGAGTACTGCGGCTGGTTGGACACCAGCGGCACGTGCAGCTCGCGAGCCAACCCGGCGGCCTGCCGGATCTGGTCGGCCGTCCACTCCGAGACCCCGACGTAGAGCGCCTTGCCGGCCCGGACGACGTCGGCGAAGGCGAGCATGGTCTCCTCCAGCGGCGTCTCGACGTCGAAGCGGTGCGCCTGGTAGAGGTCGACGTAGTCGGTCTGCAGCCGGGTGAGCGAGCCGTGGATCGACTCGAGGATGTGCTTGCGGGAGAGGCCGCGGTCGTTGGGTCCGGGGCCGGTCGGCCAGTAGACCTTGGTGAAGATCTCCAGCCCGGCCCGCCGCTCGCCCTGCAGCGCCCGACCGAGCACCGACTCCGCGCGGGTCCCCGCGTAGACGTCGGCGGTGTCGAACGTGGTGATGCCCGCGTCCAGCGCCGCACGGACGCAGGCCCGTGCGGAGTCCTCCTCGACCTGCGACCCGTGCGTGATCCAGTTGCCGTAGGCGATCTCGCTGACCTTCAGGCCGCTGCGGCCGAGATACCGGAAGTCCATGCCGGTGACCCTATGCGAGGGTCAGGCGAAGACCGCGTCGATCGTCTTCTTCAGGGCACCGGGCTGGCTGGGTCGATGCGGGGCCTTCGCCCTGGCCTCGAGCATCTCGGCGCCGATCTCCTGCAGGGCCTTGCGTCCCAGCGCCTCGCGCACCTGCGGGAACCACTCGCCCTCCTCCTCCTCGATGTGGTGGCGGACGTTCTCGATGAGGACGGTGGTCTTGGCGTCGAATCGGGGGTGGTCGGGCTTCATGCCGGCGAGCTCGAGGACCAGGACGTCGGCGACGTGGTGCTCCTCGTAGGACTCCAGGACGTCGGCCTCGAGCTGGGGCAGCAGCTCGCGCACCCGCGGGTACATGACCTCGTTCTCGATGAACGTGTGCACGGTCAGCAGCTCGATCATCCGGTCGACGAGGCGACCCTTCAGCGCGTGGGCGTTCGCGCCCGCCTGTTCGAACTCGCCGAAGACCTTGCGGATCTCCTGGTGGTCATGCTTGAGCAGCACGATGGCGTCGGTGGACACGGCACTCCTTGGGGACGAGGTCATGCACCTGTCCTACCCAGGGGGCCGGTGTCGAAACCGCCGGACGTCGACCTCCGTTACGTCGGTGGCCGCCCGCCGGCTCGGGTCCGCGGACGCGGCAGCCTCAGCCGGCGGAACTGCAGCGCCCGCAGCGCGGCGTACATGCCCACCCCACGGGAGTCGTCAGGGTGCTCGCGGCGCACGACCCGGTTCACCCGCCAGCCGACGTAGGCGGTGTCGACCATGACCATCAGCATGAACAGGTAGAAGCCGAGGATCGCCCACCCGCGGACGACGTTGCTGGGCACGAAGCTCAGCACGAGGAAGACCAGGACCGCGGGGAGCATCAGCTCGCCGAGCGTGCGCCGGGAGTCGACCAGGTCGCGCGCCGCCGCACGGGCCGGGCCCTGGTCGCGGACCGGCAGGTGCCGGACGTCGCCCTCCAGCAGCGCCCGGCGGGTGCGTTCACGGTTCGCCCGAGCCTCCGCCCGGGCGGCCTTGGTGGCCGATCGGCGGTCGGTGCTGGGCTTGAGCCGGGCCTTGCGGGCCGCCTCGGCCTCCTTGCGGGTCGGCGTCGGCCGGTTCTTGCCGACCGCGTCGGGCAGCGGCTCGTCGGGGGCGGCCTCGGCGGCGCTGCGGCGGCGGAACACGGAAGCGAGGCTAGCCGGTCGGGTCAGTCGACGCTGCCGAGCTCGGGCAGGGCCAGCATCCGGTCCAGCGCGACCCGGGCCCAGTGTGCGACGTCCGGCTCGACCTGGATGCGGTTGACCACGGTGCCCTGGACCAGGTTCTCGAGCGCCCACACCAGGTGCGGCAGGTCGATCCGGTTCATGGTCGCGCAGAAGCAGACCGTCTTGTCGAGGAACACCACGGTCTTGTCGGGGTGCTGGTTCGCCAGCCGGCGCACCAGGTTGAGCTCGGTGCCGACCGCCCAGGCCGACCCAGCCGGCGCCTCGTCGAGGATCCGAATGATGGCCTCGGTCGAGCCGACGCGGTCGGCCTGCCGGACGACCTCGTGCCGGCACTCGGGGTGCACGAGGATCTGGACGCCGGGGATCCGCTCGCGCGCCTGCGCGACCGTCTCGGCCGTGAACCGGCCGTGCACCGAGCAGTGCCCGCGCCAGAGGATCATCCGGGCGGCCCGCAGCTGCTCGGGGGTGACGCCGCCGCCGGGCTTGTGCGGGTCGAAGACGACGCAGTCGTCCAGCGAGAGGCCCATCTCCAGCACGGCCGTGTTGCGGCCCAGGTGCTGGTCGGGGAGGAACAGCACCTTCTCGCCCTGCTCGAAGGCCCAGGTGAGGGCCCGCTTGGCGTTGGACGACGTGCACACCGTGCCGCCGTGGCGGCCGGTGAACGCCTTGATGGCCGCGGTGGAGTTCATGTAGGTGACCGGCACGGTGACGTCCGCGACGCCGACGTCGGCCAGCACGTCCCAGCAGTCCTCCACCTGGCTGATCGCCGCCATGTCGGCCATCGAGCAGCCGGCCGCCAGGTCGGGCAGCACGACCTGCTGGTGGTCGTCGGTGAGGATGTCGGCCGACTCGGCCATGAAGTGCACGCCGCAGAAGACGATGAACTCGGCCTCCGGGTGGGCCGCCGCGTTCTGGGCCAGCTTGAACGAGTCCCCGGTCACGTCGGCGAACTGGATGACCTCGTCGCGCTGGTAGTGGTGGCCGAGGACGAACACCCGGCTGCCGAGCGCGGCCTTCGCGGCCCGCGCCCGCTCGACCAGGTCGGGGTCGGAGGCTGGGGGCAGGTCCCCGGGGCACTCGACGCCGCGCTCGCTGTCCGGGTCGGCCCCCCGGCCGAGCAGCAGCAGGGCGAGCGGGGTCGGGCTGACCCCCGCCGGCAGGTCGAGGTCGGCGGGGGTGCTGGGTCGGGTCACGTCTCATTTTCCCACAGTTCCGCGCCCCCGTAGGGTCGCCGGCGTGCGCGTGATCGTCGCCCCCGACAAGTTCGCGGGCACCCTCTCGGCGGTCGAGGCCGCCCGGGCGATCGCCGACGGCTGGGCGCGCACCGCCCCGGACGCCGACCTGGCCCAGGTGCCGCTGTCCGACGGTGGTCCCGGATTCGTCGCGGTGCTCGCCGCCGTCGTCCCCGGCCGCCTGGTCGAGGCGACCGTGCGCGGCCCGCTCGGTGACCCGGTGCCCGGCCGGGTGCTGCTCGCCGACGACGCGACCGCCTACGTCGAGGCCGCGCAGGCGTGCGGCCTGCACCTGCTCCCCGCGGGGGAGCGGCAGCCGCTGACCGCCGGCACCGCCGGGGTCGCCGACCTCCTGCGGTCGGCGCTCGACGCAGGCGCCCGGCGGGTGGTCGTCGGGGTCGGGGGTACCGCCTCCACCGACGGTGGGCGGGGGATGGTCGAGGCGCTGGGCGGGGCGTCGTCGTGGCCGGCCGGCGTCCAGCTGGTCGCGGCCACCGACGTCGACGCGCCGCTGCTCGGGCCGGGCGGCGCCGCGGCCGTCTTCGGGCCGCAGAAGGGTGCCGACGCGGCCCAGGTGGCGGCGCTGGAGCAGCGGCTCGCTGACTGGGCGCGGGACACCGACGGCGACCCGGACGCCGCCGGCGCGGGGGCCGGCGGCGGCCTGGGCTACGGGCTGCTCCTGCTCGGTGGCCGGAGGGAGTCCGGGGTGATGGCCGTCGTGGAGGCCGTCGGGCTGCCCGGGCTGGCCGCGGGTGCCGACCTGCTGGTCACCGGCGAGGGCACCTTCGACGCGTCGTCGCTGCGCGGCAAGGTGCCCCGCGGGGTGGCGTGGGTGGCGCAGCGGGCGGCCCGGCCCTGCGTCGTCCTGGCCGGGCGGGTGCTCGTCGGTCGCCGCGAGTTCTCGGCGGCCGGGATCGACGCGGCCTACGCGGTCGAGGAGTCGGCCGGATCGGTCGCGGCCGCGCTGGCCGAGCCCGCGGC
>DAIRVJ010000060.1:0-10676 GCA_036802895.1 Candidatus Nanopelagicales bacterium
CCCCGGTTCAGGTCGTGCCCGACGACGAAGGCCTCGACCTCGTCGCTGGTGCCCGACCGACCGTCGTCGGCCTCCCACGCGCGCTGGCGCAGCCGACCGGTGACGACCACCGGGTCACCCTTGGCGCAGGAGCTGGCGACGTGCTCGGCGAGGGCACGCCAGCAGACCACCGTGACGAACACGGTGTCGACGTCGGCCCACTGGCCGCGGCCGCGGTCGAAGCGCCGCGTGGTCGAGGCGAGGCGGAACGTGGTGACGGGGACGCCGCCCTTGGTCTGCGCGTGACGCAGGTCGCTGGCGATGTTGCCGATCATGGTCAGGACGGTCTCGTTCACGGCGACTCCTCACAAGTCAGGACGATCGGACAGTCACGGCATGGAAACGCCGTGCGACGACGGTCGCCGGACGGGCGACCCGGCGCCACACGCCTGGCCCGTCCTGTGGACGAGCGACTCCTGTGGATGCGGAGCGGCCCTCGCGTCGGGCGGCGCCAGGAGGCATCCTGGACGTCGGAGGCACCATGCCGGGACCGCTGCCCGATCCGCTGCTGCTCGTCCTGCTGGGCGGGGCGGCCGGAGCCTGGGTGTCCGGCCGGTGGCACCGCCGAGCGGCGTCCGGCCGGGACCTGGCCCAGGAGCTCGAGCGCGTCCTGGCCCTGGCCGCGACCCTGCACCGCCTGGAAGCAGAGATCGACTGGCTCGTCCACGCCGACCGCCGGCTGCCCGGCCGCCACCACCGCCTGGTCGCCGCCAGCCGGGCCTACGACGACACGCTGCTCGCCGGCTGCCGGCTGCTGGGCCTGTCTCCACCCGTCGAGCGCGCTCCCATCCCGGCGGTCGAGCGGCTGACCGTCGAGGCCGAGCTCGCCCGAGCGGGGGTCCGCTGGTAGCGCGGACGGTAGCGGGGACGGTCAGCGGTTCGTTCGCTGGCGGCGCTCGTAGTGCGCGCGCACCTTCGCCCGGTTCCCGCAGGTGCGCATGTCGCACCACCGGCGGGTGCCACCACGGGAGGTGTCGAGGAAGAGCCGACCGCACGAACCCTCGCCACCCGGGCACTGCTTGACCCGACGCAGGGGCGGTTCGGTGAGCAGGTCCCAGGCGTCGATCACCACCGGCCAGACGACGTCGTCGAGATCGCGACCGGGCAGCCACCCGTCGACCACTCCGCCGAACTCGCCGGGCAGCAGCACGTGGTGGGCCGTCGCGTCCCTCAGCAGGGCGTTCACCAGCGCCAGGTCCGCCTCCCCAACGGCGCGGCTGCGGACGGCGGCCGCCAGCACCCGGTGCAGGGCCTCGCGGAGGTCGAGGACTCGGCGGTGTGCCCCAGCCGCTCGCCCCGGGTCCCGGGCGGCTTCCTCTTTCAGGTGACGTACGGCGTCGCCCGACAGCGCCCGGGCGTCGGCGACCCAGTCGACGACCGCGTCGAACGTGGGCAGGTGGTCGACGACCGAGCCCGGAGGGCCGAGTCGGGCCTCGAGCGTGTTCACGAAGTCCAGGCAGAGCCGACCCCCGACCCGCGAGGGCGAGCCGCTCGGGCCTCCGACTGCCGGCACCCCTCCACGATAGTCCTCGCTAACCTGCGACAGGCTCCTCGCCGGTTATCGGCGTCTCGCTCTCGCAGCGTGTATCTGCGCGGTCACGCCGGGGCTCTTGTCACCGATGAACGCCGTCGTCGTCACCTCCGTGGCCGAGCCGCTCCCGTCGGGTCGGGCGCTTCGGGCACCGCTTCAGACACCGGTTCGGGCACCGGCTCGGGCACCGCTTGAGGCACACTGTCCCCAGTGGTCCGACCCCCAGGGACCCGACGACGTTCGGGGAGCGCGCGTGAGCGATGTAGGGGCGCTGGTCACTGCCGCGGGGTCGGGCGACCAGGCAGCCTGGGACCAGCTCGTCGCCCGGTACAGCAGCCTGCTCTGGTCGGTGGCCCGCGGCTACCGGCTGGGGGGAGCCGATGCCGCCGACGCCATCCAGACGACCTGGCTGCGCCTGGTGGAGCACCTGCACCGCATCGAAGACCCGGAGCGGCTCGCCGGCTGGCTGGTGACGACGCTTCGACGCGAGTGCCTGCGGCTCATCCGCAGGTCCGGCCGGGAACGGCCGATGGACGACGACGCCATGCCGGACGTCCCCGACGACTCCGATCCGCTGGACTCGGGCCTGCTGCTCGCCGAGCGCGACGCCGCGCTCTGGCGGACGTTCGAGGCCATGCCGCCTCGGTGCCAGCGGCTGCTGCGCGTCCTGATGGCCTCACCGCCGCCGTCGTACGCGGAGGTGTCGGCCGCACTCGACATGCCGGTCGGGAGCATCGGCCCGACCCGCCAGCGTTGCCTCGACCACCTACGCAAGCTGGTCGACGGCAACGACGTCCTGTCCGATCCGGCGAGCAGGAGGGGCACGCCATGATTGACCACGAGGAGTTGGTGCTCGCCGAGCTGCGCCGGATTGCGGCGGAGGTCGACGGTCCACCCGATCTGGTGCTCGAGGCGGCCCGCGCGGCCTTCCTCATGCGCCGGCTCGACGCCGAGCTGGCGGAGCTGGTCGCCGACTCGGCCATCGACGACGGCCCAGTCCTGGTCCGAGGCGCCGACGACGGGCTGCGGCTGCTGTCGTTCGAGACCGATCGGGTCTCCGTCGAGGTGCAGGTGACCGAGGACGGCGAGCGACGATCGCTGCTCGGTCAGGTCGAGGGCGCCTCGGGGGAGGTCGAGGTCGAGACGTCCGCCGACCACCGGGTCGTGGTCCTCGACGACTCCGGTCGGTTCACCGTCGAGGACGTGCCGTCCGGCACCGTGCGCCTGCACCTGGTCGCCGACGACGGCTCCCCCGTCACGACCAGCTGGGTCAGCCTCTGACGGAATCGTGGCCGCCGTGCCACAGTCGGTGCCGTGACCGACAGCATGATCAGGGCACCCGCCGCGGCAGCGGCGGCCGCCCTCGACCATGTCGGCACCGATCCGCACCAGGCGCTGTCCATGGCCGACGAAGCGCTGGCGCTCGCCCGACGTCGCCGTGACACCGCCGCCCAGTCCACCGCGCACCGCGCGGCCGGACTGGCGCTGCGGGCGGTCGGCGACCTGACGCAGGCGAGCGCCCGCGCTCGGCTGGCCGTGCGGGCCGGTCACCGGAGCGGCGTCCCGCAGGTGGAGGCCGAGGCCCGCATGAGCCTGGCGTTCGTGCTGCTCGTCCAGGGCCGGGTGAAGTCCGCGCTGGCCGAGGCCGACGCAGCGGCCGGCGCGCTGCAGGGGGTGCCGGCAGCCCGGCTGGCCTGCCAGCGGGCCCTGATCCTGCAGCGGGCCGGGCGCATGGACGAGGCGATGGCCGAGTACGCGCGCGCGCTCCCGGTGCTGCGGCGGGCGGGCGACCACGTCTGGGAGTCGCGGCTGCTGTGCAACCGGGGGATCGCCCGGGCCTACCGTGGTGAGCTCGCGGCCGCCGAGGCCGACCTCACCCGGTCGCTGGAGCTCGACCGCAGGCTCGGCCACCACGCCGACGTCGCAGCGATGCTGGCCAACCTCGGCTTCGTGTCGGCGCGCCGGGGTGACGCGCCGGAGGCGCTGGCCCGTTACGACGCCGCCGAGGCCGCCTTCACCAAGCAGTCGATGCCGGTCCCCCACCTCCTGCTCGACCGGTGCGAGGTGCTGCTCGGCGTCGGGCTGACCGCCGAGGCCCGGCGGACGGCGGCGCGAGCCGTCGACGCGCTTCGGGCCGGGGGCCAGGGCGCCGACCTCGCCGAGGGGCTGCTCACCTTCGCGCAGGCCGCGCTCGCCGACGGCGATCCCGCCGCGGCCCTCGACGCGGCACGGGAGGCGCACCGCGAGTTCACCGCTCAACAGCGTGAGGGCTGGGCGCTGCTGGCCAGCCACGTCGCTGTCCGCGCCGACGAGCGCGCGGGTGTGCGCACCGAACGCGCCCTCAGCCGGGCGCTCACCGCTGCGGGCGCCCTGGCGAAGGCCGGCTGGCGGGTGCAGGAGCTCGACGCCCGACTCGCCGCCGCCCGGATCGCGCTCGACCTCGGCGAGCTGACGGTCGGCACCGAGCAGCTCGCCCTCGCGTCGGCTGCCCGGGGGTCGGCGCTGCCGGAGCTCAAGGCCCGGGCCTGGTACGCGCACGCGTTGCTGCGCCAAGCCCGGGGCGACCCGCGCGGGGCCGAGTCCGCCCTTCGAGCGGGACTGGCGGCCATCGCCTCCCACCAGGCCGCGCTCGGGGCCACCGAGCTGCGGGTGCACGCGGCCGCCCACGGCGAGGACCTCGCGCGACTGGGGCTGGCCATGGCGTTGACCCGCCGCGACCCGACCCGGGTGCTGGCCTGGGTGGAGCGGTGGCGGGCCGGGACCCTGCAGCTGCGGCGGGCTCGCCCGCCCGACGACCCCACGCTGGCGGGCGACCTGGCCGAGCTGCGCCGGCTCACGGCCGAGATCGAGCAGGCGAGACTGGCCGGGGCGATCCCCCGGGGTCTCGAGGCCGATCGGCGTGACGTCGAGGCGCGCGTGGTGCGCACGTCTCGTCAGGCGGCCGGTTCGCTGAACGGTCCGCTGCCCCGGCCGCCCCGACCGGGTGAGCTGGCCGTCCACCTGGCCGGGGGCACGCTCGTGGAGTACGTCGAGTGTGACGGCCGACTCCTCGCGGTGACCGTCTCGGGGCGCGGCATCGCCCGGCTGCACGAGCTGGGTCCGCTGGCTCCGGTGACCGTCGAGCTGGAGTCGCTGCACTTCGGGCTGCGTCGCCTGGCGACCGGTTTCGGGACGCCGGCCGGGCTGGTCCGGGCCCGCGACACCGCGGCACAGGCGGCCCGCCGACTCGCCGTCAGGCTGCTCGACCCGTTGGCCCGCGAGCTGGGCGCGGGTCCGCTCGTCGTCGTCCCGTCCGCTGGTCTGCACCCGGTGCCGTGGGGGCTGCTGCCCGGTTCGGCGGACCGGCCGGTCACGGTCGCCCCCTCCGCCGCCACCTGGGTGCGCGCACTCTCCCGACCGGGTCCCGAGGCCGGGGGGCGCACCGTGCTCGTCGCCGGCCCCCGGTTGGACGCCGCGCAGGACGAGATCCGGGCGATCGCGCGGAGCTACCCGGGCGCCGCGGTGCTCGTGGACTCCGCGGCCACCGTCGAGGGCGTGCTCGCCGCCATGGCCGACGCCCAGCGGGCCCACCTGGCCACGCACGGGCGGCTGCGGACGGACAACCCCCTGTTCTCGGCGCTGGAGCTCGCCGACGGCCCGCTGACCGTCTACGACCTGGAGCGGCTGCCCGTCGTGCCGAGGCTGGTCGTCCTGCCCGCCTGTCAGTCGGCCGTCACCGCCGTCCGAGCGGGAGACGAGCTGATGGGGCTGGCCACGGCCCTGCTCGGCCTGGGCACCCGCACGGTGGTGGCCGCCACGATCCCGGTGCCCGACCTCGCCAGCAAGGACCTGATGGTGGCGCTGCACACGCACCTGAGCGCCGGCCAGCCGCCGGCGCAGGCGCTCGCCCTGGCCCGGCAGAGCCTGGACACCCGGGACCCCACGTCCCTGGCGGCCGCGGCCGGCTTCGTCGTCCTGGGCGCCTGAGGCAGCCGGAGCCGGTCAGCGCGCCCGCCAGGCCCTAGCGGGTCAGGTCGACCGCCGGCTCGTAGAGCCGACCGAGCTGCGGCCATGGCGAGTCGGGCAGCTCGGCGAGGAGGTCGTCGGCGGCCTGCCGGGCGGTTCGTGAGCCGCCGGCCAGGACCTGTCGACGAGCGATCTCGGCGGCCACCAAGGGGGCCGCGAAGGAGGTGCCGCTCCACCGGGCACCACGCTCGAACGCCCGGGCTCCGTCGGAGGCTCGCCAGGTCCCCTTGACGTAGCTGGACCGCAGCATCACCCCCGGAGCGCACACGTCGACCCACGCACCGTGGTTGGTGAAGTCCGCCGGCACCTGGGCGCCGTCGCACGAGTCGAACGCCCCCACCGCGACGACCCCCTTCAGCGCGGCTGGGTAGAAGGGCCGGTCGTCGGCGAAGTTGCCCGCCGCCGCCACGACGGCCACCGAACGGCCCAGTGCGGCGATCGCCGCGCCCAGCGCGATCGGCGGGCGGTCGTCCTCCGTGTAGCCGCCGAGGGACAGGTTGACGACCGGCGCCCGCGTCTCCGCCAGTTCGAGGCACACGGTGGCGTCGTCGCCGACACCCGTGGAGTCGAGCACCCGACCGGGGTCGACGACCAGGGCCGGAGCCACCCGGTGCACCAGGCCGATGATGAACGTCGCGTGGCCCGCCTCGGTGTCCAGCAGGCCGTCCCCGTCGTCGTCGAGCGCATCGCGGTCGTCGGCGTCCGGCCGGACGACCCCGACCAGCTCCGGGTGCCAGGAGGCGAGGTCGGTGGGCAGCCCGGTGTCGAGAACGGCCAGATCCGGCGAGCGGCGGTCGTAGGCACCGGACGGCTCGAACTCGACGCAGGGCTCGTCGGGCACCGGCTCGTCGCCCGGCCCACCCTTGTACACCGGTTCACCGAACAGCACCTGGTTGAGCCCGATCGCCGGCCCCTCCGGGTCCTTGCGGCGGAGTTCGTCGACGAGCTGGGGCAGCTCGACGCCGGTGGGCACCGTCCACAGCTGGACGGGGATGCCGGCCCGGACGAACCGCCCGTTCAGGTCCGCCTTGTCCTCGCCGTACTCCGCCAACCGCCACTCGGCGTCCCCCGGACGGTAGGGCCGCGCGCCGTACTCGCTGGCCAGCCGCTCGCCGTAGCGCTCCACCGCCTGAAGGGTCAGCAGCAGCTCGGCCGGGCGGAAGTAGGAGGCCGAACCAACCGCGATCGGGGAGAGCCGCTCGGAGCGGTGCTCCACGTCGCGCAGTCGCCGGCGCGCCAGGTAGTCCTTGTTCTCGATGGTCATGGTTCTCCCAGCAGAGGGGGTGCCGGCCGACGAGCGACCCGGGTAGGTGCAGTCTGGCGCGTCCTGGAGGGTCGCGGGGCGCAGCTCGGGATCAGGAATCAGGAACCCGACCAGAGGGTCGTGCTGCCCAGCGGTGCAGCACGACCCCCTCGGCCGGAACGGGCCAACCGCCCCCGGACGGCGGCCGACGCCCCTGACGAGGTGCTGCGCCGGCCAGCGGACCCGCCCGGCCCTGGCCGGCGCAGCTGCTGGGCCACCGCACGCGGCAGCCCGGCCACTAGGAGTGAGCCCGGTCGCTGGGCCGGTGATACCTCCGAAGACCGGAATCTTCCGATCGCCGGGTCGGGGCGGACACTGGGGCGATGGCACGCGAGCGCACCTTGCCGACCAGCCGGGCCCGGCGGGCGGCGCGGCTGCTTGGACTGCCGGCCGCGGCAGCGGGCGACGCGGCGGTCGGCCTGCTGCGTCGGGCCGCCGGCGCGGACGCCACCCGGGTGGCGGACGAGGCCCGTGCCCGCAACGCCGCGCGGACGCGCACGGTGCTGGGCGAGCTCAAGGGCGGAGCGCTCAAGGCCGGGCAGCTCGTCTCGACCGTCGAGGCCCTGCTTCCCCAGGACCCGGACGAGACGTGGCGTCAGGCCCTGACCGCGCTGCAGGAGGACAACCCCGGCCTGCCGTTCGGGCAGGTCGAACCGGTGCTGGCCGAAGGGCTCGGCCGTGGCTGGCGCCAGAGGTTCCGCGACTTCGACCAACACCCGGTGGCGGCCGCCTCGATCGGCCAGGTGCACCGAGCGGTCTGGTCCGACGGACGCCCCGTCGCGGTCAAGGTGCAGTACCCGGGGGCGCGGGAGGCGGTGCTCGGCGACGTGCGGACCTTGGCGGCGTCCCTGCGGCTCACCTCGGTGATCGCTCGTGGGCTGGCCCTGCCCCCGCTCGTGGCGGAGCTGCGGACCCGGCTCCTCGAGGAGCTGGACTATCGGCGCGAGGCGGCGACGCAGCAGGCGTTCAGCGAGGCCTTCGGCGACGACGAGGAGGTCGTCGTCCCGGGTGTGGTCGCCGCATCCACCCGGGTGCTCGTGGCGGACTGGCTCGACGGCCGGCCGCTGGCGGCGGTCGCCCGGTCGGGCACGACCGCGGAGCGCGACCTGCTGGGCACGCGCTACCAGCGCTTCCTGCTGCGCGGACCCGAGCAGTGCGGCCTGCTGCACACCGACCCGCACCCGGGCAACTTCCGGCTGATGCCCGACGGCCGGCTGGGCGTCCTGGACTTCGGGTCCGCCCTGGCGATGCCCGACGGGATGCCGCGCACGTTCGGCCGGCTGATGACCGTCATGCTGTCCCGCGACCCGGACGAGATCCTCGCCGGCCTGCGCGCCGAGGGCTTCGTGCGCCCCGGGGCCACGGTCGAGACGGACAAGCTCGCCGACTACCTCGCGCCGTTCGCCGAGCCGGCCCGGCACGAGGTGTTCACCTACGGCCGGGCCTGGCTGCGCGCGCAGTTCGCCCGGGTCAACGACCCCCGCAACCCTGAGTTCGCCGTGGCGCTGCAGCTGTCCCTGCCGGCCGAGCACCTGTTCACCCACCGGGTGTGGCTCGGCGTGGTCGGCGTCCTCTCCCAGCTGGAGGCGACCGTCCCCGTACGCGCGGAGCTCGTCCGCTGGCTTCCCGGCTTCCGGCCCCGGGACGTCTGAGCGAGGACGTCGTCCGGGGACGTCCCCCTGGCAGGACTCGAACCTGCGACCCGCGGATTAGAAGTCCGCCGCTCTGTCCACTGAGCTACAGGGGGCTTCCGGCAGTGTAAAGAGGGTCGTCCGACCCGCCCGGCTGGAGGAGGGAACCTCCGGCGGGTGCTGTGGGGACCAACGTCCCTGGCCGGTCCTGCGCCTGCCAGGGACCCTCGCACCTAGGGACCAGCCGAAAGCTGCCGGGAGGTCGTCATGACGCGCAAGCCGGTCGTCGTCGGCTACGACGGATCGGACACCAGCCGCCAGGCGCTCGACTGGGCGCTGGCGACCGCGGCACGCCGCCACCTGCCGGTCGTCGTGGTGCATGCGTTCACCCTGCCGCTGCCGCCCGTCCCCGTCGCCCCGGGCTACGCGGGTCCGAGCGAGGGGGCCCTGCGCGCCGGCGCGGAGGCGGTGCTCGCCGAAGCGACGGAGCACGCCACTCGAGTCGCCCCGGACGTCGAGGTCAGCACTCGCCTGGTGAGCGCACCCGCCGCGCTCGCCCTGCTCGACGGCGTCGAGGACGCCGAGATGGTCGTCGTGGGCTCCCGCGGGCTCGACGGGTTCTCCGAGCTGCTCGTGGGGTCGACGGGTGTGCAGCTGGCCACCCATGCGCCCTGCCCGACGGTGATCATCCGGCCGCAGCGTCACGAGATCGAGCCGGGCCCCGAGGCGGGCCGGATCGTCGTGGGCGTCGACGGCTCACCGGTCTCGGACGCCGCCCTGGCGTTCGGGTTCGAGGAGGCGTCCCTGCGCGGGATCGGCCTGACCGCCGTCCACGCGTGGGACAGCCCCTCCTTCGACCTGCCCGGCCACGGCGCACCGCTGCCGGCCGACGTCGTCGCGGAGACCGGCGCCGACGAGTGGCCACTGATGGCGGAGGCCATCGCCGGCTGGCGGGAGAAGTTCCCCGACGTCGACGTCCGGTCCGTGGTCGTGCACCAGAAGGCCGCCCGGGCCCTCGTCGGCGCGTCCAGCGGCGCCGTCCTTCTGGTCGTCGGCTCACGTGGCCTCGGCGGCTTCCGCTCGCTGCTGCTCGGGTCGGTCAGCCACGCCGTGCTCCACCACGCGCACTGCCCCGTGGCGGTCGTCCGCCCGCCGGGGTCGTGACCGTGCCGCCCCCGACCGCGCCCACCACTCAGGAGGCGGCCGTGCCCGTCGACCGTCCCAGCCGCGCCGAGCTCGACGTCCTGCTCGCCGCGGCCACCTCCGCCCCGTCGTTGCACAACAGCCAGCCGTGGCGGTTCGCTGTCGACGATGGGCACATCGACCTGCACGCCGACCCGAGCCGGCAGCTGCGCCAGGTCGACCCGGACGGACGCGGCCTGCACGTCAGCTGCGGCGCGGCCCTGCTCAACCTGAGGGTCGCCGCCGAGCACCTCGGGCACGCGGCCCACGTGCGCCTGCTGCCAGAACCCAGCGTTCCCACACTGCTCGCGCGCGTGACGCTGTCCGGCCGCAGCGACCGGGCCGGCATGACCGGGGCGATGTTCGACGCCATCCCGGAGCGGCACACCAACCGCTTCCCATTCGAGGACCGCCAGGTGCCGCACTCGGTGGCGACCGCGCTCGTCGAGGCGTCGGCCGTCGAGGGCGCCGAGCTCACGCTGATCACCGACGAGTCCGAGCGGCGTCGGCTGACCGAGCTGGTCCACCTCGCCGACCTCGAGCGCGACCTCGATCCGCGGCTGTCCGACGAGGCCGCCGAGTGGACCGGCGTCGGCGAGGACCGCGCGGACGGCGTCCCCGGCTACGCACTCGGCCCGCTGCCCCGTGACCCTGGTGTCCCGGTCAGGGACCTACGGCGTGGCCACCCGGTCAACGGCCGCCCGGTGCAGCGGTTCGAGAAGGCGCCCCTCCTCGGGGTGCTGTCCACGTCGCGCGACGACCGCGAGGCGTGGCTCAGGGCCGGCCAGGCCCTGGAGCGGGTGCTGCTGGTGGCCACCATCCAGGGCCTGGCTGCATCGTTCGTCAACCAGCCGCTGGAACACAGCGACCTGCGATTCCTGGTCCGCGACCCGCAGCGGGGCATCGGCTATCCACAGATGGTGCTGCGGCTGGGCTACGGCGTCCCCACGCCCCCGACCCCTCGCCGCCCGCTGGACGACGTGAC
>DAIRVJ010000060.1:10776-13193 GCA_036802895.1 Candidatus Nanopelagicales bacterium
ACGGTCAGCGCAGCAGCACCCGCTCGCCGCTGCGCGGCGTCACGGCGACCCAGTCCAGCTCGTCGCGGATCCGGGCGGCGAGCGTCGCCGACGCGGACTCCTCGCCGTGCACGACGAAGCAGACCTGCGGCGGGGCCGGCGCCGAGGCCAGCCAGGCCACGAGCTCGTCGGCGTCGGCGTGGACCGAGAACTCGGGGCAGTCGACCACCTCGGCCCTGACCCGCACGTACCTCCCGTGGGTCTTCACCTGGGTCGCCCCCTCGAGCAGGTCCCGACCGCGGGTCCCCACGGCCTGGAACCCGACCAGGACGACGGTGTTCGCCGGATCGGGCAGCAGCCCGGCCAGGTGGTGGACCACCCGGCCTCCGGAGGCCATGCCGGACGCCGACACGATGATGCAGGGCCCGATCGGGTCGTTGAGCCGCTTGGACTCCTCGACGGTCCGGGCCTCGACGAGGTGCCCGGGGTCGAAGAGGTCGACGTGGCTGGGCAGGTCCGGCCGAAGCTCGGGCGACCCGTCGCGGATCGCCCGCCGGTAGATCGCGAGGGTGTCCAGCGCCATCGGGCTGTCGACGAAGACCGGGACACGCGGTACCTCGCCCGCCTCCATCAGCCGACGCAGGGCCATGAGCAGGACCTCGGTGCGGTCGACGGCGAAGGCCGGCACGAGCACGACGCCCCCCCGCGCGACGGTCCGGCGCACGGCGTCGGCCAGCCGCGTGGTCGGTTCGAGGTGCGCCCGGTCGCCGTAGGTGGACTCCACGACGTACACGTCGGCCGCCGGCGGGGGCCCCGGGGCGCGCAGCAACGGGTGGCTCGGCCGTCCGAGGTCGCCGGAGAAGCCCACCGTGCGGCCGTCCAGCTCGACCCGCACGATCGACGAGCCGAGGATGTGCCCACCGGGCGTGAGCTCGACCCGGGCGCCCTCCGCCACCGACGTGGGTGTCCCGAACGGCAGCGGCGTCAGGCGCCCGACCGCCGCCTCGGCGTCCGCACTGTCGTAGAGCGGCTGCGGCGGGGCGTGCTTGGAGAACCCCTGCTCCCGCGCGAAGCGGGCATCCTCCTCCTGGAGCCGGGCGCTGTCCCGCAGGACCACCGCGGCGAGCTCGCAGGTCGCCGGCGATGCGTGCGCCCGTCCCGGGAACCCGTCGGCCACCAGCCTCGGGAGGTACCCGCAGTGGTCGAGATGGGCGTGGGTGAGCACGACGGCGTCGACGTCGGCCGGCGGCAGCGGCAGGGGCTCCCAGTTGCGGCGGCGAAGCTCCCGCAGCCCCTGGAACAGCCCGCAGTCGACGAGCACCCGGGTGCCGTCCTGCTCCAGGAGGAAGCGGCTGCCGGTGACCGTGCCGGCTCCGCCGAGGAAGGTCAGGCTGGCCGCCGCGCCCACGCCCCCATCCAAGATCGGCGTCAGTCCCCGCCGAAGTGGCTTTGGTCCCCGCCTTCATAGGCGCGCGCCACCAGCTCCAGGAATCCCGGGTCGGTGACCAGCTCGCAGGAGTGGATCCGCCAGGTGTGCGCGTACGACGACGCACCGAGACGCTGCACCCGCCGCGGCTGAGGATCGTCCACCGGCGCCGGAAGGAGCAGTTCGACGTCGACCCAGCCCTTGTGCGGGTGCACCGCCGCGAACGTCCGGGTCAGGGCGAAGGTCACCAGCGTGGCCCCCACGGTGATCCGGCTGGGCCCGTGCGCCGCGATGGCGTCCGCCAGGGCCTTCACCACGGCCGCCGAGTCGGGCGTCAGCTCCGCCAACCGCTCCGCCAGCTGCCGCGACGGCCGGCACGAGTGCCACTGGTTGCGCGCCCGGAACTGCCGCCCGCAGGCGGGGCAGGTCCACAGGCTCCCGGTCACGCAGCCCAGTGTCCTGCCTACGGACCGTGACGACCAGCCCGGTACGGTGAGCGCATGGCGGGCGGCGGGCACCTGGTGTGGATCGACTGCGAGATGACGGGGCTGGACCTGCAGCGCGACGCGCTCATCGAGATCGCCGCCGTGGTGACCGACGCCGAGCTCACCGTGCTCGGCGAGGGCGTCGACGTCGTGATCAAGCCTCCGGACGGCCTGCTCGACGGCATGGCTGACGTCGTCCGCTCCATGCACACCGCGTCCGGCCTGCTCGACGAGCTGCCCTCGGGGAGCACGCTCGCCGACGCCGAGGACCGCGTGCTCGCCTACATCCGCGAGCACGTCCCGGAGCCGCGCAAGGCCCCGCTGGCCGGCTCGTCGGTCTACACCGACCGCGGCTTCATCACCCGTGACCTGCCCGAGCTGGACGCCCACCTGCACTACCGGCTGGTCGACGTCTCGTCGGTCAAGGAGCTGGCTCGCCGCTGGTTCCCCCGCGCCTACTACAACGCGCCCGAGAAGCACGGCGGGCACCGGGCGCTGGCCGACATCCTGGAGAGCATCGAGGAGCT
>DAIRVJ010000061.1:0-5776 GCA_036802895.1 Candidatus Nanopelagicales bacterium
CACCCCGGAGGCCTTCCGGCTGGTGGGCGAGCGGCTCGCGGGCTCGGCCTAGCCGGCCAGCGCCGCCCGGGTCTGGCGGGCGATCTCCAGGTCCTCGCGCGCGGTGACCACGACGGTCGCCACCGGCCCGCCGTGGGCGCCGACCACCGCGTCGGCATCCGCCGCCTGGTTGCGTCCCTCGTCCAGCCGGACGCCGAGGTGCGCCAACGCGGTCGCCACCGACGACCGCACGTCGGGGGAGTGCTCGCCGATGCCCCCGGTGAACACCAGCAGGTCCAGCCCTCCTGCGGCGACGGTCATGGCAGCCGTCTCGCGGGCGATCCGGTGGACGAACACGTCGTAGGCGAGCGCGGCCGCGGCGTCCCCGTCGGCCCGGGCGGCCAGCACGTCGCGCAGGTCGCCCGAGGTGCCGGACAGCCCGGCGAGCCCGCTGCGGTGCTCGAGCGCGTCGCGCAGCCCGGCGATGTCGACCCGGTCGCCGTCCAGCAGCCACAGCAGCAGGCCCGGGTCGACCGAGCCGGACCGGGTGGCCATGACCAGCCCCTCCAGCGGCGTGAAGCCCATCGTGGTGTCGACGCTGATCCCGTCGCGGACGGCGGCCAGCGACGCACCGGCCCCCAGATGGCAGGACACCACTCGGAGCGGACCGGCGGCGCCCACTAGCTCGGCGCCGCGGCGGGACGCGTAGGCGTGCGAGAGCCCGTGGAACCCGTACCGCCGCAGGTGGTACCGCTCGTTCCAGTCCCTAGGGAGTGCGTACGTGGCGGCGGACGGCGGGATCGTGGCGTGGAAGGCGGTGTCGTAGCAGGCCACGGCCGGCACGGCGGGCAGCAGCCGGGCCAGCGCGCGGATCCCGGCGAGCGCGCGTGGCTGGTGCAGCGGGGCCAGCTCGGTGAGCGCGGCCAGCCGGTCGAGGAGCGGGTCGTCCAGCCGGGCCGGCGCCGTGCCGTCGGGACCGCCGTGCACGACCCGGTGCCCCACCGCGTCCACCTGGCCGGCGCCGGACAGGAACTCGACGAGCGGTTCGAGGTGCTGCTCGCCGGTCCAGCGCTGGACGGTCGTCGCGGCCAGCGGGGTCGGCCCCGGCCCGAGCAGCGACAACTTGAGGCTGCTCGAGCCGGCGTTGACGACCAGGACCCGCTCGGGTGTCAGGGCGCCCACGTCCAGTCGCGGACCTCGGGCAGGTCCTCGCCGCGCTGCTGGATGTACGCCCGGTGCTCGATCCGCCGGTCCAGCATCTCCTGGCGCAGCGCTCCGGCCCGGGAGCCGAGCCCGGGCACCCGGTCGATGACGTCCACGACCAGCCGGAACCGGTCGATGTCGTTGAGCACGCACATGTCGAACGGCGTCGTCGTGGTGCCCACCTCCTTGTAGCCGCGCACGTGCAGGTTGTCGTGGTTGGTGCGGCGGTAGGTGAGCCGATGGATCAGCCACGGGTACCCGTGGTAGTTGAACAGCACCGGCTTGTCCGTGGTGAAGACCGCGTCGAACTCGGTGTCCGACAGACCGTGCGGGTGCTCCGACTCCGGCTGCAGCCGCATCAGGTCCACGACGTTGACCACGCGGACCTTCAGGTCCGGCAGCTCCCGCCGCAGGATGTCGGCGGCTGCGAGGACCTCCATGGTCGGCACGTCGCCGGCGCAGGCCAGCACGACGTCCGGCTCCCCGCCGGCGTCGGTGCCCGCCCACTCCCAGATGCCGAGGCCACGGGTGCAGTGCTTGACCGCGGTGTCCATGTCGAGCAGGTCGAGCACCGGCTGCTTGCCGGCGACGATCACGTTGATGTAGTCGCGGCTGCGCAGGCAGTGGTCGACCGTCGACAGCAGGGTGTTGGTGTCCGGCGGCAGGTACACCCGGATGACGTCGGCCCGCTTGTTGACGACATGGTCGATGAACCCGGGGTCCTGGTGGGAGAAGCCGTTGTGGTCCTGCCGCCACACGTGCGAGGTGAGCAGGTAGTTGAGGCTGGCGATGGGCTCCCGCCAGGGGATCTGCCGGGTGGTGTTCAGCCACTTGGCGTGCTGGTTGACCATCGAGTCGACGATGTGGATGAACGCCTCGTAGCAGGAGAAGAAGCCGTGCCGGCCGGTCAGCAGGTACCCCTCGAGCCAGCCCTGGCAGGTGTGCTCGGAGAGCATCTCCATGACCCGGCCGTCGTGCGCGAGGTTGAGGTCGGTGGGCAGCACCTCGCCCTGCCAGGCCTTGCCGGTGGTCTCGAAGAGTGCGCCCAGCCGGTTCGACTCGGTCTCGTCCGGACCGAAGACCCGGAAGTCGGCCTGGTCGCGGCTGCGGGTCATCACGTCCCGCAGGAACCCGCCCAGCACCCGGGTCGGTTCCGACCGGGTGGTCGCCGGCGTCTCGACCGGGACGGCGTAGTCACGGAACGGCGGCAGGTCCAGGTCGCGCAGCAGCAGCCCGCCGTTGCCGTGCGGGGTCGCGCCCATGCGGAGGTCCCCGTCGGGAGCGAGGGTCAGCAGCTCCGGTCGTGGCCGGCCCAGGTCGTCGAACAGCTCCTCGGGGCGGTAGCTGCGCAGCCAGGCCTCCAGCGCCGCCAGGTGCTCGGGGTTGGTCGAGGTGTTCGCCAGCGGCACCTGGTGCGACCGCCAGGTGCCCTCGACCGGCAGGCCGTCGACCTCCGCCGGGCCGGTCCAGCCCTTCGGCGTCCGCAGCACGACCATCGGCCAGGACGGCCGGTCGGTCACGCCGCCGCGGCGCGCGGCGTCCTGGATCCGCCGGATCTCGGCCAGCACGGTGTCCAGCGTGGCGGCGAGCTGCTGGTGCACCGCGGCGGGGTCGTCGCCCTCGACGTAGTGCGGCGTCCAGCCGTACCCGGTCATCAGCGCGGTCAGCTCGGCCTTCGGGATCCTGGCCAGCACGGTCGGGTTGGCGATCTTGTAGCCGTTCAGGTGAAGCACCGGCAGGACTGCGCCGTCCCGCCGGGCGTCCAGGAACTTGGTCGAGTGCCAGCTGGTCGCCAGCGGCCCGGTCTCGGCCTCACCGTCGCCGACCACGCAGGCGACCACGAGGTCGGGGTTGTCGAAGGCGGCACCGAAGGCGTGCGACAGGGAGTAGCCGAGCTCGCCGCCCTCGTGGATGGACCCGGGGGTCTCGGGCGCGACGTGGCTCGGCACCCCGCCGGGGAACGAGAACTGCTTGAACAGCCGCTGCATCCCCCGAGCGTCTCGGGACACCTCCGGGTACACCTCGCTGTAGGTGCCCTCGAGCCAGACGTTGGCGAGCAGGCCCGGGCCGCCGTGACCGGGACCGGTGACGTACAGCACGGGGGTGCCGTCCCGGCGGATGACCCGGTTGAGGTGGGCGTACAGCAGGTTGAGCCCGGGCGTGGTGCCCCAGTGGCCCAGCAGCCGCGGCTTGACGTGCTCGACGGTCAGCGGCTCGCGCAGCAGCGGGTTGTCGAGCAGGTAGATCTGTCCGACCGACAGGTAGTTGGCGGCCCGCCAGTAGGCGTCGATCAGGCGGAGCTCGTCGGGGGTGAGCGGGCCGGCGCTGGCCGGACTGATGGGCGGCGACGTCGTCGTCATGGGCGGTCTCCTCGGATGCTGCGCAGTCCGCTCCACCCTCTCGCACGCCGGCCGTGCCCGCACCAGGCGGTCGCCTAGGTCACGCGCCGGAGCCGGCCGGTCCCGATGTCGAAGACCAGGCCGGCCAGCTCGACGCCGGCGAACAGCGGCTCGCGGCCGAGCCGGTCGACGTCACGCCGCACAGCCTCGTCGATGTCGTCGACGACCAGGAAGTCGTAGTCGCCCATGCGGACCCCCGAGCCCTCCTCGACCATGGCCGCGATCTCCGCGTTGCGACGGTGCGTCAGGCCGCAGCCGGTGTGCCCGACGACGGCGATCGCCCGGACCCCGAGCACGTGCACGGACACGGCGAGGGAGCGGACGACGTCGTCGGTCACCCGCGCCCCGGCGTTGCGCAGCACGTGGGCCTCGCCACGATTGAGGCCGAACGCCGCCCACGGGTCGATGCGCGAGTCCATGCACGTGACCACGGCCACGTGCTTGGCCGGTTGGGGGGGCAGCGGGCCACGGGGGTAGGACGCGGCATACCGCTCGTTCTGCGCCAGCAGCTCATCGATCATCCCCCCATCATCGCCGACGGGGGCCGGGTCCGGAGCGAGCCGGTCGGCTCGGCCGGCATGGGACCGGCATGGGACCGGCATGGGACCGGCATGGGACCGGCATGGGACACTGGCCGCCCACCATGCCTGCCCCCGGAGAGCTCACCTTCGCCGAGCCGCGTCGCGCCAAGCCGCCGCGGCATCTCGCCGACCTCGCCCCCGACGAGAGACGGGCGGTCGCCGACGAGCTCGGCGAGCCGGCGTTCCGCATCCGGCAGGTCGCGACGCACTACTTCGGGCGACTCGTCGACGACCCGGCCGAGTGGACCGACCTGCCCGCCGACTCGCGGCTGCGCCTCGCCGAGACGCTCACCCCACGGCTGATGACGCCGGTGCGGGAGCTGGCCTGCGACGAGGGCACCACCCGCAAGACGCTGTGGCGGCTGTTCGACGGCGCACTCGTCGAGTCGGTGCTCATGCGGTACCCGGACCGGGTCACCCTGTGCGTGTCGTCCCAAGCCGGCTGCGGCATGAACTGTCCGTTCTGCGCGACCGGGCAGGCTGGGCTCACCCGCAACCTGTCGACCGCCGAGATCGTCGAGCAGGTGGTGGCCGCCAACCGCGCGCTGGCCCGCGGCGACGTCCCGGGCGGCACCGGGCGGGTCTCGAACGTCGTCTTCATGGGCATGGGCGAGCCGCTGGCCAACTACGCCGCCGTGGTCGGCTCCCTGCACCGGATGACCGACCCGGTCCCGGACGGCGTGGGCCTGTCCGCGCGCGGCGTCACGGTCTCGACGGTCGGGCTGGTCCCCCGGATCCGCGACCTGGCCGCGACCGGGCTGCCGGTGACCCTGGCCGTGTCGCTGCACGCCCCCGACGACGAGCTGCGCGACGAGCTCGTCCCGGTCAACACGCGCTGGCCGGTCGCCGAGGTCCTCGCCGCGGCCTGGGACTACGCGGCTCGCACCCGCCGGCGGGTGTCGATCGAGTACGCGCTGATCCGCGACGTCAACGACCAGGCGTGGCGGGCGGACCGGCTCGGCGAGCTGCTCGCCGGCCATCTCGTGCACGTCAACCTGATCCCGCTCAACCCCACGCCGGGATCCAAGTGGACCGCGTCGCGCCGGCAGGACGAGGCGACCTTCGTCCGCCGGCTCGAGGCGCACGGCGTTCCGGTCACCGTGCGCGACACCCGCGGCCGGGAGATCGACGGCGCGTGCGGCCAGCTGGCCGCCGTCGCCGAGGACGGCTGATGGGGCTGCATCACGTCGAGCTGTGGGTGCCGGACCTGGCGCGGGCGGAGGCGTCCTGGGGCTGGCTGCTCACCCGGCTCGGCTGGGCGCCCTACCGGTCGTGGGAGCGCGGGCGCTCGTGGCGGCTCGGCTCCGTGTACGTCGTGCTCGAGGAGCCTGCGGTGCTCGTGCGGGACGTCGCCCACGACCGTCACCGGGCCGGGCTGAACCACCTCGCGCTGCACGCGGCGTCGCGCCCGGTCGTCGACGACCTGGCTCGGGAGGCGCCCGAGCACGGCTGGACGCTGCTGTTCGCCGACCGGCACCCCTTCGCCGGCGGCGACCAGCACTACGCGGCCTACCTCGAGGACGCCGACGGCTACGAGGCCGAGGTCGTGGCGCGCGACTGATCCGCCGCCGATCCGCCACGCACGCCGGCGCCGGCCACCCCCTTCGGGCTACC
>DAIRVJ010000061.1:5876-13047 GCA_036802895.1 Candidatus Nanopelagicales bacterium
GATCCGCCGCCGATCCGCCACGCACGCCGGCGCCGGCCACCCCCTTCGGGCTACCCTGGCCGGGTGGCCGACCTGGTGGGGTCCCTCGTGGCGGTCCTCGTCGTGCTGCTCGCGGTGGGGGCGCTGACCGGACGGGTGCGCAGCCGCAGCTGCTGCAGCGTGGCCGACCCCCGCGACGACCTGCGGATGCGCGCGGCCTTCGAGGACGAACCCGCGGGCTGACCACGAGCCGGCTGCCGGATTGGATACAGTATCCGGTGTGACCGCAGCGCTGGACGGGATCCTCGTCGCGGACTTCAGCCGAGTGCTCGCCGGGCCGTACGCGACCATGCTGCTCGCCGACCTGGGCGCCGACGTGGTCAAGGTCGAGCGGCCGGACGGCGGCGACGACACCCGGGCGTGGGGTCCGCCGTGGCGGGCCGGTCCCCAGGGCGACGAGGCCACGTACTACCTCGGCGTGAACCGGAACAAGCGCTCGATCGCGCTCGATCTGAAGACCCCCGAGGGGGTCGACGCCGCCCGGCGGCTGGCCGCCCGGGCCGACGTGGTCGTCGAGAACTTCCCGCCCGGCACGATGGAGCGGTTCGGCCTCGGCTACGCCGACGTCCGGGCGGTCAACCCGGCCGTGGTGTACGCCTCGATCACCGGGTTCGGGTCCGGTGCGGGCGCCGGGCTGCCCGGCTACGACCTGCTCGTCCAGGCGGTCGGTGGGCTGATGAGCGTGACCGGGCCCGGTCCGGGTCAGCCGACGAAGGTCGGCGTCGCCCTGGTCGACGTCATCACCGGGCTGCACGCGGTGATCGGCATCCAGGCCGCGCTGGGCCATCGCCAGCGCACCGGCGAGGGCCAACGGGTCGAGGTCAACCTGCTCTCCTCGCTGCTGTCCGCGCTGGTCAACCAGGCGTCGGCCTTCGTCGCCGCCGACGTCGTCCCGGAGGCCATGGGCAACCGCCACCCGTCGATCGCCCCCTACGAGGTCTTCGCGACCGCCGACCGGCCGCTGGTCGTGGCGGTCGGCAACGACCGGCAGTTCCGTGCGCTGGCCCAGGTCGTCGGCCGGCCGGGCCTCGCCGACGACGACCGGTTCGCGACCAACCCCGCCCGGGTGGCCAACCGCGACGACCTGGCCGCTCGTCTCACCGCCGCGCTGTCGGCGCGCTCCGCCGACGAGTGGTTCGGCGCGTTGACGCAGGCGGGCGTACCCTGCGGCCCGATCAACGACCTGCGCGCGGCGGTCGCGCTGGCCGCCCGGCTGGGTCTGGGCCCGGTGGCGGAGGCCGGCGGGATCCCGACTGTCGCCGACCCGCTGCGGCTGTCGGCCACGCCGCCGGTCTACCGGCGCCGCCCGCCCCTGCTCGGCGAGCACACCGAGGAGGTGCTGGCATGGCTGCGTTGAACGGCAGCTTCCGCCGGCCGCCGACGGCCCAGGAGGCGGTGCTCGGCGAGCTCCGGCGGCTCATCGCCTCGGGCGAGCTGGCCCCGGGGGAGCAGGTGGTGCAGGACGTCCTGGCCGATCGGCTGGGCGTCAGCCGGGTGCCGATCCGGGAGGCGCTGCGCATGCTCGAGGGCGAGGGCCAGGTGGCCTACCACCCGCACCGGGGGTACTTCGTCGCCGACCTGAGCCTGGCCGACCTGCTCGAGGTCTACCGGATCCGCGCGCTGCTCGAGGCGGAGGCGCTGCGCCGCGCCGTCCCCGCGCTGACCGACGCCGACCTGGCCGGGGTGGAGGCCGCCGAGGCGGCGGTCCTCGAGGCGGAGGCCGGTGCTGACCTGATGGAGATGGCGCAGGCGAACCGGGCGTTCCACTTCGCGCTGCTGGAGCCGTGCGGGATGCCCCGGCTGGTCCGGCTGATCCGCCAGCTGTGGGACGCCACGGACCCGTACCGCTCGCTGTACTACCGCACGGCCGAGCACCGCACGCGGGTGCATGCCGAGCACGCCGCCGCGGTCGAGGCGGCCCGCCGCCGCGACGTCGAGGCCGTCGTCCGGGTGCTCGCCGACCATCGGGCGCACGCGGTCGAGGCCCTGTCGGCGGTGCTTCGGTAACGAACTGGTCCAACCAGTTGACCAGTGCCGGTCGGCCGTCTACGGTTCGGCCCCATGCAGCTGGGCCCGGTCACCCGCCAGTCGGTCTCCGACCAGGTGTACGCGCGCCTGCGTGGCCAGATCCTCACCGGCGAGCTGGCCGCCGGCCAGGCGCTGCCCGCCGAGCGCTACCTGGCCGAGTCCTTCGAGGTGAACCGGCATGCGGTGCGGGAGGCGCTCAAGCGGCTCCAGCAGGCCGGGCTCGTCCGGATCGCCCAGGGCGGCGCGACCCGGGTGAGCGACTACCGGACGACGGGCGGGCTGGACCTGCTGCCGCAGCTGGTGGGCGACGGCTCCGACGTCGACGCCGGCGTGCTGCGGGCCGGGCTCGAGATGCGCCGGTGCATCGGCGCGGAGGTCGCCGCCTCGGCCGCGCAGCGCGCCGGCACTCCCCAGCGCCGGGCGATCGTGCAGGCCGGCCGGGCCATGGCCGATCCCGCCGACGCCGCGGACCGGCACGCCAGGCACCGGGCGCTGTGGGCGCTGCTCGTCGACGCCGCCGACAACATCGCCTACCGGTTGGCGTTCAACTCCCTCGTCGACATCATCGACCGCAGCCGCGCTCGCGACGGCACCGTCTTCTCGGCCGAGGTCGCGGACTCCGCCGGGCATCTGGCGCTCGCCGAGTGCGTCGCCGGGGGGCACCACGAAACGGCGGCCAGGCTGGCCCGCAGGCTCCTCTCGTCACCGCTGGACCACCTGGCGGAGCAGCAGACCGAGGCCGCGGGGGCGCAGGCCTGATGGTCGGCATCGTGCTCGCGGCGATCCCGTTCTTCGTGCTGTTCATCGCCCTCGAGGTCGGCTCGCTCTGGCTCGCCCCGGACGACGAGGAGGTGGGCTACGAGGTCCGTGACACAGCCACCAGCCTGACCATGGGGCTGGGCTTCCTGGCCGTCGGGTTCTTCTGGAAGGCCGTCCTGCTCGGGGTGTACTCGGCGGCCTACCTGGTGGCGCCGATGCACGTCGCGATGGTCGGGGTGCTGCCCTGGGTGGCCCTGCTGCTCGTCGACGACCTCGCGTACTACTGGTACCACCGCGCCCACCACGAGGTGCGCGTGCTGTGGGCCAGCCACGTCGTGCACCACTCCAGCCAGCGGTACAACTTCTCCACGGCGCTGCGCCAGACCTGGACACCGTTCGGCAGCCTGCCGTTCTGGCTGCCGCTGGCCTTCCTGGGGATCCACCCCAAGTACATCCTGCTGCAGCAGTCGATCAGCCTGCTCTACCAGTTCTTCCTGCACACCGAACGCGTGGGCAAGCTGCCGCGCCCGGTCGAGTGGGTGCTCAACACGCCGTCCCACCACCGGGTGCACCACGGCTCCAACAGCGCGTACCTCGACCGCAACTACGGGGGCATCCTCATCGTCTGGGACCGGCTGTTCCGGACGTTCGAGCCCGAGGGCGAGCGCGTGGTCTACGGCCTGACGAAGAACCTGCGCAGCTTCAACCCGGTGGTCGTGGCGTTCCACGAGTACGGCGTGCTGTGGCGGGACCTGCGGTCGGCGCGGTCGTGGCGGGACTGGTCCGGCTACCTGTTCCGGCGGCCGTCCTGGGGGCCGGCTAGCTGAACGCGCTCAGTCCGGTCAGCGCCTGCCCGACCACCAGCGAGTGGATCTCCGACGTGCCCTCGTAGGTGAGCACGCTCTCGAGGTTGTTCGCGTGCCGCAGCACCGGGTACTCCAGCGTCACGCCGTTGGCCCCGAGGATCGTGCGGCACTCGCGGGCGATCGTCAGGGCTTCGCGCACGTTGTTCAGCTTGCCGACGCTGACCATCTGCGGGGTGATCCGACCGTCGTCCTTCAGCCGACCCAGGTGCAGGGCGAGCAGGTAGCCCTTCTGCAGCTCCAGCGCCATGTTCGCCAGCTTCTGCTGGGTGAGCTGGAAGCCGGCGATCGGCCGGTCGAACTGCTCACGGGTGACCGAGTACTCGATGGCGGTCTCCAGGCAGTCGCGCGCGGCGCCCAGCGCTCCCCAGACGATGCCGTAGCGGGCCTCGGACAGGCAGGAGAGCGGGCCGGACAGGCCACGGGCGCCGGGCAGCTGGGCGGACTGCGGCAGCCGGACGCCGTCCAGCACGAGCTCGCTGGTCACCGACGCACGCAGTGACAGCTTGGGTGGCACGGGGCGGGCCGAGAAGCCGGGGGTCTCGGTCGGCACGACGAAGCCGCGGATGCCGTCGTCGGTCTGCGCCCAGACGACCGCGACGTCGGCGATGCCGCCGTTGGTGATCCACATCTTGGTGCCGTCGAGCACCCAGTCTCCGCCGTCGCGCTTCGCCCGGGTCCGCAGGCCCGACGGGTTGGAGCCGGCGTCCGGCTCGGTCAGCCCGAAGCAGCCGATCGCCTCGCCGGCGGCCATCCGCGGCAGCCAGTCCTGCTTGTGGTCCGCCGACCCGAACCGCCAGATCGCGAACATGGCGAGCGACCCTTGCACCGAGACCAGCGAGCGGACGCCGGAGTCGACGGCCTCCAGCTCGAGGCAGGCCAGGCCGTACGCGACCGCGCTGGTGCCCGCGCACCCGTAGCCCTGCAGGTGCATGCCGAGCAGCCCCAGGCCGCCGAGCTCGAGCGACAGCTCGCGCGCGGGCAGGTCGCCCGCCTCGTACCAGGCGGCGACGTGCGGTCGGACCCGGTCGGCCAGGAACGCGCGGACGGTGCCGCGGATCGCCCGCTCCTCCTCGCTGAGCAGGCTGTCGGCGGCGATCAGGTCGAGCGGGGCGGTGCGGTCGGCCATGGCGACGACTCCCGAGTTTCGGATATTGGATCCAATCGTACACGCTCACGACGATCTTGAGTAACCGGGCAGGGCTCGCCGGCGGGTCTGCCCAGCGGCTCAAGATCGTCGCGAGATGGACGGCGGCTCAATATCGTCGTGAGATGGACGGCGAGGTCAGCCGATCAGTCGGGCGAAGGTCCGGGCGATCCGGGAGGGGCGGCCGGTCCGGCGCTCCTCCTGGTCGGCCAGCGTCATCGCCCGCAGCCCGGCGTTCACCCCGGTCCAGCGCAGCGGCTCCGGCTCCCAGGGGCGGGAGCGGTGTCCGACCCAGGGCAGCCGCAGCAGGTCGGTGTCCCGGCCGAGGATCAGGTCGGCCAGCGTCCGGCCGGCCAGGTTGGAGGTCCCGACGCCGTCGCCGACGTAGCCGCCGGCCCAACCGACCCCGGTCGAGGCGTCGACGCCCACCGACGCGCTCCAGTCCCTGGCGATGCCGAGCGGGCCACCCCACCGATGGGTGATCGCGGCGTCCGCCACGGCGGGGAACAGCTCGACCAGGGTGGCCCGAAGGGCGCTGAACACGTCCTGGTGCTGGTCGAACTCGGGGCGGACGGCGGAGCCGAAGTGGTAGGGCGCCCCGCGTCCGCCGAACGCCAGCCGGCCGTCGGCGGTGCGCTGCCCGTAGATGATCAAGTGGCGCAGGTCGTTGAAGGTCGGGCGTTCGGCCAGCCCGATCGTCGCCCACACCTGCTCGGGCAGCGGCTCGGTGGCGATCATCATCGAGTAGACGGGCGCCACCTCCCGCCGGTACCCGGGCAGGCCGGCCGTGTACCCCTCGGTGGCCCGCACGACGTGCCGGGCACGGACCGAGCCGTGCGCCGTGCGGGCGATGCCCGGTTCCAGGGCCAGCACCTCGCTGCCCTCGTGGACGACGCCGCCGCGCCGCTCCACCGCCTGGGCCAGCGAACGGACCAGCCGCGCCGGGTGGATCGCCGCGCAGTGCGGGGTGAACGTGGCCCCGCGCACGCCCCTGGCGTGCGCGCGCGACCGCGTCTCGTCGGCCCCGAGCAGCCGGTAGTCCTCCTCACCGAAGCCCCACGCCCGGGCGCGGGCGACCTCCTCCTCCGCTCGGGCGAGCTGGACCGCCGAGCGGGCCAGGTGCAGCGTGCCGCCCTTGGCCCACCGGCAGTCGATGCCCTCGGCCTCGACCACCCGGCCGATCTCGTCGACGGTGGCGAACATCGCGCGCTGCATGGCCACCGCTCGCTCGCGGCTGGTCCGCCGGGCCAGCTTCTCCCACGAGGTCGGGAAGAGCGCCGAGCACCAGCCCCCGTTGCGACCGGAGGCGCCGTACCCGGCCACCTCCCGCTCCAGGACGACGACGCGCAGCTGTGGGGCGTGCTCGAGCAGGTAGAAAGCCGTCCACAGCCCGGTGAAGCCCCCGCCCACGATGGCGACGTCGGCCTCGTGGTCGCCGTCCAGCGGCGGGCGGGGCGGCCCGAGGAGCTCCTCAGGCAGGGTGTCCCACCACAGGGACAGCCGGCGGACGTCGCGACCTCGGGCGCTCACCGCCGCCACTGCCGCACGTAGTCGGGCGGGGTCAGGTCCGGCGCCAGGTCTGGGGCGGCCATCGGGGCGTCGAAGCGCTCGCGGATGGGGACCACCCCGGCCCAGACCGGGCGGTCGCGGTCCTCGGCGGCGTCGTCGGGTGGGCCGTGGCCGACCTTGACGGAGGCCTCGTCCAGCCCCAGGGCGAGGACCGTGGTCGCGGCCAGCTCCTTCGGCGACGGACCGCGCACCTGCGCCCAACGGCCGGGCTGCAGGTGCTCGCTGATCCGCTCCAGTGCGTCCAGCTTGGCCGCGCCGCGCAGCGTCCGGCACCGGCCGAGCACCATCGCGCAGCGGTAGTGCATGGAGGACTCGAAGGCCGAGCGAGCCAGCACCAGGCCGTCGAGCAGGGTGACGGTCAGGCAGGTGGGCGCCCCCTCGGCCAGCGCACGGAACAGCCGCGAGCCGGTCGACCCGTGGACGAGCACCCGCTCGCCGTCGCGCGCGTACGCGACCGGCAGCACGAAGGGCTGGCCGTCCGGGTCGACGACGGCCAGGTGCCCGACCAGTCCGGCGTCGAGCACGGCATGCAGCGCCGACCGGTCGGTGACCGACTTCTCGGGCAGCCGGCGGACCCTGGTGCGCGGGCCGGTCCCCGGTACGGCGTCCGCCACGATCCTCCTCACGGTCTGCTCGGCCCGGTCGTCCTTCGCGGCTAGAGGATCGACCAGGCCTCGGTGAGCACGCCGCGCAGGATCTGCTCGATCTCGTCGAACTCCGGCTGCCCGCAGATCAGCGGCGGGGCGAGCTGGACGACGGGGTCGCC
>DAIRVJ010000062.1:0-12665 GCA_036802895.1 Candidatus Nanopelagicales bacterium
TGGACCACCGAGTCCCAGTCCTGGCCGGTGACCGTGAAGACGATGCCTTCGGTGGTCTCGCGGGAGCCCGCATAGGCCGCAGCGGTGTCCGCATCGGCCGTGGACGCGGCGTAGGTGACGTCGTCGTGCGTGGTCATCAGCTGTACGACCTCCGCTCGTCGGGCGGCGGGATCTCGGCACCCTTGTACTCGACGGGGATACCACCCAATGGGTAGTCCTTGCGCTGCGGATGACCGGGCCAGTCATCGGGCATCAGGATCCGGGTCAGCGCCGGATGACCGTCGAAGACGATGCCGAAGAAGTCCCACGTCTCCCGCTCGTGCCAGTCGTTCGACGGGTGCACCGCGACGATGGACGGGATGTGGGGGTCGGCGTCGGGGACGGCCACCTCGACCCTGACCCGCCGGTTGTGCGTGTAGGACAGCAGAGGGTAGACCGCGTGCAGCTCGCGTCCGGTCTCCTCCGGGAAGTGCGCCCCCGAGACTCCGAGGCACATCTCGAAACGCAGCGACGGCTCGTCCCGGAGAGTCCGCATGAACCCGACGAGATGCTCCCGTCGGACGTGGTAGGTCAGCTCGCCCCGGTCGACCACGACGCTCTCGATCGCCGCGGCCGGATCGGGCAGGTGCCGCTCGATCGCGTCGGCCACCTCGTCGAACCACCCGCCGTAGGGCCGGCTGGAGGCGACCGGGAGGGCCACGTGCCGGACCACGCCGCCGTACCCCGAGGTGTCCCCCGTGCCGCGCACACCGAACATGCCGTGCCGTTGGGCGACCACCTCGACCGCGGTGGGCTGGGTCGTCTCGACTCGCTCGGGGAGCAGCGGAGCGTCGGTCACCTGAGCAGCCCCTTCATCAGCGACGTCGGGGTCGCGACGAGCGCGGCCTGCTCGCGGGACTGCTCCTCGGCCCGCCGGTGCGGACCCAGCTTCTCGTGCTGGATCTGGTCGTGGAGCTTCAGGATGGCGTCCATGAGCATCTCCGGCCGCGGCGGGCAGCCGGGCAGGTACATGTCGACGGGGACGACGTGGTCGACACCCTGGACGATCGCGTAGTTGTTGAACATCCCGCCCGAGGAGGCGCAGGCACCCATCGACAGCACCCACTTGGGCGAGGCCATCTGGTCGTAGATCTGCCGGAGCACGGGAGCCATCTTCTGGCTCACCCGGCCCGCGACGATCATCAGGTCCGCCTGCCGGGGCGACGCCCGGAACACCTCCATGCCGAACCGGGCGAGGTCGTAGCGGCCGGCGCCGGTGGCCATCATCTCGATGGCGCAGCAGGCCAGGCCGAACGTCGCGGGCCACAGCGAGTTCTTCCGGGCGTAGCCGACCAGGCCCTCGACGGTCGTCAGCAGGACGCCGCTCGGCAGCTTCTCCTCGAGGCCCATGACTACTCCGGTTCCCTGGTCAGTCCCACTCGAGCCCGCCCCGGCGCCACACGAAGGCGTAGGCGACGCCGAGCGTCGCGATGAACAGCACCATCTCGACGAGTCCGAACACGCCGAGCTCGTCGAACGCGACCGCCCACGGGTAGAGGAAGACGATCTCGATGTCGAAGATGATGAAGAGCATGGCCGTCAGGTAGTACTTGACCGGGAAGCGTCCGCCGCCGATCGGCTGGGGGGTCGGCTCGATCCCGCACTCGTAGGCATCGAGCCTGGCCCGGTTGTACCGCTTGGGTCCGGCCAGCGAGCCGGCCACGACCGAGAACAGGGCGAAGGCGAGCGCGACGGCTCCGAGGACGAGGATCGGTACTGAGGCGTTCACGCCGTCACGTCCCCTCTCCACTGCGCGCCGCGGCCGACCGGGGCACCGGCCATCGGCCGGGCCCGCCCATCCTAGGTCCGTCGGGGGTCCCGCCCGCGGCGGGTCGGCCGAGCACGGCTAGGCGGCCGGGGCGACCCGGCTGAGACCGTTGATCACCCGGTCCATGGCGTCGCCGCCGCGGGGGTCCGTCAGGTTGGCGAGCAGTTTGAGGGTGAAGCGCATGAGCGTCGGGTGCGGCAGCCCGCGCTGCGCGGCCAGCTTCATGACCGAAGGGTTGCCGATCAGCTTCACGAACAGTCGGCCGAGGGTGTAGTAGCCCCCGTACGTGTCCTTGAGCGCCCGCGGGTAGGCGAGCAGCGCCCGCTCGCGCTCGGCCCCTGACCGCCGGGCGAGGGCCTGGACGACCACGTCGGCCGCCAACGACCCGGACTCCATCGCGTAGGCGATGCCCTCCCCGTTGAAGGGGTTCACCATGCCCCCCGCGTCGCCGACCAGGAGCAGACCGTCGCGATAGTGCGGCTGCCGGTTGAAGCCCATGGGCAGAGCCGCTCCGCGCACGGGCGTGGTCATGTGCTCGTCGCGAAAGCCCCACTCCTCGGGCGTGTGGTCGAGCCAGCCCTTGAGCAGGCGGCGGTAGTCGACGTGCTGGAACGCGGCGCTGGTGTTGAGGATGCCCAGCCCGACGTTCGAGGTGCCGTCACCCATGCCGAACACCCAGCCGTAGCCGGGCAGCAGCGTGTCGCCGTCCCAGAGCTCCAGCCAGGACTCGAGGTAGTCGTCGTCGTGCCGGGGGCTGGTGTAGTAGGTGCGCACGGCCACCCCCATCGGCCGGTCGTCGCGCGGGCGTCGGCCCACGGAGAGCGAGAGCCGCGAGGAGTTGCCGTCGGCGGCCACCACCAGCGGAGCGCGGTACGTCGCCTCCGGGCCACGGCCGACCCGAGCGGTGACCCCGACGACCCGCCCGGTGCGCTCGTCGAGGACGGGCCCGGTCACCGCGGTCTGTTCATGCAGCCGGGCCCCGGCCTTCTGGGCGGCCCGCGCAAGCAGCTCGTCGAAGTCCACGCGCTTGCGGACCAGGCCGAACGACGGGTACTCGGCGAGGTCCGGCCAGGCCAGCTGCAGCTGGTGGCCCCCTCCGATGATCCGCAGCCCGCGGTTGTGCAGCCAGCCGGCCTCGGTCGAGACGTCGACGCCCATGGCCACGAGGGACTTCACCGCGCGGGGGGTGAGCCCGTCGCCGCACACCTTCTCGCGCGGGAAGGCGGTCTTCTCGAGCAGCAGCACGTCGAGGCCGGCCTGGGCGAGATGGTAGGCGGTCGCCGACCCCGAAGGGCCCGCCCCGACGACGATGACGTCGGCGTCCTGGTCCCCCTGCTGGGCGACCGCGGTGTCGGACACGTGACTGACCCCTCGCTTGTGAACGCTTTCACGAACAGCGCCGAGTCTAGGGCCAGCTCGCGGCCGCCGCCCGCTACGGCTCGGGACGGTACGCCCGGTGCAGCGCGACGATCCCCCCCGTCAGGTTCCGCCAGGCCACCCGGTGCCAGCCTGCCTCGGCGACCACGGCCGCAAGCGCGGCCTGGTCCGGCCACGACCGAATCGACTCGGCGAGGTAGACGTAGGCGTCCGGGTTGCTGCTCGTTCCCCGGGCCACACTGGGCAGGGCTCGCATCAGGTACTCGGTGTACGCCGTACGGAACGGCGCCCAGGTCGGTCGGCTGAACTCGCAGACGACGAGGCGGCCGCCCGGGCGGGTCACCCGCAGCATCTCGCGCAGCCCAGCAGCCGTCTGGTGGACGTTGCGCAGCCCGAACGAGATGGTCACCACGTCGAACACGGCCTCTGCGAACGGCAGCCGGAGCGCGTCACCGGCCACGAAGTCCAGACCGGGCTGACGCCGCTTGCCGACCTCGAGCATGCCCAGGGAGAAGTCGCAGGGGACGACCACCGCCCCGGCGTCGGCGAACGGCCGGCTCGACGTGCCCGTCCCGGCTGCAAGGTCAAGGACCCGCTCCCCCGGGCGGGCGTCGACCGCAGCGACCACGGCCGATCGCCAGGCCCGGGTGCGGCCCAGCGACAGCACGTCGTTCGTGAGGTCGTAGCGGGCCGCCACGTCGTCGAACATCGCGGCCACCTCGTGCGGCTGCTTGTCCAGACGAGCCCGGGTCACGGGGCGCAGTCTCTCACCGGCGGCGTCGGTCAGGCGCGGCGTGGAGCGTCGTTCGTCTCGACCACCGCGGCCAGATGCACGGTCGGTCACACCTGGTCAGCCGAGGAGCGGTAGACAGGGCCCATGCGCTACGGCCTCACCGTCCCCTTCGACGGCCTGCCCCTGCCCGACCAGCGCGACCTGGTCGCCGCCCTCCCGGACCTCGGCTACACCGACGTGTGGTCGTCGGAGACCGCGGGCGCCGACGCGTTCACGCCGCTGGTGCTGGCCTCGCAGTGGGCGCCCTCGCTGCGGCTCGGGACCGCGATCGTGCCCGTGCACACCCGGGGGGCCGCCCTGCTCGCGCAGAGCTTCGCGACCCTGGCCGCGCTCGCCCCGGGCCGGGTGGTCGCCGGCATCGGCGCCTCCAGCGAGGTCATCGTCCGCGGCTGGAACGGGCTGCCGTACGAGCATCCGTACGGACGGGTGCGCGACACGCTGCGGTTCCTGCGGGCGGCCTTCGCCGGGGGGAAGGTGGACGCCGAGTACGAGACGTTCACGGTCCGCGGCTTTCGACCGGCCCTGGTGCCCGAGCCGGCGCCTCCGGTCGTCCTGGCCGCGCTGCGCGAGGGCATGCTGCGGCTGGCCGGCCGCGAGGCCGACGGGGCGATCCTCAACTGGCTGGGTGCGGACGACGTCCCTCAGGCGACCGCCGTGCTGAACGACGCGGCCGCCGGGGCCCCGCGCGAGGTCGTGGCCCGAGTCTTCGTGGCCCCGGTCGACGACCCGGCCCTGGTGCGAGCCGCCGCGAAGCGGCTGGTCGCCGCCTACCTCACGGTGCCGGCGTACGCGGCCTTCCACGAGTGGCTGGGCCACGGCGAGCGGCTGGCCGCCACCTGGCGCCTGTGGTCGGACGGCGACCGCACCGGTGCCGCCGAGGCGGTGCCCGACGACCTGGTCGACGAGCTGGTCGTGCACGGCCCGCCCGCGGCCTGCCGCGAGCAGGTCCAGCGCTACGTCGATGCCGGCGTCACGACCCCGGTGCTCGCCCTGCTGCCGTTCGGGTACGACCTCGCGGCCGCCGTCCAGGATCTCGCTCCCCGCTAGTGGTCCTCCTCGAGCGAGGCCCTGATCGCCACCTGGAAGCGGCGCATCCCGGCGATCCAGCGGTCGGGGTCGGCGGCCTTGTCCCGCCAGTACTGCGCGACCTCCGGATGGGTGAGCACGAGGAACCGCTCCGCCCGCAGCCCGTCGACGACGGCGTCGGCGGCCTGCTCGGGGGAGAGCACCGGCTGCGCGGCCACGCTGGCGCCCTCGAGGCGCCCCAGCCCGCCGCGCAGCATCCCGGTCTCGACGCCCATCGGGCAGATGCACGAGACCTTCAGGCCCTGGTCGCCGTAGGTCACGGCGAGCCACTCCGCGAACCCAACGGCTGCGTGCTTGGTCACCGAGTAGGGGGCGTTGCCGAGGTTGGTGAGCAGCCCCGCGGCACTCGCGGTGGTCACGAACGATCCACCGCCGCGCGCCAGCATGCCGGGGACGACGGCCCGCGCCGCATGCACGTGCGCCATGACGTTGACGTCCCAGCAGGCCTGCCAGACGTCGTCGCCGGCCTCGAGGCCCTGCCCGCCGCCGATCCCGGCATTCGCCAGGAACAGGTCGATCCGGCCGTACCTCGCCTCGGCCCGTGCCACCAGCGCCCGCACCGCGGCGGGGTCGGCGACGTCCGCAACCTCCGTGTCGACGGCGAGCTCCGGATGCCGCGCCCGCAGCTCGTCGGCCAGGGCGAGGGTGCCGGGCCGGTCGACGTCGACCAGGACGATCGCGCGGGGGTCCTCGGCGGCGAACCGGACGGCGAGCGCCCGCCCGATGCCGTGCGCGGCACCGGTCACCACGCACACCGCACCGGGGATCTCCACGGCGGCAGCCTAGGAGACTGGATCGGGCCGAGCCCCACGACCTGCCTACGGCGGCAGATCGCCGTACGCTGAGCGGCGTTGTGTCCACCGCCCCCGTGGTCGCCCCCACGTCCGCGCGCACGCTGCCCGTCGACGATCCGGTCGAGCTGATCCCCCGGCTGCCGGCCGACGGCGCCCTCGCCTGGGTCCGGCAGGGCGAGGGGCTCGTCGGGTGGGGGGAGGCCGCGCGCTTCGAGACGTCCGGGCCGGACCGGTTCGCTGAGGCCGAGCAATGGTGGACGGCCTACCAGCGCAGCCTGGTCGTCGACGACCCGATCGGGCTCCCTGGCACCGGACCGGTGGCCTTCGCCACCTTCGCCTTCGACCCCCGGCCCGGTCTGGCCACGCTGGTGGTCCCCTCGGTGGTGCTGGGACGGCGGGCCGGTCGCGCCTGGCTGACCGTCCTGGGCGATCCCGGGCACTCCACCGTCGGCGTGCCGGCACCGACCCGTCCGGGCGGGTTCGGCCGCATCCGCTACTCCGAGGGCAGCCGGACCGCCCCCGACTGGGAGTCGTCGGTCGGCGCGGCGGTGCAGCGCATCGTCCGGGGCGAGCTGGACAAGGTGGTGCTCGCGCGCGACCTCGTGGCCACCGCCGACGAGCCGATCGACCCGCGGGTGCTCATGCGACGGCTCGCGCAGCGCTACCCGGACTGCTGGACGTTCTGCGTCGACCAGCTGGTCGGCGCGACCCCAGAGCTGCTCGTCCGCCGCGTGGGCGGCTCGGTGACCTCGCGGGTCCTCGCCGGCACGGTGTCGAGGCTGGGCGACGACGCCGCCGACGGCCGCCTGGCGTCGGCGCTGCTCGGCTCGGACAAGGACCTCGAGGAGCACGTGCTGGCCGTGCGGTCGGTCGCGGCGGCCCTCGCGGACCACTGCACCGACCTCGAGGTGCCGACCGAGCCGCGGGTGCTCACCCTGGCCAACGTGCAGCACCTGGTCACCGACGTCACGGGCCGTCTGGCCGACGGCGCGTCGGCGCTGGCCCTGGCCGACGCGCTGCATCCGACGGCGGCGGTGTGCGGCACCCCGACCGACGTCGCCCTGCGGCTGATCCGCGAGCTCGAGGGCATGGACCGGGGCGGCTACGCCGGGCCGGTCGGCTGGGTGGGCCGAGACGGTGACGGCGAGTTCGGCATCGCCCTGCGCTGCGCGGAGGTCTCGGGTCAGCGGGCCCGGCTGTTCGCCGGCTGCGGCATCGTCGCCGGCTCCAACCCCGAGGCCGAGCTCGCCGAGGCCCAGGCCAAGCTCGTCGCCGTGCGCGACGCACTCGAGGCGGACGACTGATCGACCCCTAGCGACGCGAGGGTGCCGGTCGCTCAGCCGGGAGCGACCGCGCTCACCGCCCGGGCGACCGCGGCGGCCAGCCGCTCGTGCAGGTCCCTGGCGCCGGTCCGGTCGGTCCGGATCTGCACCACCTGCAGCCCACCGCGCGGGTCCAGCACGGCGTCCACCAGCCCGGCGGCGTCGCTGACCCGCAGGTGGGGGGTCTGGGTGGCCCCGCACAGCGCCGCCAGGTCCACCCCGTGCGGCGTGCCGAACACCCGCTCGAAGCCCGCGGCGTGCTCGGGCCCGCCCTGCTCGAGCAGGGCGAAGACCCCGCCGCCGTCGTTGTCGACGACGACGACGGTCAGGTCGGGACGAGGCTCGTCGGGGCCGATGACCAGCCCGTTGGCGTCGTGCAGCAGGGTGAGGTCGCCCAGCAGCGCGAACGCGCGACCGCCCCCGGCCGCCTGCCAGGCGAGGGCTGCCCCCACGGCCGTGGAGACCGTGCCGTCGATGCCCGACGCCCCTCGATTGGCCAGCACGGTGACGCCGTCGCGCGGATGGCCGGCGAGGAACAGGTCGCGCAGCGGCAACGACGAGCCGGCGACCAGCAGAGAGCCGGCCGGCAGCGCCGACAGAAGATCCCGGGCGACCCGGGGCTGACCGGCCGGGTCGGCGTCGAGCACCTCGTCGATCGCCGAGCGGGCGGCCGCCCCGGCGCGGCGCCAGCCCGCCAGCCACTGCGCGTCGACGTCCGGGCGGTGCGAACCCGGCTCGGGCACGGCCGCGAGGACGACCCGGGCCGTGCGGGCGGCATCCGGGTAGCGCGGCCCCGGGGAGACGACGTGGACGTCGACGGCGGGGTCGGTGAGCAGTGCGTGCACGGGCCGGGCGAGGGTCGGACGGCCGACCACGAGGACCCGGTCCGGACGGAACCGGTCGAGGAACCCTGGTGTGGCGAGCAGCAGCGCGCCGCCCGGTACGGCGTTGGGCCCCGACCGGGCGTGGCCGCTCGGCTCGGACAGCACCGGCCAGCCGCGCGCCTGCGCGAGTCGCACGGCCGCCGCGCCCTCCGTCGGTGGGGCGTCGCCGACCACGACGAGGGTTCGGGCCGGGCCGTCGTCCGCGGCGGCCGGTGCGGTGAGCGCCGTCCGGACGGCCACCCAGGGCAGCCCGCCCGCGCGGCCGTCCAGCGGCTCCGGCCAGTCCGGATCCAGGTCAGGCACCAACGGCTCGCGCAGGGCCAGATTCAGGTGCACCGGGCCCGGGTCGGCGGTCCGCAGGCCGCGGGCCGCGGCCAGCGCCCGGCCCACGAGCGCACGCCAGTAGCCGTTCTGCCCGGCTCGCCGCTCCGGCACGCCCACCTCGTGGAACAGCCGCACCGCCGGGCCGTAGAGGCCGAGCTGGGGCACCGTCTGGTTGGCACCGGTGGACCGCAGGTCGGGCGGGCGGTCGGCGGTGAGCAGCACGAGGGGGACGCCGGCCTCGGCCGACTCCAGGACGGCCGGGTGCAGGTTCGCCGTCGCGGTCCCCGACGTCGTCAGCACCGCGACGGGCTGGCCGGACGCCTTGGCGAGGCCGAGGGCGAGGAACCCCGCCGAGCGCTCGTCGATGCGCACGTGCAGGCGCAGCAGCCCAGCGGCGTCGGCCGCGTGCAGGGCCATGGCCATCGGCGCCGATCGCGAGCCGGGGGCGAGCACCGCCTCGCGCACCCCCCCACGCACGAGCTCGTCGACGAGCACGCGGGCCAGCGCAGTGGAGGGGTTCACGGTCCCGCCATGATCGCGTACGCCGAGGCGAGGTGCGACCGCCACCACCGACGCCGCCCGGGGTCGGCCGCCAGCTCGGCGAGCAGGGCGGGCACCGGCTCCGGTCGGCGCACCGCGAGATGGCCGTCCACCGGGAGCAGCCGGTCGCCGACCACGTCGGCAGCCAGCAGCCGGCCGCTGCCCAGACCGCAGGCGTGGGGCAGCGCGGGCAGCGCGGCGGCCAGAGCCACCCCGGCGGAGAGCCCGACGGAGGTGTCGAGCGCGCTGGACACCACGGCCGGCAGGCCGGCCGCCCGAGCTACCCGCAGCGCCGTCCGCAGCCCGCCGAGCGGGGCGACCTTGATCACGACGACGTCCGCGGCCTCGCGCAGGCCGGCCACCCGCTCGGGCTCCGCCGCGCGGCGGATCCCCTCGTCGACGGCCAGCGGCACGCCGGGGACCCGGCGGCGCAGCTCGGCCATCTCGGCCAGCGTCCGGCACGGCTGCTCGGCATACTCGAGCGCCCCGTCCGCGGTCAGGGCGCGCAGGGCACGGGCGGCCGACTCGACGTCCCAGGCCCCGTTGGCGTCCACCCGGACCAGGCCGCCCGGGCCGAGCGCCTCGCGCACTGCGGCCACCCGGGCGAGGTCGTCGTCGAGGGTCTGCCCGGGTTCGGCCACCTTGACCTTGGCGGTGCGGCAGCCGCCGGACTCCCGGACCAGCCGGGCCGCGGCCTCCGGCGGCACGGCCGGGACGATCGCGTTGACCGGGACCCGGTCCCGCAGCGGCGACGGCCAGCCACCCCACCCACCCTCGACCGCAGCCGCCAGCCAACGGGCTGCCTCGGCGGGCGGGTACTCGGGGAAGGGCGCGAACTCCCCCCAGCCGGTCGGGCCGTCGAGCAGCACCGCCTCGCGGACGGTCACCCCGCGGAACCTGGTGGTCAGCGGCACGGCGACCACGTGGGCGGCGGCCAGCAGCTCGCCCAGCGTCGGCAGGCCACCCACCCCGTCAGGGCCGACGTGGGAACGGCGAGAAGTCGGGCGGCCGGCGCTGCTGGTAGGCGTTGCGACCCTCCTGGCCCTCCTCGGTCAGGTAGAAGAGCAGCGTCGCGTCCCCCGCCAGCTGCTGGATGCCGGCGAGGCCGTCGTCGGCGGCGTTCAGGCTGGCCTTGAGCATCCGCAGCGCGAGTGGCGACAGCTCGAGCATCCGCCGGCACCAGGCGACGGTCTCCTCCTCCAGCGCCGCGAGCGGGACGACGGCGTTGACCAGGCCCCACTCGAGCGCGGTGCTCGCGTCGTACTGGCGGCAGAGGAACCAGATCTCCCTGGCCCGCTTCTGCCCGATCTGCCGGGCCAGCAGTCCCGAGCCGTATCCACCGTCGAAGCTGCCCACCATCGGGCCGGTCTGGCCGAACCGGGCGTTGTCCGCGGCGATCGTGAGGTCGCACACGATGTGCAGGACGTGGCCGCCGCCGATCGCGTAGCCGGCGACCATGGCGACCACCGGCTTCGGCGTCCGGCGGATCTGGACCTGCAGGTCGAGCACGTTCAGCCGACCGATGCCCTTGCGACCCACCTCGTCGTCCCCGAGGTAGCCGTCGTCCCCGCGGACCATCTGGTCGCCGCCGGAGCAGAACGCGTAGTCGCCCGCCCCGGTGAGCACGATCGCGCCGACCGTGTCGTCGTCCCGGGCGACCGTGAACGCCTGCTGGAGCTCGGCGAGGGTCTGCGGCCGGAACGCGTTGCGCTTCTCGGGCCGATCGATCGTGATCTTCGCGATGCCCTCGGCGGTCGCGTACCGGATGTCTCGGTAGTGGCCCGACTCGACCCAGGCCGCGGCGGGCCGGACCGTGCTGGTGGCGGGGGCGCCGCCGTCGTCGAGGCGGGGCGGGTTGTCGAGGCTCACAGCCGCCCAGCGTAGTGACCGGGCGAGACCGGCCCGGAGCACCTCCGTCACCACGGTCGATCCGCCACGTACTGTGCCGCTGATGCGCACGCGCCACCTGCTCCCCGTCGAGGCGGACCCGGCTGCCGTGCTCGCCGCCCTGCCGGCCGCGCTGGACGGGTCCGGCCCCGCCCTGGCCCCGCTGCCCGACGGGCCGGCCGCCGTCCGCAGCGCGCTGGTCGCCGCTCTCGAGCCGGCCGTGCCGCTGGAGCGGGCCGACACCGCCCTGGTCGTGCCGACCTCGGGCTCGACCGGCCGGGCCAAGGCCAGCCTGCTCGGGGCCGCGGCGCTGCGGGCGTCGGCGACGGGGACCAGCGCCCGGCTCGGTGACGGGGGTCGGTGGGTGCTCGCCCTTCCGGTCACGCACGTGGGCGGGCTCATGGTCCTGGTCCGGTCGGTGCTCGCCGGCACGTCTCCGGCCCTGGTGGACCTCAGCGGCGGCTTCCGCCCGGACCGGTTCGCCGCGGCGAGGCCGGCCGGAGGCGAGGGCCCGCTGCTGACCGCGCTGGTGCCCACCCAGCTGGTCCGACTGCTCGACGCGCGCGTCGACCTGCGGCGCTTCGACGCCGTCCTGCTGGGCGGATCGGCAGCGCCCGCGGGCTTGCTCGACCGGGCCGGCGAGCAGGGGGTTCGCGTGGTGCGCAGCTACGGGATGACCGAGACCTGCGGTGGCTGCGTGTACGACGGCCGGCCGCTGCGCGGGGTCGACGTGACGCTCACCGCCGAGGGCGCCATCCAGATCGCCGGACCGGTGCTGTTCTCCGGCTACCGGCTGCGCCCCGACCTGACCGAGCAGGCGCTGGACGACGCGGGCCGCCTCACCACCCGCGACCTCGGGCGGCTGGACGCCGACGGGCGGCTGGTGGTCGTCGGCCGGCTCGACGACACGGCCGTCACGGGCGGGGTCACGGTCTCGCTGACCGAGGTCGAGGACGCGCTCGGCGAGCACCCGGCCGTTCGCGCCTGCGCAGTGGTGGCGGTCCCCGACGACCTGTGGGGGGAGCGCCTCGTGGCGGTCGTCGAAACGGCGCCCGGCCCGGCGCCGACGCTGGAGGAGCTGAGGTCGTTCCTGGCCGTCCGGCTCGTGCCGCCGGCGCTTCCCCGGGCGGTCGTCCTGGTCCCGGCCCTGCCCGTGCTGGCGTCCGGCAAGCCGGACCGCACGGCCCTGCGTACCCTCGTCGCCGCAGCCCTGCACTGACCGCCCAGCTCGAGGAGCCCTCCATGCCCACCGCCGCCCAGTGGCTGGAGGGCGCCCGGCCGAGAACCCTGCCCGCTGCAATCGCGCCGGTGGCCGTGGGCACCGGTGCCGCCGCGGCCGGCGCCGGAGCGGTGGCCTGGCGGGCGGGCTTGGCGCTGGTGGTCTCGCTGGCCCTGCAGGTCGGGGTCAACTACGCCAACGACTACAGCGACGGGGTGAGGGGCACCGACGCCCGCAGAGTCGGACCGCTGCGGCTGGTGGGCTCGGGGGCCGCCGAGCCGGCCGCCGTCCGGTCCGCCGCACTCCTCGCCTTCGCCGTGGCGGGCTGCGCCGGGCTCGTCCTGGCCGCGACGACCTCGTGGTGGCTGCTGGCCGTCGGCGCCGTGGCGATCGCCTCGGCCTGGCTCTATACGGGCGGACCGCGGCCGTACGGCTACGCGGGGCTGGGCGAGGCGTTCGTGTTCGTGTTCTTCGGGCTGGTCGCCGTGTGCGGCACGGCCTACGTCCAGGAGCGTCGGCTCAGCGGCCTCGCCCTGGCCGCCGCCGTCCCGGTCGGGCTGCTCGCCTGCGCGATCCTGGTGGCCAACAACCTGCGGGACATCCCCTCCGACGTCGCGGCCGGGAAACGGACG
>DAIRVJ010000063.1:0-12653 GCA_036802895.1 Candidatus Nanopelagicales bacterium
GCACCCAGTCGCCGGGCGACCACCTCGGCCACACGCAGGGCGTTGGCGATGATGGTCAGCGTCGGGTTCACTGCCGTGGCGGACACGAAGAAGCTGGCGTCGGCGACGTAGACGTTGTCGACCTCGTGCAGCCGGCAGTCCAGGTCGAGGACCGAGGTGCGCGGGTCGGTACCGAACCGCAGCGTGCCGTTCTGGTGCGCCACGCCCGAGATCCCCAGTCGCCCGCCGACGTAGGAGAGGTTCTCGTACACCTGGTCGCGGCACTGCATGGCCGACAGCAGGCTCTCGAACTTCTCCCGGAGCCGGCGGTGGGCCGCCAGGTTGGTCGGCGTGTACGCCAGCGTGATCGAGCCTTCGCGATCCACGGTGACCCGGTTCTCCGCCAGCGGCAGGTCCTCGGTGGTCAGCCAGAAGTCCAGGGCGTGCCGGGCCACCTCGGCCGGGTCGTCCGCGTCCGGCACGTCGAAGCCGATGAGCACCTGGTCGCTCTTGCCGAGCATCTGCATCGCCCCCAGCGGGTACGGGAAGTCACCGTCGCCGTCGCCGAAGTAGAAGTCGTTGATCCCCAGCGTCTTCTGGAACTTGGTCGGGTTGGGGGTCTTGGAGAAGGCGATCAGCGACGAGTTGTTGTGCAGCATCAGGTGGCGGCCGACCATCCCCGACCCGTTGCCCAGCCCGTCGGGATGCCCGTCCTGGGCGGAGCGCAGCAGCAGCGCCGCCGAGTTGATCGCCCCGGCCGCCACGACGACGACGTCCGCCGAGTACTCCTCGACCGCGCCGTTGCGCTCGACGACCACCCGGTCGACCGTCCGACCGGTCCGGTCGGTCTCCAGACGGGTGACCAGCGCGTGGGTCAGCAGGGTGACGTTCGGGTGGCGCATCGCCGGCTGGACGGCCACGACAGCTGCGTCGGCCTTGCCGTTGGTCAGGCAGGGGTAGCCGTCGCACGTGGCGCACCGGATGCACGGCGACCGCCACGGCTCGGACTCGTCGATCAGGATGCCGTTGGGCAGCGGGAACGGGCTCAGCCCGGCCCGGCGCAGGTCGTCCTCCAGCTGCTGGATGCGCGGCTCGTGGCTGATCGCGCGGAACGGGTACGGCCCGGACGCCGGCGGCTCGGTCGGGTCGGTGCCCCGCTCGCCGTGCACCTGGTACAGCCGCTCCGCCCGGTCGTACCAGGGCGCCAGGTCGGCGTAGCTGATCGGCCAGGCCGGTGAGATCCCGTCGACGTGCCGGATCTGCTCGAAGTCGCGCTCCCGGAACCGGAAGAGGATCGCGCCGTAGACCTTGGTGTTCCCGCCCACGTAGTAGTGCTGCTTGGGCGTGAAGGACTTCCCCGTCGCCGCATCCGTCCAGGTGCCCGCGTTCGCGTAGCGCTTGTCCAGCCAGATCGAGCGGGAGTCCCAGTTCTCGACCTCGCGAGGGAGGAAGCCACCACGCTCGAGGAGCAGGATCCGCTTGCCCGTGGGCGCCAGGGCGTAGGTCAGGCTGCCTCCCCCGGCGCCCGACCCGATGACGATGACGTCGTAGTGCTCGGCCATCGACGGTTCCTCCTCGCTGCTCGGGACTGCTCGGGTGGGTCAGACGATCGCCAGCGGCGCGACCCAGGCGCCGGTGGCGCCACGCAGCTTGGCGTGCGAGACGACGAGCAGGAACTCCCGGACACCAGCCGCGGCCAGCTCGCTCAGCCGCAGGTTCTCCAGCACGACCACGCCGTGGCGGGTGTTGAGCGTCTGCGGCACCACGAACGGCTGGTCGGGCCGCTCGGGTGGCACCGGTCCGTAGCTCCAGGTGTCGCAGCCGGTGAGGGCGACCCGCTCGTCGGCCAACCGCCGAGCGAGGTCCAGCCCCGGGCCGGGCTCGCCCGCGGAGTACTGCTCGTTGTCGACGCCCCAGAGCGCGCCCCAGCCGGTGTGGAACAGCACCGCGTCGCCCGGCCGAAGGACGTGGCCAGACTCCCCGAGGGCAGCGTCGAGGTCGTCGGGGGTGAGGACGTGGCCGGGCTCCAGTCGGGCCACCCCGTGCCGCCGGGCGACGTCCACGAGCAGGCCGCGGGTGACGACCTGGGGCAAGGTGTCCACGCCCAGCTTGTTGGTCCCGTACTCCTCGACGATGTCGGCGAGCCGGTAGCCGTTGTAGGTCCGGTCGCCGTCCTGCAGGTGGTTGAGGGCATCCAGGTGGGTGCCCATCTGCTGGGTGGCGGTCACCTGCTCGACGACCCAGTTGACGTTGTTGCGTCCCCAGCCAGCTGGCCCCGCGTCGGGACGCCGGCGGTTGACCTGGTGCGCCCCGGTCGTCAGGTACTGGCGGAACGTCCGTCCCGGGAAGGCCGGGACGTCGGCGTGCAGCACGTGAGCCAGGTCGTACACGGTTCCCGCGCGGACCAGGCGGGCGGCCTCGAGGACCTTCGCCGGGGTGATCTCGTTGAGCGCCCCCGCCTCGTCGCCCTCCCCGTACCGGGATGGCCACCAGGGGGCGGTGGGCTGAGGCGGGCTGACGACGTTCGTCACGGTCATCTCAGGCCACCCGCGTCACTCACTGGACCAGGTGGTCTCGAACGACGGGTAGAGCGTCAGCCCGCCGTCGACGAACAGGGTCTGGCCGGTGATGTACCCGGCCTCGTCCGAGCAGAGGAAGGCGGCCGCCGCAGCCATCTCCTCGGCGTCCCCAGCGCGACGCATCGGGATGTGGCTCTCCACCGCCTGCCGCTTCACCGGGTCGTCGATCCAGGACCGGTTGATCGGTGTCACGGTGGCGCCGGGACCGATGCCGTTGACGCGGATGCCGCGCGCCGCGTACTCGAGCGCCAGCGTGTGGGTGAGGTTCTGCATGCCGCCCTTGGAGACCGAGTACCCGAGGAAGCGCGGCTTCGGGATGACCTGGTGGACGCTGGAGACGTTGACGATCGCGCCGCCCCTCCCGGAGTCGAGGAAGTGACGGACGGCCTGCTGGGCGCAGAGGAAGGCCCCGCGCAGGTTGACCGCCAGCACCTTGTCGAAGTCCGCGACGGACAGCCGCTCGGTGTCCTCGGCGATCTGGATGCCGGCGTTGTTGATGAGGAAGTCGAGACGACCGTAGGTGTCGACGGTCCGGGCCACCATCGCCGCCACCTGGTCCTCCTGGGACACGTCCGCCTCGACCAGGATCGGATGGGTCCCCGACGCCGCCATCTGCTTCATGCAGATGGCCACGCCGTGCTCGATGGCCTCCTTCGTCGCCTCGGCGCCCTCGGCCGGGCCGACGTAGTTGATCGCGACGTCGACACCCTCCTCGCCCAGCCGGATCGCGATGGCCTGGCCGATCCCGGAGCTGCCCCCGGTGACCAGTGCGACCTTGCCCTGCAGTCCCTTCATTCGGCGCTCCTCGGACTCGCCGGCCGACCCGACGTCGGCCCACCGCATCAGTCCGCCCGGGACGCGGGACGTTACGGGACCCTCAGCCGCGCACCCGGCGCCGCACCTCGCGGTAGCGCACCCACTCAGCGCCGACCAGCCCGACCAGCACGATCGCGACGACCGAGACCGAGACGATCGCCGGCACCTCTCGGGCGGCCGGTGTCACCACCACCATGGCCAGGGCCACGCTCACCCGCATCAGGTTCCAGCTGCCGACGTTGCGGCGGCGGAACGCGACGTGGGCCAGCAGGTACAGCGCGATGCCGCCGGTGAGCAGTGCGGCCGGGATCGGCTTCAGCGGGTCGGCCAGCTGGTAGGCCCCGGAGTCGGCGACCTGGGTCAGTGTCTTCTTCAGCCCGACGGCCAGGGCCACGATGCCGACGATCATCGGGAAGTGCAGGTAGGTGAAGGAGTCTCGGGCCAACCTGGTGCGCTCGTCGCCCTCGGCCTGCTCCAGCCGGCGCTCCGCCACGAGGGCGCCGACGTCGAAGTAGGTCCACCAGAGCGCCACCACGACCGACACCCCGGCCGTGGCGGCCGCGATGACCCACCAGGTCAGGGGGAGATCCGCGACGCCGACGCCGATCGCGACCAGGGACTCCCCCAAGGCGATGAGCACGATCAGCCCGTGCCGCTCGGCGAAGTGGCCGGCCGAGCGCACCCGCCAGCCCTCCGAGCCGGCGAGGTAGACCCCGCCGTAGTCGACCACCAGCCCGAGGGCCCACAGCGGCGTCTGCCACGGCCCCCCGACGATCGCGCCGACGATCAGCGCCGAGGCTGGGGCCAGCCCGACGAGGGCGAGCCGGGTCACCTGGCGGCGCAGCTCCCGGTCCTGGCCTGCCGCCACCGCGTAGACGCTGACGTGCAGGTACCGGACGAGGGTGTAGGTGACCGCTAGCACCAACGCCGCCGACGGAGATCCCCCCTGGTCGGCCCAGGCCCCCGGGACGGCGAGGGCGAACACGAACAGCAGTCCCATCGAGCCGACCAGGGCGGCGCGCACCGCTCCCTCGTCGGCCCTGGCCACGTTGCCGAGCCAGGCGAAGGCCGTCCACGCCCACCAGAGGAGGCCGAGCAGCACCAGTCCGCGCAGACACCCACGGGCGGTGAGATCGCCCGCGACGAGGGCCGTGACCTGGGTGAGGGCGAAGACGAACACCAGGTCGAAGAACAGCTCGAGCGTGGTCACGCCCTCGCTCTCCGCCTTCGCCTGGACGGAACGGTGGATGGCGCTGTCAGGTCGTCCCACGCGGGCAGGCTAGAACGATCGGGTCGCACGACCTAGCGTCGACACCATGACGCACCGCTACTGGCCGCTCTTCGACCTGCGCCTGGGCACCGGGGACCTCGAGCTCCGGCCGATGTGTGAGGCGGACCAGGAGCCGCTGGCGGACCTGCTCCCCGCGGACGTCGAGCTCGACCCGGACGCGGTCCGGTTCGCCGTGGCCGACGAGCGGACGCTGCGCGGCATGGTGGCCCACCAGGCCTACTGGCGCTCCTACGGCACGTGGTCACCGCAGGCCTGGCGGGTGACCTTCGCCGTCCGGGAGGCGGGCGAGCTGGTCGGTGCCCAGGAACTGGAGGGCAACGACTTCCCCGTCCTGCGCACCGTCGACACCTCGTCGTTCCTCATCCCCTCGGCCAGGGGACGCGGGCTCGGCCGGCAGATGCGCGCGGCGGTGCTCGCCCTGGCCTTCGGCCCGCTGGGTGCGCAGGCCGCGGTCACCGAGGCGTGGCACGACAACCTGGCCTCGCTGGGCGTCTCCGCCGCCCTCGGCTACCGCCCCAACGGTGAGTCCCTCCACCGCCGTGGCGACGGCGTGGACGTGATGGTGCACAACCGGCTCACCCGGGCGGACTGGATCGCCGGCGGCCGGTCCGCGCCGGTCGTCATCGAGGGTGCCGACGCCTGTCTCCCGCTGTTCGGGCTCCCGGCGGTGTGACGGGACCAACGCCGATGCCGCGGCGTGACCGTCCCGTGCACACTGGAGGTGCGGGGTGGTGGGCATGCCCGTGCTGGCGTTGCGTGGCGGGTTCGGCGATCGGGCGGCGCGGACGGTCGAGCGGGTCGCGTTGGCCCTGGCACCGCTGGCCGCGGTCGCCCTGGCGGTCGGCGCCCTGATCGTGGGGGTGCCCCACAGCGGTGAGGCCGGCTTCTGGGAGACGTCCGCCCAGGGCGGGCTGCTCGCCCTCTACGGCCTCGCCTGGCTGGTCGCGCTGCGCTGGCGGATGGTCGGCGCGACGGTGATGACCGTGGCCGCCGTCGGCCTGGGGGCGCTCAGCGCGCTCCAGTACCGGCCGTGGCAGGGGCTGGGCCTGGCCCTGCTGCTGTTCGCCCCAGCCGGGTTGCTCTGGCTGACCTGGCAGCGTTCCCGCGGTCCGGTGCCCATCCTGGCCCTGGCGACCGTGCTGGCCGTCGTGCTGGCCGGGAGCGGGACCGCGGCGACCCGGGTGTGGGACCACTTCTACGGCCCCAAGAGCCCTCAGTCGGCGCTGCGCGCGCTGCCCGTCGACCAGGTCGAGTGGCTCTGGTCGGGGGGGGTGACCGCGACGTCTGCAGCCGTGGTTGCCGGGCTCGCCCGACCCGTGGGAGACGACGTCCGGCTGGTCTTCAGCACCTCACCGGACCTCACCCGGGCGACGTCGAGCGTGGCCGCCGTCCGCTCACCGGCGGACGCGCACGTCGCGCGCTTCGACCTGGTGGGCCTCGCCCCGGGAGCCGAGTACCACTACGCGATCCGGGTGGCCGGGCAGCTGGACGGCACCCGGGGCCGCGGTCGGCTGCGGACACCCGCGCAGGGCGCTCAGTCGTTCTCGTTCGCCTTCGCCTCGTGCGCGCGGCTGCACACCAACGCCCGGACGTTCGATGCGATCCGCGCGGTCGACCCGCTCCTGTTCCTGCCCACCGGCGACCTGTTCTACGGCGACATCGCGCGCAACGACGTCGGCCAGTACCGACGGGACCTCGTCGGTCAGCTGACCGAGCCGGCCCCGGCCGCACTCCTGCGGGAGGTGCCGGTCGCCTACATGTGGGACGACCACGACTACGGCCGCAACGACGCGGACCGGACCTCCCCGTCCCGGCCGGCGGCATGGACGGCGTACCGCGCCTTCGTGCCGCACTACCCGCTCGTCCTCGGTGCCGACGAGGGGCCGGTCGCCCAGGCGTTCACGATCGGCCGGGTGCGCTTCATCCTCACCGACCTGCGCTCGGAGCGTGATCCGAAGACCGATCCGGCGGGGGCGGACAAGACCATGATGGGGCCCGAGCAGCGCGCATGGTTCGAGGCCGAGCTGCTCGCCGCGAATAAACGCTTCCCCTTGATCGTCTGGGTGTCCAGCGTCCCCTGGATCGACCGTTCGGCCTCGCCGGGGGACGACTGGGGCGCCTACGCCGACGAGCGGACGGCGATCGCGCAGTTCGTGGCCGACCACGGCATCCGCGGTCTCGTCCTGGTGGCCGGTGACGCGCACATGGTGGCGGCCGACGACGGGGCGCACAGCGACTTCTCCGCGACCGGCGGCGCCGGGTTCCCGGTGCTGCAGGCCGCCCCGCTGGACCAACACCCGAGCAGCAAGGGCGGACCGTACAGCGAGGGCGCGGTGCCCGGCACCGGCCAGTTCGGGCTGGTGACCGTCACCGACACCGGCGGGCCTACGGTCGGCGTCGAGTTCCGCGGCATCAGCAACGACGCGTCGACCCTGCTGCGGTACGCCTGGACGTCGCCGAGCTCATCGACGCCCTGACGAGATCGGTGGCTGAACCGACCGGACGGCCACCCGGACCCGGTCCATGGTCAGGTCGGTCAGGCAGCCCTGGAACGCCCTCGCCTTGAACGTGCCGAGCACCGGGGTCACCACGACCCGCATCAGGCCGGTTGACTCGGGCTCGACCGAGCGGACCAGCAGGAGCGGCTCGTCCACCGACTCGGCGCAGTACCCGACCAGCTCGCTGGTGACCTGCTCGCGTTCGAGGAGCCCTCGGCGCCCCTGGACGTCGAGCACGTAGACGCGCTCCCCCGGCGTGTGCGTCTCGGGCCGGGTGACCAGCCGGGCTGCGAGCAGCCCGAGCCCGATCGTCACGGCCAGCACCATCGCGAGGACGGCCACCGCCGAACCCAGCCCACCGCCCGGGCGCGGCTGGGCGGACCGGCGAGGCGGGCCCCCGATGACGTACGTGACGATCCGCTCGACCGCAACGGCGGCCGCGGACAAGCCGAGCCCGAAGCCCAGCAGGATCGGCATGAACACCGCGGTGGATCCCGGCGGTGGGGTCAGCCAGGCGAACGGCAGGCCCGGCTCGGTGCCGGCCGCGTCACGGGTAACCGGCCCACCGCCGGTGCCCACGGTTGCCAGGGCGTCCAGCCGGGCTTCGATGGAGGCCGCCCGGCGCAGCACGACCAGCGTGCACAGCACGACCAGGCCGGCCAGGGCGAACAGGCCGGCCATCAACGCCCGCTGCCACTCCCAGCGGGACAGCGAGAGGAACATGTTGCCCCCGGCCACCCCGACCACGACGAGCAGACCGAGCCGGCCGAGGATGCCGAGCACCCTGGTCACGGTCACGCGGGCCCCCTCCCGGTGGTCGGCCCCGACTCGTCCGTCAACGGTCGGACCTCGCCGGTGGTGCCGTCGACGAGCAGTCGGGTGCCCACGGGGAACCGGTGCACCGCGTCGTGGACGCCGACCACCGTCGGGACGCCGTACTCCCGCGCGAGGATGGCCAGGTGGGCCAGGGTCCCGCCGGTCTCCGAGACCAGCCCGGCGAGGCCGGACAGCTCACCGGCGAGGGCAGGGTCGAGGGTGCGGACGACGGCCACCGAACCGGGCACCAGCGGCCGGCCGGGCACCGGATGGACGACCGGCCCGGCGCCGCGTCCGCCGCCGGCCCCCACGCCGCCGGACGGGCGGACCCCCGGACGGGTCACCGCCACCACCTCGCCCGTCGCGGTCAGCCGGAAGGCGACGGGCAACGGCGGGCCGGGAGACCCGGCAGCCCGGGCGCGGGGCGCACCGGTGCCGGCCACCAGGGTGGCCACCTCCTCCAGCGACAGGTCCGCCACGGACGTCGCTTCGGTGAGCCGGCCGTCGCTGGCGGCCCGCCTGCCGAGCTCGTCGGCCGCTCGGGCCATGAGCTCCTGCACCCACCGCGCCCGTAGCCGCACCAGCTCCCGAGGCCCGGGCGCCGCCACCGCTGCGACGCCCCAGGGCGGGTGGACCGACGCCGGCAGCGGGTGCGGTCCTCCCACGCGCGGCGGGACCAGGGTCAGGAGCAGCGGGTGCTGCTGCACGGCCCGTGCGTCGTCCAGGCCCTGCGCCCGGGCAGCGGCGAGCACCCGCAGGGCGGCGGCGGCGGTCGAGCCGGACGCGCCGATGAGCGAGGCGCAGCCGACCTCGGCCTCGTGCAACGAGACGAGCCGCTCCCGCCAGGTTCGCAGCAGGTCGAGCAGGGCCGGCTCGTCGAGCCCGCCCAACCGAGGCACCGCCGCCAGGGCGGTGTCGGTGTTGGAGAGCAGCGCGGCGACCCGCCCGGGCAGCTGGGCGCGGAGCCGGCCGACCCCGACCGCTCCCCGGAGCCGCCGAGCCCCCGGACGAGGGTCGAGCCAGGTCAGCCATGAGCGGTCGTGCGGGGCGTAGCCGAGCAGCTGGAGGTCGACCGCCGCCCAGCCGCCGATGACCACGAGCACGGGGGAGGCGGCGATCCGCGCACGGGACCACGCGCGTGTCTCGCGCAGTGCGCGCCCGATGCCCTCGCGTAGCGGGTCGGCCCACAGGTCCTGCTCGAGCCGGCCGAGCGGCAGCGGGAAGGTCTCGGCGACGGGGCCGGGTCCCAGCAGCGGGCCCACCAGGGTGGTCGCCGGGCCCAGGGCGGTGACCGGCCGGGCCTGCAGCAGCCACAGCCGGTCGTCCGCATCGAGCGCCCACTCCAGGTCCTGCGGGGCGCCGAAGACCTCGGCGGTGCGCCGGGCCAGCCGGGCGAGCTGGCGCAGCTCGCCGTCGGTGAGCAGCGGCGAGGCCCCTGCTCGCCGCCGAGCCCGGTCGGCGGGATGCCCGTCCACGGACCGGGTCCGACCGCGCGGGGTGAGCTCCCACCGCTGGGCGCTGACCCGGCCGGCGACCAGCGCTTCGGGCCCTCCGGCTACGCCCTCCACCACCACCCGGTCACGGCGGCCGGTGATCGGATCGGTGCCGAAGAGCACGCCACCTCGGGTGGCCGCCAGCAGGGGCTGGACCAGCACGCCCATCGGCGCTGGTCGCGAGGCATCGCCGGCCCCGGCGACCGAGGCGGAGTCGCGGACGACCTGGACGGCCGCGCAGAAGCCGGACCAGCCGGACACCCCGACCACCGACCGGAAGCGACCGGCCATCGAGGACGACGCGGCGTCCTCGAGCGGGGAGGACGAGCGGACCACCAGCGCCCGGTCGGCACCGCCGAGCCGGCCCCAGGCGGTTCGCAACGCGCCGGCGACGTCCGGATCCGCCGGGTCCGCCCCGGTGGTGAGCACGAAGCCCGGCAGCACCGGCAGCCTCGCGCGGCCGGCGCGGGCCAGGTTGGCCGCCTTCGCCCCGACGGACGCGGGGTCCAGGCAGCGAGAGTCGCTCAGATCGACCACCAGGCGCTGGTCGGCGGCCACGCCCACCGCGGTCGCCTCGACCCGTTCGTCGCGCGCAGACACGGCGGCACCCTTCGCCTCTTCCCTCAGGCTAGGGGAGCGCTGCCCTCGCGCGCCGGGTCGGAGGTCCCCACGGGCTCCGAACGGCAGGCCGGCGTCAGCGCCGCCAGACCAGGACCAGCGCCCGGTCGTCGACCTCTCCGCTCCACACCGCGTCGACCAGGCGGCGGGCCCCTCGGCGGAAGCCCTGGGGCACCAGACGCTCGGCCTGTCCCAGCAACCGGTCGATGCCGACGTCGATGTCCTGGCCCGGTCGCTCGACCAGCCCGTCGGTGTACAGCAACAGCGCATCGCCGTGCCCGAGCGTTCCGGTGGCCAGCGGGTAGGCCGCATCGGGCCGCACCCCCAGCGCCGTCCCTTCGGCGGGCAGCAGGCGCCAGCTGCCGGAGCCGGCCGCGAAGTGCGCGGCCGGCGGGTGCCCGGCCGAGCCCACGTGGAACTGACCCGTCTCGAGGTCGACCGCCAGGTGCACCGCAGTGGCGAAGCCCTCCTCCCACCCCTGGCGCATCAAGTAGGCGTTCGCGGCGCTCAGGAAGTCCCCGACGGGTAACGCGCCGAGCAGTCCGCCGAACGCCCCGGAGAGCAGCAACGCGCGGGTGCCCGCGTCGACGCCCTTGCCGGAGACGTCGACGAGGGCGATCTCCAGCAGCTGACCCTCCTGCGCGGTCGTCGAGACCAGGAAGTCGCCCGAGAACGACGCGCCGCCGGCGGCGCGAACCACCACCTCGGCCTGCCAGTCGGGCGGGAGCTCCGGCAGCTCGCCCTGCGCCCGCAACCGGCTGCGCAGGTCGACGAGCATCGACTCCCCGCGCAGCCCCGCCACGCCGACGGCCGCCCGCGACCGGGCTACCGCGAGCACGACCAGGGCCGTCACCCCGACGAGGATGAGGATGCCGGGGCGCAGGGTCCGCAGCCCGAGCCGGTCCAGCTCGTAGCCGAGGACGACGGCGACGGCGACCAGAAGCAGCACCAGGCTGCGCACGGAGAGCAGGAACCCGCCGAACAGCACGACCAGGGCCATGGACGCGGGCGGGAACCACTCCGGCGAGCGGACCCCGAGGAAGCCCAGGAGCACCGCCAGCCCGACGAGCATGAGCAGGGCGAAGCCGTCGGTGCGGAAGCGGCCGCGGCGCCAGCGGACCCAGGTCCGCCGCAGGGCGCGGGACGCCCGCCGCGGCAGGGAGGGGGACGCGTCGCTGTCAGCCATCCCCTCGACATTACCCAGCGTGAGCGGCCGTGCGGGCGGTAACCCGCTGGCCGGTGGGTCCTGCCGTGCGGTAGGAACGCAGGCATGACCGGCCCGTCGATCGCCATCGACCCGGCCACCGAGGCCGACTGGCCGGCGATCCAGCACATCGACGAGCTCGCGTTCGGCTACGCGTGGTCCGGCGACGGCATCCGCGACCCTGGGCGGGCGGTGCTCGAGCTCGACCGGACCCTGGTGGCCCGGCAGGGTGGCCAGCCGATCGCGATGGCGTCCGCGTACAGCTACCGACTGTCGGTGCCGGGTGGTGCGCTGCCGACAGCCGGCGTCACCTGGGTGGGCGTCGTCCCCACCCACCGCCGCCAGGGCGCGCTGCGAGCGCTGATGCGCCGCCAGCTGGACGACGTCCGGGCCGCGGGCAGCGAGCCGCTCGCCGCCCTGTGGGCCTCCGAACCCGCCGTGTACGGCCGGTTCGGCTACGGGCTGGCCAGCCGGTGCCTGTCACTCTCCGTGCCCAGCGGGGCCGCCCTCGTCGGCCCGGTCGACCCGTCGCTGCGGGTCCGGTTGACCACGCCCGCCGAGGGCCGCAACGGCATCGACCGGGTGTACGCCGCGGTCGCCCGTCGCCGGCCCGGGCTGCCGGACAGCAACGACGCCCTCTTCGCCCACCGGATGCTCGACCGGCCCGACGAGAGAGCCGGTCGCAGTCCCCTGCGGTTGGCCCTGGTCGAGGACGACAGCGGAGCCCGCGCGTACGCCGCGTTCCGCACCAAGCCGGACTGGAGCGACGGACTGGCCGACGGCTCGGTTCTCGTCCGGGAGCTGCTGGCCATGGACCCCGCGGCTGCCGCCGCGGTGTGGCGGCTGCTCACCGGGATCGACCTGATGGCGCGGGTGGTGGTCGACAACGTCCCCGAGGACGACCCGCTGCTGCTCCTGCTCGCGGACCCGCGGCGGCCGCGGCCGGTCCTGCGGGATGCCCTCTACGTGCGGCTCGTCGACCTGCCCGTCGCGCTCGCGGGCCGCCGGTACTCGGCCGAGACGGACGTCGTCCTCGACGTGACCGACGACTTCGCGCCGTGGAACTCCGGACGGTGGCGGTTGGCCGGCGGCCCGGGCGGCGCGACGTGCGAGCGCACCGGCGCGCCGGCCGACGTGTCGCTGGATTCGTCGACCCTGGCCGCCACCTACCTGGGCGGGACCTCGCTCGCCCGGCTGGCCGCCGCCGGCCTGGTCGGGGAGCACACGCCGGGCGCGGTGCACACCGCCGCCCTGGCGCTGCGGCACGAGCCGGCGCCCTACTGCCCGTTCGTGTTCTGAGCCGGCGTGGCTCCCCCGACCCGGATCGTGCTCGGCGTGGACGGCTGGCGCGGTGCGTGG
>DAIRVJ010000064.1:0-12257 GCA_036802895.1 Candidatus Nanopelagicales bacterium
CGCTTGGCGACGTCGTCGACGGTGACGCCGGTGCGCTTGGTGATCTCGCGCAGGTCGAGGATGCACTCGTGCGCCACCAGCCCGTTGCGGCCGGTGTAGAGCACCGGGAACGAGGAGCGCAGCCGGGCCGCGACGTAGTTCGCCGCGAGGACGGCGGCGATGGTGGCGGAGCGGAGCCCCTCGGCGCCCATCAACCTCAGGTAGGCCCACGAGATCGAGAGGATGCCGGCCGACCCCCAGGGGGCCGAGGCCACCGGCCCGACACCGGACGTCGGCCCGGCCGACGCGGCCAGCGGATGGTTCGGCAGGAAGGGCGCGAGGTGCGCGCGGACCGCGACCGGCCCGACCCCCGGCCCGCCCCCGCCGTGCGGGATGCAGAAGGTCTTGTGCAGGTTCAGGTGGCTCACGTCGGCCCCGAAGCGACCGGGCTTGGCCAGCCCGACGAGCGCGTTGAGATTGGCGCCGTCGACGTACACCTGCCCGCCCGCGTCATGGACGAGCGCGCACAGGTCGGTGATGGACTCCTCGAAGACGCCGTGGGTCGACGGGTAGGTGACCATCAGCGCGGCCAGGTGCGGCCCGTGCTCGGCGATCTTCGCCTTCAGGTCGTCGACGTCGACGTTGCCATGGTCGTCGCACCCGACCACGACCACCCGGAGCCCGGCCATCGCCGCCGACGCGGCGTTCGTGCCGTGCGCGGACGACGGGATCAGGCAGACGGTGCGGCCGTCGTCGCCTCGCGCGTGGTGGTAGGCACGGATCGCCAGCAGGCCCGAGAACTCGCCCTGGCTGCCGGCATTCGGCTGCAGCGAGACCGCGTCGTATCCGGTGACCTCGATGAGCCACTGCTCCAGCTGGCTGATCAGCTCGAGGGTGCCCGCGGCCTGCTCCAGCGGGGCGAACGGGTGGAGCGCGGCGAACTCAGGCCAGGTGATCGCCTCCATCTCGGTGGTGGCGTTCAGCTTCATCGTGCACGAGCCGAGCGGGATCATCCCGCGGTCGAGCGCGTAGTCGCGGTCGGCCAACCGGCGCAGGTAGCGCAGCATCGCGGTCTCGTTGCGATAGCCGGTGAACACCGGGTGGGTGAGAAACGGTGTGCGGCGGAGGAGGTCCGGCGGCAGCGCGTCGTCGGTGGCGGTGTCCAGCGCGTCGACGTCGACGTCCAGCCCGTGCACGCCGAAGGCGCCCCACACCCGGGCCAGGTGGTCACGGGTCGTGGTCTCGTCGGTGGAGATCCCGACCGTGTCGTCGTCCACCAGCCGGAGGTTGACCCCGCGGGCCCGGGCGGCGGCCACCACCTGACCGGACCGGCCGGGGACGCTGGCCTGGACCGTGTCGAAGAACCGGTCGTGCACGACTTCCACCCCGCCCGCCCGCAGACCGGCCGCCAGCAGTGCGGCGTAGCGATGGGTGCGCCGCGCGATCGCGGACAGCCCCTCGGCGCCGTGGTAGACGGCGTACAGGCCGGCCATCACCGCCAGCAGCACCTGGGAGGTGCAGATGTTGCTGGTGGCCCGCTCCCGGCGGATGTGCTGTTCGCGGGTCTGCAGCGCCAGCCGGTACGCCGGGCGGCCGGAAGCGTCGACGCTGACGCCCACGAGTCGTCCCGGGAGCGAGCGCTCGAGCCCGGCGCGGACCGCCAGGAAGCCGGCGTGCGGGCCACCGAAGCCCAGCGGGACGCCGAATCGCTGGCTGCTCCCCACCGCAACGTCCGCGCCGAGCTCCCCCGGGGGGGTGAGCAGGGTGAGCGCCAGCAGGTCGGTGGCGACGGCGACCAGGGCGCCACGGTCGTGGGCGGCCGCGATGACGGCGGCGTGGTCGCGAACCAGACCGCTGCTGGCCGGGTAGGAGACCAGCAGGCCGAAGAAGGGCTCGTCCGGCAGCGGTGCGGTCAGGTCGTGCGGGCGCACCTCCAGGCCGATCGGCTCGGCCCGGGTGCGGAGCACCGCCACGGTCTGCGGATGGGTGTCCGCGTCGACCAGGAAGAGCGGCGGAGCGCTTCTGGCTGCGCGGTGCAGCAGGGCCATCGCCTCGGCGGCGGCGGTCCCCTCGTCGAGCAGGCTGGCCCCTGCGATGGGCAGGCCGGTGAGGTCCTCGACCACGGTCTGGAAGGTCAGCAGGGCTTCGAGCCGCCCCTGGCTGATCTCCGGCTGATAGGGCGTGTACGCGGTGTACCAGGCGGGCGACTCGAGCACGTTGCGTCGGATCACGGCCGGGGTGACCGTGTCGGAGTAGCCGAGACCGATCATCTGCACCATCGGGGTGTTGCGCGCGGCGAGCGCCCGCAGCTCCGCGATCACCTCGACCTCGCTGCGGCCGGCCGGCAGGTTCAGCGACCGACCCGGTGCGTCGTCCAGCCGGATCGACGACGGAACGCAGGCGTCGACCAGGTCGTCGACCGAGCCGAGGCCGAGGACGGCCAGCATCCGGGCCTGCTGCTCGGCGTCCGGGCCGATGTGCCGGTCCCGGAACGGCGCGGCCGACTCGAGGTCGACCAGCGTGGGGCGGGACGGGCGCGACGAGGGCATGGGCGAGGCCTCCGGCTTCGGCGGGACCGCGGGACGGCGGATGCCGCCCACGGCGGGGCCTCCCCCTCTGTCACGGTGCGCGGCTGGTCGCCGCGACCGCTTCAGAGTCGCCTCGCCCGCGCGGTCCTTCTCGCCTGAGAGGTTCCGGGGAGCGTTGCCCCTTCGGCGCCGTCGACCGGGGACCGGCCGGCGGACTCTCCCGCGCGGGTTCGTTCAGCGGCGCCAGTGTAGGCCCGACCGGGCCGGTTCGCCGCTCCTGGCAGGGTCAGCCGGCGGTGCGCACCCGGCGGCGACGAGCCAGCTCGTCGCCGGGCAGTTCCTCCCCGTGCGGGGCCGTGGTCTCGTCGCTGCCGGCGGACTCGCTGGGCAGCTCGGCCAGGGATCCCTCGACCTCGCGCCACACCCGCCCGACCGCGATGCCGAACACTCCCTGGCCGCCCTGGACCAGGTCGATGACCTCGTCGGCCGACGTGCACTCGTAGACCGTCGCGCCGTCGCTCATCAGGGTCATCTGGGCCAGGTCGGAGACGCCGCGGTCGCGCAGGTGCTGGACGGCCGAGCGGATCTGCTGCAGGGAGACTCCGCTGTCCAGCAGCCGCTTGACGATCTTGAGCACGAGGATGTCGCGGAACCCGTACAGCCGCTGGGTGCCCGAGCCGGAGGCCGGGCGGACGCTGGGCTCGACCAGGCCGGTGCGTGCCCAGTAGTCGAGCTGCCGGTAGGTGATGCCGGCAGCGGAGCACGCCACCGGGCCGCGGTAGCCGGCGTCGTCGGGCAGCGCGCCGACGTGGTCGTCGAAGAGCAGGCCCTGCTCGCCGGCCCGGCGGGACGCGCCCTCCGCCTGCGCGGTGGCTCGGGTGGTCGGCGTGCCCTCGGCGGCATGACCGCTGCGCCCCACGCGGGTCTCGGTGCCGGTCACGCCGTCCTCCTGGTGCCCCTGCGGCTGGTTCACACGGATGATGACACGGATGCGGTTCACGTCCGCCGCTCGCACGCTAGGGCGGGGCGGTGGGTGCGTCAACGACGCCGACCGCGACACGCCGCAACGAGAGTCTCGACGCCCCGACGAGGGTTCATAGTCTCAAGGCACAGTCGAGGGTTAGGTTTCCTCGTCGCGGCCTTCTTCGCGGCCTTCCTCGCGGCCCTCTTCACGCCGTTCCTGCTGGCCCTCGAAGTCCTCCGGAGACACCTGGTCGAGGAACTCGCGGAACCGTTCGACCTCGTCCTCCTGCTCGTCGGCGATGACGATGCCCGCCTCGTCCAGCACCTCTTCGGAGCTGAAGATCGGGGTACCGGTCCGCAGGGCCAGGGCGATCCCGTCCGAGGGGCGCGCGCTGACCTGAACGCCGCCGACGAACACCAGCTCGGCGTAGAACACCCCCTCGCGCAGGGTGGTGATTCGCACCTCGGTCAGCTCGGCGCCCACCGCCGCCAGCACGTCGCGCATCAGGTCGTGGGTGAGCGGTCGGACCGGCACGACCCCCTGCTGGGCGAAAGCGATCGCCGTGGCCTCGACGGCGCCGATCCAGATGGGCAGGTACCGCTCGCCGTCCGCTTCCCGCAGCAGCACGATCGGCTGCTCGGACGGCATCTCGACCCGTACGCCCACGACATCCATCTGGTGCACGAGGTCCACCCTACCCGCGGGTGTGGACGCGGGTCCGGGTCAGCGCAGGCCGGCGGCGGACAGCGCCGACTTCACCAGGGCGGCGTGCAGGCGCACCGACATGGCGGCCAGGTCGCGCACGGCCTCCTCCGCCCGGGCCCGAGCCTCCGGGTTGCGCTGGTTCTGCAAGGGAGCGACGACCTGCTCGACCAGGCCGACCTCGCGGTCGGCGGCAGCCTTGAACGCGCGCAGGTGACGAGGACCGAGTCCGAACGCGGCGAGCTCAGCAGCCGCCTTGGCCACCACCAGCGCGTCCCCGTCGTAGTGCGACGAGGCGGCTCGAGGAGCGACCAGGCCGTAGGACTCCAGCTGGGCGAGCCGCTCCTCGTCGATCCCTGCTGCCTCGATCAGCTCGGCCCGCGAGAGCCGCAGATCGGAGCCGTCGCGACCGAACGCCGACGGGCTCGGCAGTCCGTCGTCGCCCACGACCGCCAGCGGCACGCGCGGCGTACCACCCGGGGTCTGCGGTGGCTCCAAGCCTCGGTCGAGCGCGTCGAGGTGCTCCTTGATGACCCTCAGCGGCAGGTACCGGTCCCGCTGCGCGGACAGCACGTAGCGCAACCGCTGCACGTCCTCCCGACTGAACTTCCGGTAGCCCGAGGCGGTGCGCTGCGGCTCGACCAGCCCCTCCGACTCCAGAAAGCGGATCTTGGAGATCGTCACGTCGGGGAAGTCCGGGCGCAGCTGAGCGAGGACCTCGCCGATGCTCAGAAAGGCGCGAGCGGGCAGGGCGGACTGGCTCACGCCGGCGCTCCTGGACGGCCGACCGGCCCGACATAGGTCATCCGGTACCGACCGATCTGGACCTCGTCGCCGCTGCCGAGCAGCACGTCGTCGATGCGCTGCCGGTTGACGTAGGTGCCGTTGAGGCTGCCCACGTCCTTGACCCGATACCCCTGGTCGGCCCTCAGGAACTGGGCGTGCCGACGCGACACCGTCACGTCGTCGAGGAAGATGTCACTGTCCGGGTGCCGCCCGGCGTTCACCTGGGCGGCCTCCAGGACGAACCGGCTGCCCGCGTTCGGTCCGCGCTGGACGATGAGCAGGGCGCTGCCTTCCGGCAGCCCCTCCAAGGCGTGCTCGTGCGGTGCGGCGGGGTGCTCGCCTTGGTCGGCATGGTCGGCGCGGTCCGCGGCGCCCTCCACGTCCCCGGTCGACGGCAGGGCGATCGTCGAGGTGGCGTCCAGATCGGGCCGGTCCTCGGGCCCCGGGCTCGTCGGACCGGACGGGCTGGACATCGACGCCTCCTCCGAGGGGGAACCCTCGACCGACGGTTCACGGTCAAGCACCGACCCTAGGTGGCCCGAGCGGAGGCGGTCAACCGAGCGGGACGCGGGGGCGTGAGGGGCCCTGGGCGGTCGACCGGCGTCGAGGGTCGGGCCAACCGGATCTCGACCTAAAGTTGAGAGTCAGACTGATCCGAGGTGCTCCTGGTACCCGGTGGCGTCCAGCAGGTCGTCCAAGTCGGCCGGGTCGTCCGGCTGCAGCTCGATCATCCAGCCGTCCCCGTACGGGTCGGCGTTCATCAGCTCCGGTGAGGCGTCGAGGGCGTCGTTGCGGGCGATCACCTCGCCACTCACCGGCGCGTAGATGTCACTGACGCTCTTGGTCGACTCGACCTCCCCACACGGCTCCCCGGCGTTGAGCCGGTCGCCGACCACGGGCAGCGAGACGTAGACGATGTCGCCCAGCGCCTCCTGGGCGTAGTCGGTGATCCCGACCCGGATCGTCCCCTCGTTTCCCGGGCCACGAACCCACTCGTGCTCGGCCGTGTACTTGAGCTCCTCGGGGGTCTCGCTCACGCGTAGTCCTTCCTCTCGGTGCTAACGGCCCTGGGCCGGGCGAGCGTACTGAGGCGTGTCAGCGGGCCGCAAGGCGTCGATCAGCACCTCGTCCCGCTCGCTGATGGTCACGTCCGCCCCGAGGTTGCGCATCGTCTCGACGACCCCACCGGGGATGCGCATGGCTGACGACATCGTGCGCGGGTCTCCGATGGCGGTGATCGAGTACGGGGCAGGGACGCGGCTGCCCCCGACGGTCACCGCACCGGGTTCGGCGTCCTGCAGGGCCGTCTGCGCGACAACCCGTACCGGCCCGATCTGAATCGCCTCCGCTCCCGCGTCCCGCAGCTCCTGCACGGCATCGAGCAGCGCTGCGGCGTCGACCGTGCCCCCCACGTCGACGACGGTGACGACCACACCCGGCCCGGTCGCGGCCACCGTGCCCACCAGGATCCCGAGCCGGTCGGCCCGCGTCTTCGCCTGCTCGATCGCGGTCGACGACTGGTCGGTGCCGCTCAGCAGCCGGTCGCGCGCAGCCTGAAGGTCCCGCAGCTCAGCGGCCAGCCGGTCGTTACGCGCGCCGAGGTCGTCCAGGATCCGGACCAGGTCGCTCTCCCGCGCGGTGGTGAGCCCGTCGCCCCCCGCCGTCGCCCGGACCTGGGTGACCACCGCGAATCCGAGCCCCGCGAACAGCAAGGCGATGACCGCCTGCGTCCGAGTGGCCCGCGGCCGGAGGGCCGTGGCCAGCCGGCTTCGCGCCAGCGCGACCGGGTCGGCCTCGACCCGGTCGTCGGTCTCAGGCACCGAGGAGGTCACGGCGGATCGCTGCGGCGTTGGAGAAGATGCGCACGGCCAGGACGACGATCACACCGGTCGAGAGCTGGGCCCCCACGCCGAGCCGGTCACCCAGGAAGACGATGAGCGCCGCGATGAGGACGTTGGCGAGGAAGGACACGACGAAGACCCGGTCGTCGAAGATGCCCTCGACCGTGGCACGCAGCGCGCCGAACACGGCGTCCAGGGCGGCGACGACCGCGATGGGCAGGTAGGGCTGTAGCCACACCGGGACGGTGGGCTGCAGGACCAGACCGAGCGCGATGCCCAGAACCAGGCCCAGCACGGCGATCACGGTTGCTCCCCCTCCGGGCGACTCAGCCGTAGTCGGACCAACCCGGCGGCGGGCACGCCGAGCTGCTCGATCGGCTGGACCTCGTAACGGATGCCGTACACGTCCTGCAGCGTACGCAAGGTCCGACCCCCTGGTCCGGCGGCGAAGCGAGCCGGGAGCTGCTGCGGGTTGCCGATGGCCACCACCTGGTAGGGACGGGCCAGCGGACGATAGTCGACCAGGATCGCGTCGCCGGCCGAGCGGATCGCGGCCAGGGAGGTCAGCCGCTGGCCGTTGATCGCGACCGCCTCGGCCCCCGCCGCCCAGAGCCCGTTCACGACCGCCTGGAGATCGCGGTCGAGCACCCGCCCGCCCGCAGGGTCGGAGGTCGCCGCGTCGGAGTTGGCCGCCGCGTCGTCCAGGACGATGCGGATCCCCGGGCCGGTCGCGGCGACGGTTCCGGCCACCAACCCGAGCGAGCGCAGCGCGTCGGCCAGCCGGGCACCCGCGGCGCTGGAGTCCAGCGAGTCGGTCTCCAGCTGGTCGATCTGGGCGCGCAGCCGGGTCACGTCGAGGGTGATTCGGTCATACCGGGTGCCTTGCTCGGCCACCTGGGCGAGCAGCCCGGTCCGTCGCTCGGCGGCGGCCGGGCGGTCGGCGCGGGCCTGGACGGCGGCGGCGGCGAGGAGCAGGCCGACGAGCGCGAGGGAGATGCCGGCCCCGACCGTGCGGCGCCTGCGTCGGTGGCCGCGGGGGACCGGACCCTCGGGCGTGCCCACCGAGCGGTCCGAGCGAGTGCGAGACCTTGCGGCATACCCCGGATCCAGCGCGTCCTGCCACACCTGGCCGAGCAGGGCAGTGACCGGGTCGGTCGAGCGGGTCGGGGGCACCCGCTACCGGCCGGCCTGGTCGACGACCGCGGCCCAGGACTCGAGCAGGGCGGAGGCCCCTGCCTCGTCGGGAGCCTCGGCCCAGATCCGGGTCAGCGCCTCGTTGGGGTCGGGCAGTACCAGGGCCCAGCGGCCGTCCTGCTCGACCACCCGGACGCCGTCGGTGGTGTCCAACGTGCGGTCGCCCGCCTGCTCGACCACCGCGCGCATGACCTGGCCCTTGTGCGCCCACGGCGTCTGCACGGCGCGCTGGAGGACGTGGGCCCGTGGGATGCGGGCGTCGATCTGGCTGAGCGTCAGCTGCGTGCGGGCCACCAGGCCCATCAGCCGGACGAACGCCGCGAACCCGTCGACGGCCGGGCTGCACTCGGGCAGCACGAAGCCACCCCGCCCGTCCCCGGCGATCAGCAGGTCCGACAGGGCGGCCGCTCGCGCGAGGTCGCTCGGCGCCGTCGTCGTCCACACCACGTCCACGCCGTGGAACCGGCAGACGTCCTCGGCGACCCGGGTCGTCGTGACCGGCAGCGCGACCCGGCCCGAGCGACGCTCCGCCGCGGCGAGATCGAGGACGACGAGCAGGGCACGGCCGTCCTCGACCGGTGACCCGGTGTCGTCGACGAGGGCGATCCGCTCCCCCACCGGGTCGAAGCGGACGCCGAACGCCGCCCCCGAGGACGCCACCAGGTCACCGAGATGCTCCAGACCCGCCCGCCGGGCCGCTGGGGTCTCGGTCGGCATCTCGTCGGCCAGCCGGTTGTTCACGGTGAGCACGTCGACCGGCAGGCGGCCCAGCAGGTTCGGCAGCACGATCGAGGACACGCCGTTGGCGGCGTCCACCACCACCTTCAACGACTGGCCGGCGATGCCCCGGATGTCGATGGTGCGCAGCAGCTCGTCGGTGTAGGTCTCGATGGCTCGCGGCGGGAACGTCAGGTTGCCGATCTCACCGGGGAAGGCCCGCCGGAACTCCTGGCGCTGGAACACCCGCTCAAGCCGGCGGACTGCCGCTGCGGGCAGGTCGGCGCCCCGCTCGTCGAGGAAGACGATGTCGAGGCTGTCCGGCACGCCGGGCGTGGTGCGCATCATCAGGCCCCCGGCGCCGCCGTCGCGGCCGCACTCGAGCCTGGTCACGGAGGGTGGAGTCACCTCGAGGTCGCGCACGTTGATGGCGCTGGAGTTGAGTGCGGCGATGGCCGCCCGTTTCAGCGCCCGCGCGGCCCGCGAGTGATCACGGCTGGTGGTCACGGTGGCGCCCTTGCGCAGGGTCGTCGCGAAGGCCGAGGTCAGCCGCACGACCAGCTCCGGGGTGATCTCCACGTTGACGATGCCGGAGACGCCGCGTGGGCCGAACAGGTTCCGCTGGCCGCGGGACTCCCAGATGACGCTGGAGTGCACGACCGCGCCGGCCTCGATCGTCTTGAAGGGGTAGACCCGGACGCCCGCCGAGATGATGGCCTCCTCCTCGACGACGCACTCGTCGCCGATGACCGCTCCCTCCTCGATCCGGGCGGCCCGCATGATGTCGGTGTTCTTGCCGACCGCGCACCCCCGCAGGTTCGCGTGCGCGCCGATGAACACGTTGTCGTGCACGACGCTGCGGTGGACGAACGCACCGGACCGGACGACCGCGTTGCTGCCGAGCACGGTGTACTCGCGCAGCTCGACCCCGGCGTCGACCTTGGCGTAGTCACCGATGTACAGCGGACCCTTCAAGATGGCGTCCGGGTCGACCTCGGCTCCCTCGGCCACCCACACACCGGGTGAGATCTCGAACCCGTCGATGTCGGCGGCCACGCGCCGCTCGAGGACGTCGGCCTGCGCCTTGTGGTAGCTCTCCAGGGTGCCGACGTCCTCCCAGTAGCCCTCGGCGACGTAGCCGAAGACCGGCCGCCCCTCCTCGAGCAGCCGCGGGAACACGTCACCGGACCAGTCGACCGACTCCCCCGGCTTGACGTAGTCGAAGATCTCCGGCTCCATGACGTAGATGCCGGTGTTGACGGTGTCCGAGAACACCTGGCCCCAGGTCGGCTTCTCCAGGAACCGCTGCACCCGTCCGTCGTCGTCGAGGATGGTGATCCCGAACTCGAGGGGGTCGGGGACCCGGGTGAGGCAGACCGTGACCAGGGCGCCCTTGGCCTTGTGGTAGTCGATGAGCGCGGTCAGGTCGATGTCGGTGAGCGCGTCCCCGCTGATCACCAGGAACGTGTCGTCGCGCAGCGCCTCCTCGGCGTTCTTGACGCTCCCGGCGGTGCCGAGCGGCTCCTCCTCGGTGGCGTAGGTGATGGTCATCCCGAGCTCCTCGCCGTCGCCGAAGTAGTTCCGGACGAGCGAGGCCAGGAACTGGACGGTGACGACCACGTCGGTGAGCCCGTGCCGCCGTAGCAGGCGCAGGACGTGCTCCATGATCGGACGGTTCACCACCGGCAGCAGCGGCTTGGGCATGCTGGAGGTCATCGGGCGCAGCCGGGTGCCTTCACCGCCCGCCATGACCACAGCCTTCATGCGACAGCCCCCTCCGAGCGGGCGGCCGCCGCCAGCGAGCGGACCTGCCACAGGTAGATCAGCGCGGCCCACCAGTACAGGGCGGTGCCCCAGATCGCGAACGCCCAGCCGAACACCCGCGCCAGGGTGGGGAGCAGGCCGTCGCTCTCACCGAGCAACAGCAAGGGGAAGGCGTAGAGCAGGTTGAACGTCGCCGCCTTGCCCAGGTAGTGCACGGGCAGCGGCCCGTAGCCGAGCCGTTTGAGCACCGGCAGGGTCAGGGCGAGGACGGCGTCCCGGCCGAGCAGGGCGACGACCAGCCACCAGGGGACGATGTCGCGTACGGCGAGTCCGAGCAGGGTGGCCGCGATGTACAGCCGATCGGCGACCGGGTCCAGCAGCTGCCCCAGCCGGGAGATCTGCTGCCAGCGGCGGGCGATGTACCCGTCGAGCCAGTCGGTGAACCCGCTGACCATGAGCAGCCCGACCGCCCAGCCGTCGGCGTGCGGGCCGAGGATCAGCCAGAGGAAGACCGGGACGCCGAGCAGTCGCAGCACGGAGAGGGCGTTGGGCACGGTGAGGACGCGGTCCGTCTGGACGACGGTGGCCTGGACCTCCATCCCTCGGCACCTCCCGGTCGGCGTCGTGGTCTGGCTCGTTGCCGTTGACCCTACCTGCGGCGGGAGGCCCGAACTCACTGTCCGCCCCTGACGCGGGCTGGTAGAAAGACCCTGACCCGGTGGGAGGCCCGAATGAACGCTCGCAGGCTCCGTCCGTCACTCGTCGGCGCGGTGGTCGCCACGCTGGCCGTCCCGCTCTCGCTGGCCCTACCCGGCCCGGCCCAGGCCGGCCCGGCGCAGCCGGCGACCCGGACCAGCAGCCTGGAGGCCGCGCGCGTCGACCGGGTGCCCACCCCTCGGCTGGGCTGGTACCGGTGCTTCGACTACGCGGAGTGCGCCACCGTCGACCTTCCCCTGGACTATGACGACCCGACGGGTCCCACGACGGAGGTCGCCGTCCTGCGAGTGAAGGCGGCCAAGCCGGCCCGGCGGATCGGCACCCTCTTCCTCAACCCTGGTGGTCCCGGCGGCTCGGGCACGCAGATCGCGTACTTCGCGCCCTACTTCTTCAGCCAGGACGTGCTCGACCGGTTCGACATCGTGGGGTTCGACCCCAGGGGGACGAACTTCAGCGACAACGTGCGCTGCTTCCGTGACCTCGGTCAGCAGGCCGACGTCCTGGCCGGGCTGCAGATCGCCTTCCCCTTCACCGACCGGGAAGAGGCGGCCGCGGTGCGTTCGGCCCGTGGGTTCGGCCGCGCCTGCTCGACGACGGGGCAGCCGCTCGCCGGCTCGATGTCGACGGCCGAGGTGGCGCGTGACATGGACGTCCTGCGCCGCGCGGTCGGCGACTCGCAGCTGACCTACCTGGGCTGGTCGTACGGCAGCTACCTCGGCCAGCTCTACGCCAACCTGTTCCCGGACCGGGTGCGCGCGGTGGTGATCGACGGGGTGCTGGACCCGCTGGCCTGGACGGGCTCGGAGGCGACGAAGTGGCGCCCGCAGACCGACCGGTTGCGGTCGGCCGACGGCGCCTACCAGGCGCTGCAGGAGATCCTGGTCCGCTGCGACCGGGTCGGCCGGTCGCGCTGCTCGTTCGCGGCCGGCGACCCGGTGCGGCGGTTCGACGTCCTCGCCAAGCGGCTACAGGCCAAGCCCGCAGTCATCGAGGACCCCTTCGGCTCCTTCACGGTGACCTACGCGGACTTCATCGGCAACGCCCTGGGGGCGCTCTACGGCCCCG
>DAIRVJ010000065.1:0-12246 GCA_036802895.1 Candidatus Nanopelagicales bacterium
CCGGGCGGCACGACCAGGGCCTGGACGTCGACCGGCACGAGCACCCGCGACTCGCGCAGCAGGTCCGGGTCCCAGGTGCGCAGGGTGGGAACGTCGGTGTCTGTGCGGGCCAGCGCGCTGTACCGCAGCGTCGTCTGCGCCTTGAGGACCAGCTCCGGGTCGTAGGCCATCACGACGTCCCCTCGAACCGGGTGAGCAGCATGGCCAGGTCGACCTTCGGCCGGAAGAGCGCGTCGGCGGGCACCGGCTGCTGCCCGGCGAGGGTGCGGTCGCCGAACACCGCGCGGAAGGGGAACTGCAGCATCTGCAGGGCGAACTCCGCGGCGTCCAGGTTCGGGCCGAGGGAGGGGTCGGCGTCGATCATCCGGCGGGCCAGGGCCTGCAGGTGCAGCACGCCCGGCGCGTTCGCGCGGAACGGCACGTCGACCGGGACCGGGGGCTCCAGCCGCACGCCGTCGTCCTTGTCCCGCAGGAACACCTGGGCCTCGATGTCGCCTACCGGGCTCATCGCGGTGACCGCGGCGGACACCACGTGGGGCACCGGGTCGACGAGCTGCAGGCCGGTGCCGGCGCCGACCCAGGCGATCGTCGCACCGGTGGACTCGACCGGGACGTCGACGAAGGCGTCCTCGCCGTGGGTGGCCGCCGTGGTGCGCAGCAGGGTGCGCGACAGCGGGTCGTTGAGCCGGGTCCCCGCGGGGACGTCGATCGGCCGGATCTGGTCGAGGGTGAGCCGGGCGGTCCCGCGCAGCCGCATGCCCTGCTCCTCCACGCCGAACTGGATGCCGGCGCGCGGCTCCTCGACGTGGACGACCGACGGAACGCCGTCGAACAGCGCGAGCAGCACGGCCGGGGCCAGCCGCTCCAGCCGCAGCAGGCCGAGCCGGCGCAGCGGCAGGTCGTGCTCCTCCCCCACCTGGTCGTCGGGGATCGGGACCGCCAGCGACAGGTTGTCGACGCCGTACCCGCGCACGTGCAGGCCGGGCCAGCCGGACACCATCCGCGAGCGGAGCAGGAACCCGGTCAGCGTGCCGGCCGGGCCGACCGGGACGGCAGCGCCGGCTTCCACGCCGGGCAGCCGCACCAGCCGCTCGGCCTCGTCGACCTCGTCGCGGACGACGCCGTACAGCCGGGTGAGCGCGGCCCGGTCCGCGGTGGTGACCGTGCCCACCGACAGCGCGCCCTGCACCAGCGCGTCGGTCCAGTCGCGGTCGACGTAGAAGAACCGGATCGACTCCGGGGGCAGCAGCGCGGAGTCGGCGACCAGGTGGCCGAACGGCACCCCCGAGAGCAGCCGCAGCCGGGCCAGCCACAGCCGTAGGTCGCGGGGGACGGCCCGCGGGCCCGGGTCCGGCAGGTCGTCGTTCACCACCGTGACGAGCTGACTGGCGATCTGGAAAACGGCCTCGGTCATCAGCTGGGCGACCAGGGTCTCGGCACGCACCACGGTCATCGCTTCGCCTCCCCGGCCCGCTCGGCCAGCAACCGGTCCAGCGCGTCGGCCGGCGGGCGCCCGCCCCTGCCGCGCGGGCGGGGCCCGTCCGCGTCCCGCTTCAGCGCGCCGGCAGCGAGCGCCCCGGCGGCGTCCTCCAGCGCGGCGCGCAGCACCGTCGCCTCGACCGCCGCGTCGGCCTCGGCCACCCGTACGGGCGCCTCGGCCACCGCGTCGAGCACGACCAGCGGGTCCGCGTCGGTCGCGACGTCGGGCACGGCGAGCCCGGCGAAAACGGCCGCGTCGCCCTTGCGCAGGATCCGGGCCAGGTGGTCGGCGGCCACGCCCGGGTCGGCCAGCGGGCGGGCCGCGCCCATGGCGGCCTCCGGGTCGTCGCCGAGCGCGCCGACCAGGGCGCGTGCGGCGCGGGCCGCGACGGTTCGGGTGCGCAGCCCGTCGGCGAGGGACGCGGCCAGCGGGTCGGGGACGTCCAGCGCGGCCCGGACGTCGCCGGGCAGCGCGGCCGTGGCGCCGTCGAACACGGCCTGCACCCGGGCGGCGCCGAACGCCTCCTGCCGCCAGCGGCCCAGGCCGGCCACGACGCCGGGCTGGGAGAGCGCGAGCAGCCGGCCCATCTCGAACGCGGCGGAGTAGCCGAGGTCCTCCTGCCCGTCGGGGACGACCCGGCGCAGCTGGTCGGCGTGGTGGGCCAGCGGCGGGGGCGGCGGCGGGTCGCCCGGCTGGGCGTCCGGCGGCACAGGGGCGGTGGACCGGGGGACGGCGGCCGGCGCGAGCGGGCCGCGGAACCAGGCCGCCGCGGCCTCGCCCTGCCGGCTCACGTGGTCGAGGCTGACGTGCCCGGTCTCGGTGACCAGCGGCAGCTCCCGGGTGACCCCCGGCTGGGCCGTGTTGCCCGGGGCGACCGGGATCTCCGGTCCGATCGGGTCGCCGTCCGGGGTCTCGGCGCCGGTCACGACGTGGCCGAGCATCCGCACGTGCACCTGGGTGGCCAGGTACTGGAAGTCGCCGCGCTCCTCGCAGGTGAACGACCAGTACGCGAGCACGGGGAACCGCTTGCTCAGGTTGAGGTACGCCCCGATCGAGAACCCGTCGGCCAGGGCGAGCTTGCCAGACAGCCCCGAGTCGGCGGCGACCTGCACGAACGGCGCCGCGGACTGGGCGGCCCAGGCCGAGCCGGTGTCGGCGGCGGCCCCGGACGCGCCGGACACCAGGCCGGAGGCGAGCGCGAAGGACCCACGGTCCGCCGGCCCGCGCTCGGCCGGGCCCTCCTTGGTGGCGGTGAGCGACAGCGGCAGGCCCATCAGCACCGAGTCCAACGGCACGCTGGCCGTGGCGTACTGCGGCCGGATGTCCATGACCCGCTCGACCGAGAGGTAGCTGAACAGCAGCTCGTGGTCCGGGATCACCGGCAGCACGTCGTGCTGACCCTCGAGGTTCACCAGGCAGGCCAGGTAGCGGACCCCCGGCTGAGGCAGCCGGTTGCCCATGACGACCGCCAGCCAGCCGTCGTCGTCGCCCATCGCCAGCTCGGTGTCGGTGAGGTCGACCTGCCGGACGTGGCAGAGCAGGTGCAGGTCCTCCAGCGTCGGGAACACCCGCTCGACCACCTCGGTGGGCACCTCCAGGCAGGTGCCCTTGGGCACGTCGGCGTCGTCGCCGAGGTCGACGCCGGGCGTGACGCAGTCGGCCACCGGGACGTCGGTGAGCAGCTGCCCCTCGCCCTCGGCGATGAGCACCAGCGCGAGCCACGGGGTCGGCGTCGTCGTCACGCTGCCGTCGAGGTCGTCGGACCGCTCCCAGGGCAGGGTGCGCCGCCGGATGACGATCTGCGGCAGCCGTGACGTGAACGAGCCGCGGGCGCCGGCCGGCGGGAACGTCCCCAGGATTTGGTCCGGCGGCAGGGCGTAGCGGGGGGACTCGACGTAGACCCGGGAGCGCAGCGGCTCCACCTCGCCCGGCATCTGGGACACCTCGCCGGTCAGCAGGTAGGAGCCGGCCGGCACCGGTGGCTCCACGAAGGGCACCAGGCGGAAGAAGCCGGGGTCCACGGTGTCGGCCATCAGGGCCCCTTCCAGACGACGACAGCCGAGCCGGCACCGACCGGCACCGGGTCGGGCACCACGGCGGCGAACCCGCGGTCGGCGGTCGCCGTCGCCAGCTGCTCGGCGGTGACCCCGCGCGCGCCGGCCACGCCGACCAGCCGGCGGTCGGCGCCGGTGGTCACGGTGACGACGACCCGGGCGCCATCCGTCGGCCGGACCGCGAACACCGCGACCGCCCGCGGGCCGTCGGCGACCAGGATCGGCGGCACCGGGCGGCCGTCGGCGCCGACCGGGCGCTGCGCCCCCTCGATGCCGAGCGCCAGGTCGTCGCCCGCCCCGCCCTCCATGGCGACGGCGACGACGTCGACCGGCCCGGCGAACTCGGTGACCACGGCGGACGTGCCGCCGACCAGCACGTCCGCGGACACCCAGCCGGTCCGCACCTGGGCGAACGTCCGCGACGGGACCCGGCCCGACGAGCGCACCACGACGGCCCGGCCGAGCAGCACCTCCCCGCCCAGGTACGGCATGGGGACCGCGGTCTCCCACCCGGACACGTCGATCCCCTCGTCCCCGACGGCGTCAGCCGACGACCCGTCGCCGAGGCCGACCAGCGCGACCCGCTTCGCGCCCGCAGGCACGACGAGCGCGTCGTCCGGCCGCAGCGGCCGGTCGGCCAGCACCGCACCGCCCGGCCCGACGACGACGGCGCGGACCAGCCCGGAGCGGACGACCAGGACCGGCCGCCGCTGCGGGTCGACGTCGCGGTCGGCGTCCGGCAGGGACAGCACGTGCACCTCGCCGGCCGCGACCCGCAGGCCGTCGCCCTGCTCGCCGTGCAGCTGCCCGGTCAGGGTGCCCAGCCGCTGCGCCGCCGCCGGTGGGGCAGCCCGCCCGCCCACGGTCTCGACACCGGAGCGGCCGGAGCGGGTCGGCGGCACGGCCCGGGCGGCGAGCACCGCCCCGCCGGCGTCGACCGACGGCGGCGCGACCCGGATCAACCGGGCCGGCACGGCGGCGGACATCCGCGCGTCGACGTCGGCCAGCCGCGGCGGACCGGTCCGCACGACCCGGCCGGCCTGCTCGAGCAGCTTCGGGCTCACCGTGGTGCGACCGAAGGCGGCCGCACCGGCGTCGCGGCGGGCCCGCCCGTCCCGGTCGACCGGCAGGCGGCGCGCGACCGTGTCGACGACCGGTGCGGCCAGCACCGCCGCCACCAGGGGCAGCCGCAGCGCGGCGGGCGGCGGGGCGGGCTCGGGGGCCACCTGCTCGACCGTCACGGCGACCGCGGCCCTGCCCAGCCCCTCGCCGAGGGAGCCGAGCAGCGGCGGGGCGGTGCGGGCGCCCACCCAGGCGGCGACGTCGGCGGGGCTGCGCTGGGCGCGCTCGGTGAGCAGCGTCGCGGCGACATCGAGGGTGGTGCGGCCGTCGAGGGCGGGCACCGTCTCGGCCAGCCTGCGCGCGCCGCGACCCAGGGCCTGGCGCCGGGCGGCGGCGCCCTCGGTGACGAACGGCAGCGGGCGCCGGCGGTGGTAGGGGTCGACCTCGACCTGGCGGTACTCGATCGGCCCGGTGCCCTCGCCGATCACCACGACGGTGCGCAGCACGACCCGGTCGACCGCGGCCAGCACGTCGCCGCTGGGGACCGTCTTGTCGTCGAGGTCCTGCGCCGGCCCCCACGTCCCGATCGCGAACGCGCCGCCCTTCTGCGCCTCGGCGGCCAGCTTGTCCGCCCGGTCGATCGGGGTGTCGTGGGCCGGGCCGACGAAGGTGAGCGTGACGGTCGGCCGGGCCGCCGCCCGCATCGGCGCGGCGGACACCTCCGGCACGGTGGGCAGGTCGGTGTGCCCCCCGCCGATGACCAGCTCGCGCACCGGCGCGGTGCTGGTGACGGTGAGCTCGAACTCCGGGACGACGCGGAACGGCTGGGCGTCGCTGCCGTCCGGGCTCTTCGCCCCGCCGGTGGTGGCGCTGCCCGAGGGCGGGACCGCGCCCTTGCCGGGAATGGCGGCCAGCACGTGCGCGCTCTGCGGCCCGGCCGCCTCCAGGTACTTGCCGACGAACGTCGGCCAGTCGATGGCCTTGGGCTCCGACGCCGTGTCGCCGAACTCGACCTCCAGGTCGACCGGCCCGACCGAGAACGTCGCCTTGCCGTGGAACGGCGGGCCGGTGAGCTGCACCCGGGCGCTCAGCGAGACCGAGATCGTGATCTCGCCGATCCAGACGTCGATCGTGACACCCGCGCTGATCGAGGCGTACACCGCGACGTCGAACCAGAACGGGTCGAAGTAGACGATGCCGTCGGCGCCGACGACCAGGTGCGCCCACGCCGGGCCGAACCGGGCGCTGGCCTCGATCCGCGACCCGGCCATGATGGCCTCGGACGTCAGCGCGAAGTACGACGTCCCGACGATGCTCAGGAACCCGTACAGGTCCACGGCGATGCCCAGCCGGGGCACCACCGGGTAGCCGTCGCGGTGGAAGTCCGGGTGGTAGCCGCCGAGGGTGAGCACGAACTGGCCCTTGTTCGGCCCGCCGAACCACGAGGCGAACGCGAACCCGCCGGTCAGCCGGATCGACGGGAACAGCAGCCACGAGTTGTCGGTGAGCTGGGCCTGGACGAGGACCACGCCCTCCTTCGTCGACACCCGGGCGAGCAGCCCGAGCTCGACCGAGACCAGCGCGACCTCGGGTCGGGGCAGCGCCATCCGGGCCAGGCCGAGCAGCGCCAGCTCGAAGCCGTCGCCGATCTGGACGGCGATGACCGCGACGCCGTCGACCAGCGCGAAGGAGGTGAAGGACAGCCCCGCGGCGAACCAGAACGACCCGCGCTCGGCCGGGAAGAACGTGCGGGCCGCCTCCAGCTCGGCCATCGGGTCGCCGGGCCGGGCGGCCGGGTCGAGCGCCTTGATGAACGGGTAGGTACCGAACTGCGACAGGTCGCTCGGGTAGGTGAGGCCACGGTTGATCCCGAAGCCGCCGCCGATGCCGGTGACGAAGAACGCCGGCGGCCCGCCGATCGGACCGTTGACCGCCCCGAACAGGAACAGCGAGGTGAACTGGTCGTCCGGGGGCCCGACGACGCCGAAGCCGCCGTAGACGGAGATCCCGTACACGGCCAGCCGGGCCATCAGCATGCCCAGGTACTCGGTGCCGCCGGCCGCGCTGGGGAACTTCCGCAGCCCCCCGGCCAGCGCGAGCCCGGCGATGTCGGCGCTGACCGCGAGGCCGGCCAGGTCGACGGCCCAGGCCTCGGCGGACAGCGGGGACCCGGCCGACACCAGGTAGGTGATCGACAGGTCGTCGACGCTGGCGGTCAGCCCGAGCAGGCTGACCCGGCCGTCGACGAGCAGGCCGACGCTGCCCAGCTGGTCCTGCGCCATGGTGACCGCGAAGCCGACCTGCTCGACGTAGATCGGGCCGAAGCCCTTCTGGACGACGACCCACCACGGGCCGACGCCGTCGCCGGCGCTCAGCGTGACCAGGACGTCGTCCGAGCCGTGCTTCTGCACCGCCAGCGCCGGGGAGAACCGCGGCTTCGGGGACTCCTGCGCGCCGCCGGAGGAGAGCATGCCGCTGGCCACCGGGTTGTCCCCGCCGCTGGCGCCGCCGAGGCCGACGCTGAGCCCGCCCAGCTCGAGCCGGGCCCCGCCGGACAGCGCGACGTCGCCCGCGCCGGACACCTCGATGTCGGCGTACACGTGGAACGCGACGTCCTCGATGGTCACCCCGGCGTCGAGCAGCGGCCCGGACGTCTTGGCGAACCGCAGGCCGATCCCGCCGACGGTCAGCCCCGGCTGGAACTCCACCCCGCCGCCGCCGTCGACGACCAGCAGGTCCAGCCCGAGGCCGCCGGCCACCGGACCGGACGGGTCGCGGATCCACGCGGACTGCTGCTCCATCGTGACGGTGACGTCGGAGCCGCCGAGCGGGAACGGCTTGGCCAGGCCGAGGGTGAGCCCGTAGGCGATCCGGCCGCCGCCGAGGTCGGTGGTGCGTGGGCCCAGGGTCAGCGCGTCGTCGATCGTCACGACCGCGCCGGGCGCGGCAGCCAGGTTGTCCAGCAGCTGCCCGACCCGGGCGAGCAGCCGGTCGGGGTCGAGCAGGTCGGGGTCCAGCCGAGAGGGGTCGGCGTCGTCGAGCAGCACGCCGGTGAGCAGCCCACGGCCCGTGACGCCGAGCAGCGGCTGGTCGAGCGCGGTGCTCACCTCGGGAACGGCGAGCACGAAGGCACCGGCCAGGTCCAGGACGGCCGCCACCACCGCCAGCGCCACCTGCTCGGGCGCCGTCGACTCGGTCGGGCTCGACCCGCCGACCCGGGCGACCAGGGCGAACGCCGCCGGGTCCAGGCTCCACCGGGCCACCAGGAGCCGGTCGGTCCCGACCCCGAGGCCGACCTCCACCGCCCGGCCGCCGAGCGGCGCGCTGCCCGCCCGCACCCGGGCGAACGGGCGCAGCACGACGACGTCGGCGTCCAGCTCGGCCGGGCCCAGCGCGACGTCCAGGGACACCAGCCCGGTCGCGTCGACGTCCACGGCCGCGGTGAGCGACTTCACCCCTGGCAGCCCGGTGGCGGTGACCGTCGCACCCACCCGGGCGGTGCCCGGTGTCCAGCGCACCTCGACCGGGCCAACGGTGACCACCAGCGCGCCACCCGCGGCCGTGACCGCGCGGGTGGCGGGGGCACCGAGCAGCGGGCCGACGGCCTGCAGCAGCGGCTCCAGCCCGGCGACCGCCAGGGCCGCCGCCCTGGCCGCCAGCGCGCCGGCCGGGTCGGTGCCGAACGCGGCCAGCGCGGTCGAGCTGAACGCGCGCGGCCCGGCGCCGGTGCGCAGGTCCAAGGCGTCGCCGAGCCGGGCGACCAGCCGGCCGGCGACCTGCTCGGGGGTGGTCGGCGCGGTCACCCCTGGCGGGTCGTTCGCGGCGATCGCGTCGAGCAGGTGCGGCAGGGCGCGCACCCCGGCGGCGACGGCGGCCGACCCGACCGCCCCGCCGAGCCCCGGGCCGGCCGGGAGCAGCGGGATCTCCACCCCGCCGTCCGGCTGCAGCGCGAGCCGCACCCCGACGGCACCGAGGGAGTCCGCGGCGACGCCCAGCCGGACACCGCCGACGCCGTCGACCCCGCCGGTGACCGACAGGTCCGGCCGCACGCCGGACCCGGTCACAGCCAGGCCGACGTGTCCGCCGAGGACCAGCCGGTCCGGGTCGGCCGCGCCGGCGAACGCGGAGCCGTCGACGTCGACGCCCAGCCGCAGGACGCCGCCGGCCGCGGACGCGGTGACCGTGACGCCGTCGACGACGGTCAGCTGCCCGGGGTCGCCGGCGGCGCCCAGCAGCCCGCGCAGCGCGTCGAGCAGGCCCGGGACGACGGCACCGAGACCGGCCGGGCCGCGCGCGGCCGGCAGCGCGGCCAGCCAGGCGGCCGGGTCGGCGAGCAGCCCGACCGGCAGCCGAAGCGGCCGGGGCGGGGCCTCCGTCGGATCCGCCGACGGGTCGACCGGCCGCGCCGGGGCGAGCAGACCGAGCGCGTCGAGCAGGGCGTCCAGCGCGTCACCGGCGACGGGGGCGGCGTCGGCCAGCGCCTGCCGCAGCACGTCGAGCACGGTCCGGGCGAGAGCGGCCGGGGCCACGTCGGCCAGCGCCCGGCCGAGCGCGGCGGCGTCCGGGGCGGGCCACAGCGGCAGGTCGTCGACCCGGCCCGGCCGGGCGACTCGCAGGTGCGCGGCGACCGGCTCGACGGTCAGGTGCAGCGCGACCGCGGGGGTGGCCAACGGGTCGGCGGCGGCCGGGGTCATCGGGTCGGGCAGCGACGGGCCGAGCCGCAGGGCCAGCCGGGGCGTGCCGGCAGCCAGCGTCCCGGTCACCGACCAGCCGACCAGGCCGGTGCCGTCGGCCTGGACGGCCACCGCCCGGCTGGCCAGGTCGACGGTGGCGGCCACCGTCGTCGTCCCGGCGGTGAGCGTCCAGGCCGCGGAGTCCAGGGCGACGCCGGCGGCGCGGGGGTCGCCGGCCAGCGCGCGCAGCGCCGCGGCCAGCGCGGCTCGGCGCGCGGGGTCCGAGCGGATCGTCGCGGCGACGCCGGCGGTGTCCAGCAGCAGCCGGTCCAGCGTCACGGCGTCCAGCCCGCCGTCCACGCCGACCAGGCCGGTGGCCCGCAGCCCGTCGAGCAGCCCGGTCAGCAGCGGCTCGCCGGTGGCCGCCGCGGTGAGCCGGGCGACCACCCCGCCGAGCAGTGCGCGCACCTCGGGCAGCGCGGGGGTGGCGTCAGCGGGAGCCGCCGGACCGGCCGCGACGGTCCAGCGGGCCCGCCGGACGCCGAGTGCAGCGGCGTCGTGCAGGTCCAGCCGGGCGGTGGCCGGGCCGCCGCCCAGCGGCAGGACCACGCGGGCGGTCAGCCGGCGCAGGCCGAGCGGTCGCGCGATCCCGGGGGCGCGGCCGGGGTCGGGCCCGCCGAGCAGCCAACCGGCGGAGCCGGCCAGGGCGAAGCGGATCACCACCGCCGGGCCGGTATCCCCGGGGTCGCGGTCGGCGGTACCGGCGAGGTCCAGGTCGACGGTCAGCCCGACGGACAGCCCGGCCCGCACGGTGGGCGCGAGCACCGGCCAGCGCACCCCCCAGCGGGTCAGCTCGGGCGAGCCGATGGGGCTGTCCGCGCGCTGCCACGCCCGGCGGACCAGCCCGGTGACGACGGCTGCGGTCACCGCCCGCCGCACCGCACCCTCGCCGAGCGACCCGACCGCGGCGTGCACGGTCACCCCGGCCGTCGGGGTGGGGGTCAGCGGCGGGCGCAGCTCGGCCAGCGGGTCGCCGAGCTCGTCGAGCGCCTGCCAGGTGGTCAGCACCTGCCGGGCGGCGGCCAGGTCCTCGTCGTCCGGCTCGTCGGCGTCGACCGGCGGCAGCAGCGCGGCCAGCAACCGCAGCGCCTCCGCCCCGGGCAGCCGGTCGAGGGTGTCGACCGACACCGTCGACCACGGCGTGCCGACGGTCAGCACGGTAAGGCCGGCCAGCCCGGCCGCCGCCCGGACCGCCGGGTGACCCGCCCCGCCGTGGGCGACGACCAGGGCCGGCCCGGCCCCGGCGACCGCCTGCAACACCCGGGCCAGCCGCCCGGCCTGGCCGAGGACGCCGTCGGGATCCGAGCCCCCGCCGCCGCTCGGGCGGCACCGGGCGCGGGTGCCGAGCCGGACCGACCACCGGCCGGTCGGGTCGGCCGGCAGGGTGACCGTGAACGCCTCCGCCGGCAGACCCTCGCCGGTGAGGTCGACGGCGTGGTCGGCCGGCACCCCGGTCGGCAGGACCGTGGGGTCGACCGCGACGAAGACCACCGTCGCCGGCACCGCCCCGACGACCGAGGCGAGGTCCAGACCGTCCAGCGGCGTCGTGTGAGTGACGTCGCTGAGCCGGTGAGCGGTGACCCCGGCCGGCACCACACCGTCGGGGAGGGCGACCAGGCCGTCGGTGCCGGACCAGCGGACGACCAGCTCCTCCAGGCCGGCCACGACGTCGCCGCGTCCGGCGACCAGGTCGGCCAGCACGTCGTCGACCGCCGACTCCGCGACCAGCGCGGTCACCAGGGTCTCGGTCGGCAGCGCCGGGTCACCGGGCTGCCAGCCGTACAGCGGCGAGCCGCGCAGCGACGACTGCGGCTCCGGGCCGTCCGGGCCCAGCGCGGCGATCAGCGAGGGCACCGCGTCGGCGGCGGCGTCGAGCACGCTGCCGAGCAGCGGCAGCCGCCACGGGTCCCGCGGGCTGCCTCCCCCGTAGCGGCCGGTCGCCGGGCCCAGCAGCAGCGCCAGCCCGTCCAGCACCTGCGCGACGGTGAGCGAGCCGGAGCCGACGTCGAGCAGCGCGCTGACATAGGCGGCCAGCGCGACGGCCGGGTCGGCGACCAGGTCCGCCAGCGACAGCCGCGGCCCGGCCGGCGCCGACCCCGGCCCGCCGCCCGCCCCGAGCGGGCTCCAGCCGAGCAGCCGCACGGCGTCGGCCACCCACGTCGTGCCGGCCGCCAGCGCGGCCGCCTCGGCCGCCGCCCCCACGAGGGCCTCCAGGGCGGCCCAGCCGGCGTCGTCGAGGGTGAGCGCGCCGTCGGGGCCGACGACCGGGATCGGGAGGTCGATGCTGCCGCCGCCGAGCGCCAGCCGGGCGCCGGTGGCGATGGGGCGCAGGGCCAGGCCGGTGCCAGCCGACCAGTCCAGCCCGAGCCCGAGCTCGTCGGCGCTGACCTCGGTGGGCGCGGAGCCGAGGGTGAGCGACCCGCCGCCGGTCGCGGTGAAGCGCAGCAGGCCGTGCGCTGCCGGCAGGAACGCGGCGTGCCGTGGCGCGCCGTCGGCCCCGAGCCCCAGCTCGACCAGCACCGCCTCGACGGCGATCCCCGCGGCGAGGCCGGACCCGGCCAGGTCGTCCTCGGTCAGGTCGGCCGCCAGCCCGACCGACAGCACGCCGTCGACGTGCCGGGCGGTCAGCGCGAGACCGTCGACCAACGGCACCCGCCAAGGGGTGTCCGGCTGGCCGGTGCCGGTCACCGGCAGCGCCTGCGCGGCCGTGTCCGCGACGAGGTCGCGGGCCGCCTCGAGCACGGTGCGCACGTTCCCGGCCGGGCCGGCGAGCAGCGCCCGCCAGCGATCGGCGACCGCCCCGATCGGGTCGGTGAGCAGCCGGGCCGGGTCGACGGTGGGCAGCGCTGGCCCACCCGGGACCGGGATGCCGAGCACCGTCGCGATGGCGTCGCCGACCGCGCCCAGGCCGTCGAGC
>DAIRVJ010000066.1:0-8570 GCA_036802895.1 Candidatus Nanopelagicales bacterium
CGGGTCGAGCATGCCCCGCCGCCGACCGATCCGACAAGGGAGTTCACCGGCCGGCGGTCAGGTCGTAGACGGTCACCCCGTCGACGGTCTGCGACGGGAACGTCGCGGCGACCCAGGTGGCGATCTGCTGACTGGCGCTGCTGCCACCGTTCTGGACGCCTCCGGGGAACCCGCTGCCACCCATGCCGCCGCCGATGAACCAGTGCACCCGGCCGGCGGCGACGTAGGTCTGGAACTGCTCCAGCGTCGGCGACGGGTCGCTGCCGTTGAAGCCGCCCAGCGCCATCACGGGCGCCTCGGCCGCCAGCTGGTACCCGGCCGCCGAGTTGGCCCCGACGGTGGCGGCGATCCAGGTGTAGCGGTCCGCGTCCTGGGTGAGCAGCGCGGTCAGCGCGGCGTCCGGCGCCGAGGCGTCGAGCAGGCCGCCGGCGCCGCCGCCGCCCGTGGTCACCCCCGCCGGGGGGGTGAGGCCGGTAGGAGGAGCGAACCCGCCCGGGGCTCCGCCGGGGACTGCACCGAGCGTTCCGCCCGGGCCGCCGGCACCGCCGGGGCCTCCGGCACCACGGCCCGGCCCGAAGCCGGCCCCGGCCACCGCCGGCCCCGCGGACGGCAGCGCGCCGGTGTGCGGGGTCGACGCGGTCTGCACCGAGTAGGCCGCCGACCCGGCGAGGGCGACCACGGCCGCCGCACCGGCGAGCATGACCGCCACCCGGCGACCCAGCACGTTCGACACCAGCAGCCCGGCCGCCACGACCAGGCCCGGGCCCAGCACAGCCGGCCGCAGCCACGGTTGCCAGTCGGCCGACCGGCCGAGCAGCACCCAGGCCCAGCCGACCGCCGCCAGCAGGGTCGAGGCGAGCGCCACCCTGGCCCACGCCTGCTCCCGTCGACGCCACACGACGGTGCTGCCGATCCCGACCAGCGCACCGATCGCCGGGGCGAGCGCCACGGTGTAGTAGGTGTGGATGATCCCTTGGCTCAAGCTGATGACCAGGCCGGTCACCAGCAGCCAGCCGCCCCACAGCAGGGCGGCCGCGCGGGTCCGGTCGAGGCGCGACGCGCGAGCACTGACGGCGAGCAGGACGACGAGCAGCAGCAGCGCCGCGGGCAGCAGCCACGAGGCCTGGCCGCCGTACTGCGCGTCGAACAGCCGGGTCAGCCCGGTCTCGCCCCACATCCCGCCGGCGTTGCCGCCAGCCGGGCCCGCACCGGTGACGCTGCCGACCTCCTCGCCGGTCAGCCGGCCCAGGCCGTTGTAGCCGAACAGCAGCTCCAGGACGCTGTTGGACTGCGAACCGCCGATGTAGGGCCGGCTGGCGGCCGGCCAGAGCTCCACCGCGGCCACCCACCACCCGCCGGCGACGACGAGCGCGACACCGGCGGCCAGCAGCTGCCCCAGCCGCCGCCGCAGGGGGGTCGGTGCGGCCACCAGGTAGACGAGCGCGAACGCCGGCACGACCAGGAACGCCTGGAGCATCTTGGCCAGGAACCCGAAGCCCACCAGCGCGCCGGCCAGCACCAGCCATCGGGTCGATGCGTGCTCCAGCGCCCGGACCATCGCGTACGCGCCCAGCGTCAGCAGCAGCACGAGCAGCGCGTCCGGGTTGTCGAACCGGAACATCAGCGTGGCGACCGGGGTCAGCGCGACCGTGGCGCCGGCGAGCAGCCCCGCAGCCGGCCCGAACCAGCGTCGGACCGCAGCGTGCACGACACCGACGGTGGCCACCCCCATCAGTGCCTGGGGCACCAGCAGGCTCCACGCGTTGACCCCGAACAGCCGGGCGGACAGCCCCATGACCCAGAGCGAGCCGGGGGTCTTGTCGACCGTGATCAGGTTGGCCGAGTCGAACGACCCGAAGAACCAGGCCTTCCACGAGCTCGCCCCCGCCTGCGCGGCCGCCGCGTAGTAGGAGTTGGCCCAGCCCGAGGCGCCGAGGTCCCAGAGGTAGAGCACCGCCGTCGCGGCCAGCAGCCCGAGCAGCGCCGGGCGCTCCCACGACGCGCGCCGGCTGGGCGCGGCCGGCTCGGTGGCCACCATCGGCGGCAAAGCGTCGGTCAGCACAGTGGTCATCGGGGGCTCCTGGTGGGTTGGACGACGGCGGGGTCGAGCGCGAAGGACGGCACAGGGGCGGGACGAACGGCCGGGGGGCCGACCCCGCGGCCGAACACCCAGGACCGGTAGAGCAGGAAGCGCAGCAGCGTCGCGCCGACGTTCGCCGCGACCAGCACCGCCACCTCGGCCGGGCGGGCAGCCCCTGGGGCCAGCGCGCCCAGGGCGACCAGCGAGCCACTGGTCAGCGCGAGGCCGACACCGAACACGACCAAGCCCTGCACCTGGTGCCGCAGGCGCCCTGGCGCACCGGACACCCCGAAGGTCAGCCGGCGGTTGGCCGCGGTGTTGCCCACCGCGGTGGCGAGCAGGGCGAGGGCATTCGCCCACTGGGCGGTGAGCCCGATCCGCAGCAGCAGGTAGAGGACCAGGTAGGCCGCGGTGCTGGCCACGCCGATCGCGCCGAACCGCAGCAGCTGGCCGACCAGGCCGGCCGGCGCACCGGTCGACGCCTCGGCCTGGCGGGGGGAGCGCAGCGCGGCCAGCGGCAGACGACCGCCCGCCAGCGCCCGGGAAACCCGCACGATCCCCTTGAGGTCGGCCAGCGCGGTCGCCACGATGTCGACCCGGGAGTCGGGGTCGTCGACCCAGTCGACCGGCACCTCGTGGATCCGCAGGCCGGCCCGTTCGGCCAGCACGAGCAGCTCGGTGTCGAAGAACCAGCCGGAGTCCTCGACGAGCGGCAGCAGGTCGCGGGCCACGTCGGCGCGGATCGCCTTGAACCCGCACTGGGCGTCGGAGAACCGGGTGGCCAGCGTCGTCCGCAGGAGCAGGTTGTAGGCCCGGGAGATGATCTCGCGCTTCGGCCCGCGCACCACGCGGGCGGAGCGGTCCAGCCGGGTGCCGATGGCCAGGTCGCTGTGGCCGCTGAGCAGCGGCGCCACCAGGGGCAGCAGGGCGGCCAGGTCGGTCGACAGGTCGACGTCCATGTAGGCGAGCACCTCGGCGTCGCTGGCCAGCCACACCTGGCGCAGCGCCCGACCCCTGCCCTTCTCCTCGAGCCGGACCGCAGCCACCCCGGGGAGCGAGTCGCGCAGCCGGACGGCGATCGCCCAGGTGCCGTCGTCGCTGGCGTTGTCGGCGATCGTGACCCGGAAGGACACCGGGAGCTGCGCGGTCAGGTAGGCGTGCAGGCGCCGGACGCTGCGCTCCAGGTCGGCGCACTCGTTGTGCACGGGCACGACCACGTCGACGGCCGGGACCTGCGGTGTCGCTCTCATGCCTGCAGCGTCGAGCCCCGACCTGGACGTCACCTGGACTCCGGCTGAGACCAGCCCAGGAACCGGGCGGCCCGGCCGGACTCACAGCCGGCGGACAGGAATCGTTCAGCAGGGTCTCAGCGGGGCAGCGGATCGTCACGGTCATGACCACAGCCCTGACCGAGCCCGAGGCCCGCCTGCTCGTCGTCGACGACGAGCCGAGCATCGTCGAGCTGCTGACCGAGAGCCTGCGCTTCGCCGGGTTCGCCGTGTCGGCGGCCGGCGACGGCGCGCAGGCCCTGCGCGCGGCCCGGGCCGAGCCGCCGGACCTCGTCGTCCTCGACGTGATGATGCCGGGGATCGACGGCTTCGAGGTGGTCCGCCGGATGCGCGGGGAGGGCATCCGCTGCCCGGTGCTGTTCCTGACCGCCCGGGACGGTCGCGACGACACGATCACCGGGCTGACCGTCGGCGGCGACGACTACGTCACGAAGCCGTTCAGCCTCGGCGAGCTGGTGGCCCGGATCCGGGCCGTGCTGCGCCGCTCGGGGGCCACCCAGGCGGTGGCCGAGGGCGCGCCGCTGGCCTTCGCCGACCTCTCGCTGGACGAGGACGCGCACGAGGTCACCAAGGCCGGGCGGCTGGTCGAGCTCTCCCCCACCGAGTTCAAGCTGCTGCGCTACCTGATGGAGAACCCCGGCCGGGTGCTGTCCAAGCACCAGATCCTCGACCACGTGTGGGACTACGAGTTCGACGGCGACGCGAGCATCGTCGAGTCCTACGTCTCACACCTGCGCCGCAAGGTGGACACCACCGAGCCGCGGCTGCTGCACACCGTCCGCGGCGTCGGCTACGTGCTGCGCAAGCCACGCCCGTGACCGCGCGGCTGCCCCTGCGGACGAAGCTGGTGGCCGTCCTGGCCACGCTCCTGGTCGTTGCGCTCACCGGCGCCGGGGCGGCGTCCGTGGCCGCTCTGCGCGGGTATCTCGTCGACCAGGTGGACGGGCAGCTGCGCTCGGTCGCCAACGCGTCGGCCGACCACCGGGAGGGCATCGTCCAGCCGGACACCGGGCCCGGGCGGGACGAGGGCCGGCCGGCGCCGCCGTCCGACTTCTACGTCCGCTACGCCGACACCACCGGCACGCCGCTCGCCGTGGTGGCCAACCCCCTCGCCGACGAGACGGCCACCCCGGTGCTGCCTGAGTGGTCCCTGGACCGGGTGCGGGCCCAAGGCGCCCAGCCGTTCACTACCGGCTCGAGCGACGGACGCACCCGCTGGCGCGCGGTGGCCAGCCCCCTGCGCGACGGAACCGGCAGCGTGACGGTCGCGCAGAGCCTGCGGTCGGTCGACGCCACGGTGGCCCGGCTGGTCGGCGTGCAGGTGGCCGTCGGCCTCGCCGTCCTGGTGCTCCTCGGGCTGCTCGCCCGGGTGCTGGTCCGGCGCAGCCTGCAGCCGCTGGAGCAGGTGGAGCGCACCGCCGGCGCGATCGCCGCGGGCGACCTCTCGCGACGGGTGCCGGAGGCCGACCCGAGGACCGAGGTCGGCAGCCTCGCCCGCTCGTTCAACGGCATGGTCGACCGGATCGAGGAGTCGTTCCGCGCCCAGGGCGAGTCCGAGGCGGCGGCCGTGGAGTCCGAGCGACGGATGCGCCGGTTCGTCGCCGACGCCAGCCACGAGCTGCGGACCCCGCTCACCACGATCCGCGGCTTCGCCGAGCTGTACCGGCAGGGGGCGGTGGTCGACCCCCACGGCCTGGACCGGTCGATGGGCCGGATCGAGTCGGAGGCTGCCCGGATGGGCCTGCTGGTCGACGACCTGCTCATGCTCGCCCGGTTGGACCAGCACCGGCCCCTCGCCGAAGCCCCGGTCGACCTGCTCGTGCTGGCCTCGGACGCCGTCCACGACGCGCGGATCGCCGCGCCGGACCGGGAGGTGTCGCTGCACGTCGAGTCCGGCGAGGAGCCGCCGATCGTCCGCGGCGACGAGGCCGCGCTGCGGCAGGTGCTGGGCAACCTGGTGAGCAACGCGCTGCGCCACACCCCGGCGGGCACGCCGGTCACCGTTCGCCTGGGCACCCGACCGGAGTCCGCGGCGGCGGTGCTCGAGGTCGGCGACCGGGGACCAGGGCTCGCGCCCGAGGCGGCGGCGAGGGTGTTCGAGCGGTTCTACCGCGCCGACGACGCCCGCGGCCGCGCCCAGGGCGGCACCGGCCTGGGCCTGGCGATCGTGGCCTCGATCGTCGAGGCGCACGGCGGGAGCGTCGAGCTCGACACGGCGGTCGGCCGGGGCGCCAGGTTCAGCGTGCTGCTGCCGCTGGCCTGAGGTCAGCCCCCGGACTTGCGGCGGAACTCGCGCCGGTGCGCGGCCGGGCCGTGAGCCTCGTGCACCTTCGACCCTTCCGAGCCCTCGCCGCCGCCGGCCGCGGTGGAGGTGCGCCGCTGCTTGCGCTCGAGGGCCTCGCGGAACTTCCGCTTGACCTCGTCCTCGGCGTCGTCCGGCTTGTCGGCGTGCTCGGCCATCGTGCCCCTCCGTCGTCGTCCCCTGCCTCAGCCTCCCATGTCCGCGGGGGCGGCGGGGGCCACCAGGCGGTATCAGAGGCCCCCAAACCGGACTCTCCCGGGTGACCCCCTCAGTCGAAGGAGCCCCCTCATGTGCCAGGACGCCCTCAACCCCTGTGGTGACGACCACGGCGACGACCACGGCGACGACCACGGCCGCCCGCTGGACGTCGACGGTGGGGAGCTCGGCGACGGGCTCAGCGGCTTCGTCGTCGTCCGGCTGTCGCGGGAAGCACCCCACGGTCGCAGCCGTGACCTGCGCGAGCTGGCCGCGGAGCTGAAGCTGGAGGCGATCGGGGAGCTGCTGGACGAGCTCGGGCAGCCGCAGACCCGACGGCTGATCACCAGCGTGGAGCCGGAGGAGCTGGCCCGCATGGAGGAGGAGGCGCAGGACAGCCCCTGGCGCCCGCTCAACAGCCTGACCCGCTACTGGCGGGTCGACGTCCGCCGGCTCGCCGCGCCGGTCGAGGACCTGGCCGCCCGGTTCGCCCGGCTGCCCGGCGTCGAGACCGCCTACGCCGAGCACGTGGTCTCCGACCCGGTGGTGAACGCCGGGGACGACCCGTTCAACGCCCAGCAGGGCTACCTCGACGCGGCCCCCACCGGGATCGACGCGCGCTGGGCCTGGACGCAGGCCAACGGAGAGGGGCAGGGGGTCGGCGTCGTCGACCTCGAGCAGGGCTGGCGGCTGGGCCACGAGGACCTCGCCGGCAAGGCCCCGACGCTGATCTTCAACGTGAACCGGGACGGCACCGGCGGCTACGTCGGCAACCACGGCACCGCCGTCATGGGCGAGATCGCCGCCGACGACAACACCCGGGGCGTGGTCGGCATCGCGCCCTCGCTGGCGTCGCTGCGTGCGACGTCGCACTGGGACGGGGCGACCGCGCTGCACGTCGCGGATGCGGCGATCGCCGCGCTGCCGACGATGGCCGCCGGCGACGTCCTGCTGCTGGAGGTGCAGCGCGGGGCGGCGCTGCTGCCCACCGAGACCGACGTGGCCGACTTCGACGCGATCCGGCTGGCCACCGCCCGCGGCGTGATCGTCGTGGAGGCGGCCGGCAACGGCAGCAACGACCTGGACGCGTGGACGGACGGCGCCGGCCGGTTCCGGCTGCGCCGCGGGCACCCGGACTTCCGCGACTCCGGGGCGATCATGGTGGGCGCCGCACGGTCGCCGGTCGTGGGCGGCACGTCCCACGACCGGGCCGGCTTCTCCAACTTCGGCAACCGGGTCGACTGCTACGGGTGGGGCGAGAACGTCGCCACCTGCGGCTACGGCGACCTCACCCCGATGGCCGGCATCGACGCGTCGTACACCGGCGTCTTCAACGGGACGAGCAGCGCCTCACCGATCATCGTGGGCGCCGCGGTGCTCACCCAGAGCCTGTACCGCGGGGCCACCGGCACCCGGCTCTCCCCCGGCCAGATGCGCGCGATCCTCTCCGCGCCGGCCAACGGGACGCCGCAGAGCACGTTCATCACCGGCGCCATCGGCCGGATGCCCAACCTGCGCCAGATCGGGCAGAACGTGCTCGGGCTGGTGCCCGACGTGTACCTGCGCGACGCCGTCGGTGACACCGGGGTCGTCCCCAGCGCCGGCTCGCTCAGCATGAGCCCGGACATCATCGTCCGGCCGTCGGCGGTCGCGAACCCGACCGCCTCGTTCGGCGAGGGCAGCGGCACCGAGAACGACGCGACGCTGGGGGAGCAGGTCGAGGCCGGCCAGCCGAACTCGATCTACGTACGGATGCGCAACCGGGGAGCGTCCGGCGCCGCTGCGGTCCGGGCCACCGTCTACTGGAGCCCGGTCGCGACCCTGGTCACCCCCAACCTGTGGACCCTGGTCGGCAGTGCGCCGCCGGTCCCCGTCCCGACCGGGAACACCCTGGTCGTCACGTCCGAGATCCCCTGGCCGAAGAACGCCATTCCCGGCAAGGGGCACTACTGCTTCGTCGGCGTGCTGGACGACCCGCAGGACCCGGCGCCGCCCGTGCCCGGCCCGACGGACTGGACCGGGTTCCTGGCCATGATCCGCAACCACAACAACGTCACCTGGCGGAACTTCAACGTGGTCGACGTGCTGCCGGACCCGGCCGCCGACCCGGTGGCGCTGCCGTTCCTGCTCACCGGTGCACCGGACGAGGCTCGGCGCTTCGACCTCGAGATCGTCGTCCACCTGCCGGACGACGCCCGGCTGCTGCTCGAGCTGCCACCGGCCGCGGTCGGCGGGCTCCCGGCCCAGTGGCGCGAGCTGGTGCGGCCTGGGGAGAAGGAGCAGCTGCTGCTCGAGGTCCCTCGGCTGCGCAGCAACGCGTTCTGCGGCGTGCGCCTGCACGCCGCAGCCGCACACGCCTGCCAGTTCGTGCTACTGCCGGGCAAGGGGTTGGCCAACGGTCTGCACACCGTGGCGATCCGGCAGTACTACGAGGGTCAGCCGGTCGGCGGGGTCACCTGGGCGCTGCGCCCGGCGCGACGCCGGCGCCGGAAGGCCTGAGCAGGCCGTCAGCGGCTGCCCGCCTGGGCCATCGCGCTGACGTCCTCCGCGGAGGCGTCGAGCAGCCGGTGGGCGAGGTCGGACAGCGCGCGAGCGGCCGCCAGCTCGTCACCGATCTCGGGCACCGGGCGGTCGGTCGGGTTGCGCCGGGCGCGGCCCTCGCCCTGCAGGCTGCGTCCCGCCGGGGTCTCCAGCACCGCCCGGG
>DAIRVJ010000066.1:8670-12117 GCA_036802895.1 Candidatus Nanopelagicales bacterium
GCGCGGCCCTCGCCCTGCAGGCTGCGTCCCGCCGGGGTCTCCAGCACCGCCCGGGCGCTGGTGTGGTCGTCGTCCACCTCGTCGAGGTACACCACGACCTTCCATTCCTTCGCCTGCATCACGACACCTCCCGATCGCCGGATGCGTCCAGGCTGCCGCCTCGACTCCCGAGCCGAGAGAGGCCAAGGTCACCTGGCCGGATGGATACCCTGGGGGGTATCATCGGGCCATGCCTCAGCCGCCGGACCGCCTGGTCGACGTCACGGTCATCGACACACCGAACCTGGGCGACCGCTCGTACGTCGTCGCCCACGGCGGCTCGGCCGTCGTCGTCGACCCCCAGCGCGACGTCGACCGGGTGCTCGCCGTGCTGACCGCCGGCGGGCTGCGGGTCACCCACGTGCTCGAGACGCACCTGCACAACGACTACGTGTCCGGCGGCCTGGTCCTCGCCCGGCAGCTCGGGGCCGAGTACGTCGTCCCGGCCGGGTACGCGCTGGCCTACCCGGCGACCCAGGTGGGCGACGGCGACCGCTTCGCCTCCGGCGCGATGCAGTGGCGGGCGCTGCACACCCCCGGCCACACCCCGCAGCACCTGTCGTACGCGGTCGCGATCGACGACGCCGACCAGGCCGTGTTCACCGGGGGCTCGATGCTCTACGGCAGCGTGGGCCGGCCGGACCTGATCGGCCCGGAGCACACCCTCGGCCTCGCGCACGACCAGTGGCGCTCGGTACGCCGGCTGGCCGAGGAGGTCGCCGACGACGCCGCCGTGTTCCCCACCCACGGCTTCGGCAGCTTCTGCAGCGTCACTGCGACGGTCGGTCTGGAGTCCACCGTCGGGCAGCAGCGCCTGGGCAACCCGGCGCTCACCCTGGACGAGCAGGAGTTCGTCGACGAGCTGGTCGCCGGCCTGGACGCCTACCCGGCCTACTACGTTCACATGGGACCGGCGAACGCGGCCGGTGCCGGCCCGGTCGACCTGGCGCTGCCCGAGCGAGCCGACGCGGCCGAGCTGCGCGCCCGGATCGACACCGGCGAGTGGGTGGTCGACCTGCGCTCGCGGCAGCTCTTCGCCCAGGGACACCTGCGCGGGACGCTGTCGTTCGACGCCCTCGGCAACGCCGTGACCTACCTGGGCTGGCTGATCCCCTGGGGCACCCCGGTGACCCTGCTCGGCGAGACGCCCGAGCAGGTGCAGGACTTCCAGCGCGAGCTGGTCCGCATCGGCATCGACCGTCCGGCTGCGTTCGCATCCGGCAGCCCCTCGGACTGGGCGGTCAGCCCGCAGGAGGTGAACGCGTTCCGGCAGGTGGACTTCGGCGGCCTGGCCCAGGCGATGGCCGGCGACCCGGACCTGCTCGTGCTCGACACCCGGCGCCGTCTCGAGTGGCACGACTCGCACGTGGTCGGGGCCAGGCACGTGCCGCTGCACGACCTCCCGACCTCGCTGATGGAGGTGCTCACCTGGAGCCGGGGGGCCGCACACGCCGGCCGCGACGCGACAGTCTGGGTCTACTGCGGCAGCGGGCTTCGGGCGGCCACGGCCTGCTCGCTGCTGGAACGCGTGGGCGTCCCGATCGTGCACGTCGACGACGACTGGGCCAACGCCGCCGTCCGCGGGGCGCGGGTGGTCAGCGAGGAACGGTCGGACGACATGCTCCGCTTCGGCGCGGCGGTCACCGCATGAGCCTCCTCGACCGGTTCCGGGTTCCCTCCGTCCACGGGGCCGAGGCCCGCACCCTCGTGGACGGCGGTGCCGTGCTGCTCGACGTCCGCGAGCCCGCCGAGTGGAACGCCGGCCACGCGCCCCAGGCCGTGCACGTGCCGATGTCCCGGCTGGCCGAGCTGGCCCGGCGGATCCCCCAGGACAAGCAGGTCGTCGTCGTCTGCCGCTCCGGCAACCGATCCGCGCACGTGGTCAAGGCGCTGGCCGACGGCGGCTACCAGGCGGTCAACCTCGCCGGCGGCATGCACGCGTGGCAGGCTGCCGGGGGCACCGTCGTCGACCGGCAGGGCCGGCCCGGCGTCGTCGCCTGACGCCTGACGCTCGTCGCCCGCGGACTCGGATCGGAGGCCGGCCATGGCCATCGTGCGCTACCTGGTCGACGACGTCGACGCGGCCGTCGCGTTCTACACCGCGCACCTCGGCTTCGTGCTGGCGGACCGGTGGGGGCCACCGCTGGCCATCGTCCGCCGAGACGACCTGGAGCTCTGGCTGGCCGGACCGGGCAGCTCCGCCGCGAAGCCGATGCCGGACGGCGCGAGGCCGCAACCGGGCGGCTGGAACCGGCTCGTCCTCGAGGTCGCCGACGTGCCCTCGACGGTCGACGCCCTGGCGGCCGCCGGCGTCGTGCGGCGCAACGAGCCGCTCACCGGTCCGGGCGGCACTCAGGTGCTGATCGAGGACCCCTCGGGCAACCCGATCGAGCTGTTCGCGCCGCGCGCATGAGCGAACGCTGACGGATGGGCGCCGGGCTGGTCGAGGTCGTCCTCGTCGGGGCGGCGCTGGGCGTCGTCCTCGGTCTGCTCGGCGGCGGCGGCGGCGTGCTCGCCGTCCCGCTGTTCGTCTACCTGCTCGACCAGCCGCTGGACCGCGCCACGACCATGTCCCTGCTGGTGGTGGCGGTGGGCGCGGCCGCCGGGCTGGTCCAGCACGCCCGCGCGGGCCGGGTCGACTGGCGGGTCGGGCTGGGCTTCGGCCTGCTGGGCACGGTCGGGGCGATCGTGGGGTCACGGGTGTCGCTGGCGGTTCCGGAGCGGCTGCTGCTGGGCGGGTTCGTCGTGCTGCTCGTCGTGGCCGGCGTGTCGATGCTGCGCGGCTCGGAGCGTGCCGACGCGGGGGCCGCCGCCGTCGGGTCGCCCGCCCGGTGGCCCGTGGTCGTCGCGGTGGCGTCGGCGGTCGGCCTGCTGACCGGGCTGTTCGGCGTCGGCGGCGGGTTCGTCGTCGTCCCGGCGCTGGTGCTGGCGCTGCGACTGCCGGTCCACCGTGCCTCGGCCACCGGGCTGGTCGTCATCGTGGTCAACTGCCTGGTCGGCCTGCTCGCGCGGGCCGACGCCTCGGTCGACGTCCGGCTGACCGTGATCCTGGCGGCCTCGGCGGCGGTCGCCGCCGTCGGCGGGGCGCTGCTTGCCCCCCACGTGCCGGCCGTCGGGCTGCGCCGGGCGTTCGGCGTCCTGATCCTCGCGGTCGCGGTGTACACGGCCGTCGCCTAGGCCCCAGCGGACCTGCCGCCGTCCGTACCGTCGTTTGTGCCGCCGTCAGTGCCGCCGTCGGTACGCCCGTTGACCCCCCTGTTGATCGCGGTTCTCCGACGGAATGCGTCGTCCCCCGGTGCGATCCGTCGGGGGACGGCGATCACGGCGGGGGCGGGAGGCCCTTTTGATCGCGCTTCTCCGACGGAATGCGTCGTCCCCCGGTGCGATCCGTCGGGGGACGGCGATCAC
>DAIRVJ010000067.1:0-8221 GCA_036802895.1 Candidatus Nanopelagicales bacterium
GCCGCCCACAGGTCGCCGACGCGGACGCCGAGCTCGGCGAACAGCCGCCGCAGCAGGGGCAGCGACAGCCCGACGACGGTGCCCGGGTCGCCGTCGACCCCGTCGACGAACCAGCCGCCGAGGCCGTCGATCGTGAAGGCCCCCGCGACGGCGAGCGGCTCGCCGGTGGCCAGGTAGTCCCGTAGGTCCCGGTCGTCGACCGCGGCGAACCGCACGACGGTCGTCGCCACTCCTTCGGCCCACCGCTGCGCGCTCGTGTCGACGACGCACTGCCCGGTCACCAGCGTGCCGGTGCGCCCTCGCATGTCCTGCCAGCGGGCGAGCGCCTCGGCGGTGTCAGCCGGCTTGCCCAGCGCGACCCCGTCGAGGTCGAGCACCGAGTCGCACCCGACGACCAGGCTGTTCGGGCCGACGCGGTCGGCGACCGCCGCGGCTTTGCGCCGGGCCAGCTCGAACGCCACGTGGGCGGGCGGACCCTCGACGTCGTCCTCGCGGACGCCGCTCACCACGACGTCGGGGTCCAGGCCGGCCGCCTGCAGGAGGCGCAGCCGGGCCGGCGACGCAGAGGCGAGCACCAGCCGATGAGGGGGCATGCTCAGCGCGGCAGGGCGGAGGCCCGCCAGGCGCCCGGCCCGGGCGCCAGCGGGGGTCGGACGTTGCGGCCCCGGCTGCGCCACAGCGAGCGCGGCTCACCCGTCACGGACGCAGCCGCCGCCGACCGGCCGGCGAGGACGACCACCAGGGCGGCGAGCTCCTCGGGGGTCGGCTCACCCCGGACGATCCGCAGCGCGGGCCGCTCGGCCGGCGTGGTCACAGCGGGATGTTCCCGTGCTTGCGCGGCGGCCGGTTGAGCCGCTTGTTGCGCAGCGCGCGCAGGGCGCGCACCACCTGCGCCCGCGTCTGCGCGGGGTCGATCACCGCGTCGATGTACCCGCGCTCGGCCGCGGTGTACGGGTTGAGCAGGGTGTCCTCGTAGTCGGCGATCAGCCGGGCCCGCTCCGCCTCGACGTCGGCCGCGGCGGCGAGCTCCTTGCGGTAGAGGATGCTGACCGCGCCCTGGGCCCCCATGACGGCGATCTGCGCGGTGGGCCAGGCCAGGTTCACGTCGGCCCCGAGGTGCTTGGAGCCCATGACGTCGTAGGCGCCGCCGTACGCCTTGCGGGTGATCACCGTGACCAGCGGCACGGTGGCCTCGGAGTAGGCGTAGATGAGCTTGGCGCCGCGGCGGATGATCCCGTTCCACTCCTGGTCGGTGCCCGGCAGGAAGCCGGGGACGTCGACGAAGGTCAGCACCGGGATGTTGAACGCGTCGCAGGTACGGACGAACCGCGCGGCCTTCTCGGACGCGTCGATGTCGAGCGTGCCGGCGTACTGCATGGGCTGGTTCGCCACGACCCCGACCGACGCCCCCTCGACGCGGCCGAACCCGCAGAGGATGTTGGGCGCCCACAGGGCCTGCACCTCGAGGAACTCACCGTCGTCGACGACCGTCTCGATCACGGCATGCATGTCGTAGGGGTGGTTCGCCGCGTCGGGGATCAGGGTGCGTAGGGCCAGGTCGGCCTCGGTGGCGTCGAGGGACGCCGGCCGGTCGAACACCGGCGGGTCCTCGAGGTTGTTGCTCGGCAGGTAGGACAGCAGGGCCCGGGCCAGGTCCAGGCAGTCCTGCTCGTCGGTGGCCATGAAGTGCGCGACGCCCGACTTGGAGTTGTGCGCCCGGGCGCCGCCCAGGTCCTCGAACGCGACCTCCTCCCCGGTGACCGTCTTGATGACGTCCGGGCCGGTGATGAACATGTGCGAGGTCTGGTCGACCATCAGCGTGAAGTCGGTGATGGCCGGGCTGTACACCGCCCCGCCGGCGCACGGCCCCATGATCAGGGACAGCTGGGGCACCACACCCGACGCCCAGACGTTGCGGCGGAAGATCTCGCCGTACAGACCGAGTGAGACGACCCCCTCCTGGATCCTGGCGCCGCCGGAGTCGTTGATCCCGACGACCGGGCAGCCCAGCTTCATGGCGAGGTCCATGATCTTGACGATCTTCTCGCCGAACACCTCGCCCAGGCTGCCGCCGAACACCGTGAAGTCCTGGGCGAACAGGCACACCTGTCGACCGTCGACCGTGCCGTGCCCGGTGACGACGCCGTCGCCGTAGGGTCGACGCTCGGCCATGTCGAACGCGTGCGAGCGGTGCCGGGACAGGGCGTCGGTCTCGACGAACGAGCCCGGGTCGAGGAAGGCGTCGACCCGCTCGCGGGCGGTCATCTTGCCCTTGGCGTGCTGGGCGTCGATGGCCTTCGCGGTGCCGGCCAGCCGCGACTGGGTCAGCTTGTGCTCCAGCTGGGCGAGCCTGCCCGCGGTGGTGTGGAGGTCGGGGACCTCCGGCTCCGGTGCCTCAGCGGCCATGGTGGGTCTCCGTCCCTCGCTCCCCTCGCTACCTTAGCGACGTGTCCACCCCCACCGACGCGGTGCCTGATCGTCGTCCGCTCGACGCGGCGAGGCTGCGCGCGGCCATGGGGGAGGGGCCAGGTCCCTGGCGGGTCAGGCTGGTCTCGGTCACCGGGTCGACGAACGCCGACGTCGCCGACGCCGCCCGCGCGGGGGAGCCGGGCGGGCTGGTCGTCGTGGCCGAGGAGCAGACGGCGGGACGCGGCCGGCTGGACCGACGGTGGACGGCGCCCGCGGGGTCGGCGCTGACGTTCTCGGTGCTGCTGCGCCCGGAGCCGGAGCAGGCCCGGTGGGGCTGGCTGCCCCTGCTCGCGGGACTGGCGGTCGCCGAGGCGGTCCAGGGTGCGACCGGCGTCGACGTCCGGCTGAAGTGGCCGAACGACCTCCTGGTCGGTGAGGGCAAGCTGGGCGGGCTGCTCGCCGAGCGGCTGGCCGACGCCGTGGTCCTGGGTGTGGGACTGAACGTGACGCTGGAAGCGCCGGAACGACCGGTGCCGACGGCCACGTCCCTGCTGCTGGCGGGTGCCCGCCCGGTCGACCGGGCGCTGCTGCTCGGCCGCGTGCTGGACCGTCTGGCGCAGTGGCTGCGCGACTGGACCGCGGTCGGGGGCGACCCGCTGAGCTCCGGGCTACGGGCCGCCTACCTGCAGCGCTGCGCGACCGTCGGGAGCCGGGTCACCGTCGACCGGGCGGACGGCCCGCTGGTCGGCACCGCAGCCGGCCTCGACGCCGAGGGCCGGCTGGTGGTCCATACCCCCGACGGACGCGAGGTCGCCCTGGCCGCTGGGGACGTCGTCCACCTGCGCTGAGCGTCGCCGGCGTGGAACGATGACCGCATGGGCTACCCCACACGACTGCTGGCCGAAGGCGAGCAGATCCGCTTCCAGATGAGGCCGCACTGGCGGTCGATGGTCATCCCCTCGCTGGTGCTGCTGGTGACGGTGGCCGCTGCGGCGTTCCTGGTCTCCCTGCTCGACGGCGAGGGGGTTCAGGGCTGGGTGCGCTGGGCGGTGCTCGCCCTGGCGGTCGTCGTCCTCGTCGGCTGGTTCGTCCGCCCGCTGCTGCGCTGGCTGACCACCCAGTACGTGTTCACCGACCGCCGGATCATCACGCGCACGGGGATCGTGGCCCGGCAGGGCATGGACATGCCGCTGGCCAAGGTCAACGACGTGCAGTTCTCCTACACGGTCCTCGAGCGGGTGCTGCGCTGCGGGACGCTCGACATCTCGTCGGCGGCCGAGGACGGGAGCCTGGTCGTGCGCAACATCCCCCGGGTCGAGGAGGTCCAGCGGGAGATCTATCAGCTGGTCGAGGCCGACCAGCTGCGCCGCAGACGGCTGCTCGACAGCTCCGAGTGAGCGACGAGACCAGCGTCGAGGACCTCGAGTCGCTGCTCCTCGGGGGGCAGCCGCGGTACACCAGCGTCGAGGTCGCCGCTGCGGCCGGCGTGCCGCTGGACCGGGCCCGCCGCTTCTGGCGGGCCCTGGGGTTCGCCGGCACCGGCAACGCCCCTGCGTTCACCGACGCCGACGTGGAGGCGCTGCGGCGCATGGTCGCGCTGATGGACGACGGCACGCTCGAGGAGGACACCGCCGTCGGCCTGGCCCGCGCGCTCGGGCACACCAGCGCCCGGCTCGCCGAGTGGCAGGTCGACCTGGTCGCCGAGCAGCTCTCCGGCGGCACCGGGCGTCGCGACGAGCTCTCCCTGGACGACACCCGGGTGGCGGCCACCCGGTTGCTGCCCGACCTGGAGTTCCTGCTGGTCTACGCGTGGCGCCGGAGGCTGGCCGAGGTGGTCGGGCGAGTGGCCGACGAGGACGACACCCTCGTCGACGCGGCCCACCTCACCGTCGGGTTCGCCGACCTCGTGGGCTTCACCCGGCTGGCCCGCCGGCTGGGCGAGCGCGAGCTGGCCGGGCTGGTCGAGCGGTTCGAGCAGGCGGCGGCCGACATCGTGGCCGGGGCCGGCGGTCGCCTGGTCAAGACGCTGGGCGACGAGGTGCTGTTCGTCAGCGACACCGCGGAGGCCGGCGCCGAGGCGGCCCTCGCCCTCATCGACACCTTGGCCGGGGACGAGGCGGTCCCCGAGCTGCGCATCGGGCTGGCGACCGGCCTCGTCGTCGGCCGGATGGGCGACGTCTTCGGCACCACGGTCAACCTGGCCAGCCGGCTCACGTCGCTGGCCCGACCCGGCTCGGTCCTGTGCGACGCGGTGACGGCCGAGCGACTGGCCGACCACCCGGGGTTCGAGACCTCCGCGCTGTGGCGGCGGCCACTGCGGGGGCTCGGCCTGGTCGAGCCGTTCGCCCTGCGCCGGGTGTCGGCCTGAGCAGCGGCTAGCCTGCCGGTGTGAGCGACCTCCCCGCCTCGGTGTCGCTGCGCGAGGTCGGCCCGCGGGACGGCCTGCAGAACGAGCAGCCGGTTCCCACAGCCGCGAAGATCGCCCTCATCGACCGGCTCTCCGCGACCGGCGTGGGGCGGATCGAGGCGGTGTCCTTCGTGCACCCACGGGCGATCCCCCAGATGGCCGACGCCGACGCGGTCTGGGCCGGAGTCACCCGCGCCCGGGGCGTGCGCTACTCGGCGCTGGTGCCCAACCTGAGGGGGGCCCAGCGGGCGCTGGACGCCGGGTTCGCCGAGCTCGAGGTGGTCGTCTCGGCCTCGCAGACGCACAACCGGGCGAACCTCAACCGCACGGTCGACGAGTCCCTGGGGGAGATCGCGCAGCTCGTCGACCTCGCCCACCAGCGGGGGGCGACCGTTCAGGTCATCGTCTCGACCGCGTGGGGCTGCCCCTACGAGGGTGACCTGCCCGCGGAGCAGGTGCTGGGGGTGGCCGCCCGAGCCCTCGCCCACGGGGCCGACTCGCTGTCCTACGGCGACACGACCGGCATGGCCACCCCGACCCGGGTGACCCGGCTGGTCGGGGAGACCCGGTCCGCGTTCCCGGACGTGCCGCTCAACCTGCACTTCCACGACACGCGGGGCACCGGCCTGGCGAACGTGCTGGCCGCCCTGCAGCTGGGGGTGCGTGACTTCGACGCGTCCGTGGGCGGCCTGGGCGGATGCCCCTATGCTCCAGGAGCGTCGGGGAACATCGCCACCGAGGAGTTCGTCCACATGGTCGAGGACATGGGTGTGGCGACCGGCGTCGACCTGGCGGCCCTGATCGACGTGGCCGCCGAGGCCGAGCGGATGGTCGGGCGCACCCTGCCGTCCCAGGTGCTGAGGGCCGGGCCGCGGACCACGCGGACCCCGCGACCGACCCTCTAGCGGCGAACAGGCGGGCTCGAGGGGTCCAGATCGGCCACGGACCTGCCGAAGCAGTACGGAATAGGCCGAGTGGGGGACAGCGAGGAGGTGATCGAGATCAGCAGCGGGCACCCTGGTCTGATCGCGGACGGTGACCGGACGGGCACCGAGCGCGCCTCCGCCCGTCTGCACGCCCTCGCCGAGATCGCCCGGATGTCGGCCGGCGCCGCCGGCCTGGACGACCTCCTCCGGGTCGTGGCCGCCGCCTGCCGCACCGCGCTCGACGCATCGTCCCTGTCGCTGTCGGTCTGGGAGCGCGACCAGGCCCGGGTGCGGGTGCTGCTCAACGACGGCGAGCTCGGGCCGGACGAGCTGCCCACCCCGCTCGACGAGGTCTACCGGATCGACGACTACCCGCAGGTCGCCGACCTCTTCGAGCGCGGCGTGCCGTACCTGGTCACCCTCGGGGCGAGCGACGCCGAGGCCAACGAGTTCAGCAGCCGGCTGCTCGCCACGCTGGACAAGCACTGCTGCCTCGGGGTCCCGGTCGTGCTCGAGGGACGCGTCTGGGGCGAGCTGTTCGTGACCCGGACGGTCGACCGGCCCTGCCTGACCCCCGACGACGTGGACTACGCCACCGCGGTGGCCGGCCAGGTGGGTGCGGCCATCGCCCAGGTCCGGCACTTCGAGCGGGTGGCCCAGCTCGCCTACACCGACCCGCTGACCGGGCTGGCCAACCGTCGGGCGATCGACGAGCGGATGGACCGTGCGCTGGCCCGACACAGCCGCTCCGGTGACGTGGTCAGCCTGATCGTGGTCGACGTCAACGGACTCAAGCGGATCAACGACGAGCGCGGCCACGAGGCGGGGGACCGGACGCTGGCGCACTTCGCCGGCCTGCTGGCCGCCGCCGCCGGCGCCCTGCCCGGCAGCCTGACCGGGCGCACCGGAGGCGACGAGTTCTGCGTGATCATCGAAGGCTACGACGAGGCTCGTGCGGTGCAGGTCGCCGAGGACGTCTGCCGTCGGGCCAGTGACTCCCTGCACGACGGCGTCGCCTGCGGGGTCGCCAGCACCGGTCCGGCGATCGGACCGGTGGACAGCCCGGCCCGGCTGTTCCGGCTCGCCGACGCCGCCCAGGCCAGGGCCAAGCGCAGCCGGGCCCGGGTCCCGGTCGTCGCCGGCCGCAGCGTGCCGACGGCGGCGTCGATCTCCCGGGCCGACCAGTGGCTGACTCGCCCGCCGGGCAGCGACCGGCGGCTGCTGCGCGGCCACCTGCACGAGGACCCGGCCCGACTGCTCGAGGACGTCCTGGCCACCCTCGACCAGTCCCCCTCCGCCAGCGTCCCCGCGCGGCTGGAGGTCGTCGCCGATGCCTTCGCTCGGATCATCGACTCGCCCGGCTGGTGGCTGTCGCGGGTGGCCGCGGGCTCGCCGCTGCTGTGCACGCACTCCTTCTCGGTGTTCCGGATCGCGCAGGGGGCGCGGCCCGAGGACGCGCCGATGTCCGCCCCCGGGGCGGTGTTCGACCTCGGGCAGTACCCGGTGACCGCGGCCGCCGTGGCCGGAGGGGCGACCGTCGTCGCGGCCCGAGGCAGCCACGTCGACCCGGGCGAGCTCGCCGTGCTCGACGCCGGCGGGTACGACGGCGTGGTGATGGCCGGCGGCCGCGACGCCGTCGGCGACGGCTGGCTGGTCGAGGTGTTCACCGACGAGATCAGTTCGCCCGTCGACGCCCTCGGGCCGGCCCTGCGGGCCGCCGTGGCCTGCGCGATGGTCGGCGCCGACGACCGATGACCGGGTCAGCGCCGACGACGACCGCCAGCTCGCGGGATGCCGACGAGCGCCTCGCTGGGCTGGTCCGGCTGGCCCGCTCGATGGTCAACGCCCGCTCCCTGGCGGAGCTGAGCGAGCGCGCGGGCGAAGAGGCCCGGTTCGCGTTCGACGCGCGCACGGTGTCGGTGTCGGAGCTGGAGCGCGAGCGCGGGGTCGCCCGCGTGCTGGTGAACGTCGGCGTCCTCGCCGACGGCGAGGCCAGGTTCCCGGTCGACGAGACGTACCGGATCGCCGACTTCCCCCTGCTCGCGGCGATGGTCGAGGAGGCCCAACCGTGGGTCCTGTCCCTCGGCCAGCCCGACGCCGACGAGGCCGAGTCGCACCTGCTGGAGGTGTTGGGAGCCACGTCGGCCCTCGCGGCGCCGATCCTCTACGAGGGGCGCATCTGGGGGGAGCTGTTCTGCACCCGCGCCGCCGACCGGCCGCCGTTCACCGGCGACGACTTGCCCTTCGCCCAGGCGTTCGCCGGGATGATGGCCGCCGGGCTGGCCCAGGTCGAGCACCTGGCCCGGGTCGAGCGGCTTGCCTACGAGGACGTCCTGACCGGGCTCGGCAACCGCCGGCTGGTGGAGGAGCGGCTGGAGGCCGCCCTGGCCCAGCACGCCGTCGGCGGCCCCCCGGTGTCCGTGGTGATGGCCGACGTGAACCGGCTGAAGGCGGCCAACGACGCGTTCGGCCACGAGGC
>DAIRVJ010000067.1:8321-11932 GCA_036802895.1 Candidatus Nanopelagicales bacterium
CGGGCCGGCTCGGACCTGCCGCTGGTCGCCGACCCGTCCGGCGGCTGGGACCGCCGGGTGTTCCGCGGCCGCGCCGACGACGCGGCGCTGCTCAGCCTGGCCCTGGACGCCGTCGCGACCGGACCGGGCAGCGCGGAGCACCCACCCGTGGACCGGCTGGGCGTGCTCGCCGACACGCTGACCGTCGCGCTGGGGGCGGCCGGGTTCGTGGTCAGCCGCGTGCACGCGGGCGCCGCCGTCCCGGTCCTGCACGACGCCCGCCGCCCCGGGGTGCTGGCCACGGTGAGCGTCCCGCTGCCGGCGGACCGGTTGTCCGAGGCGCACGCCCGCGGGCTGGTCGTCGACGACGACGACGACGAGTTCCCGCTGGCCGCCGTCCGCGGGTGCGAGCGAGTCGTGCTCGCCGGGGCCGGCGAGTGGCTGGTCGAGCTGCTCTGCGACCGGTCGACGTTCCTCGGCGATGCGGCGGCCGTGCTGCGCGCGGGGGCTGCGTCGGTGCTGGCCGACTGACCACCACCGGTCCGACGGGAGGCGCGGGCTAGGCTCCCGGGCGTGCCGCATCACCATCCGCCCGTCGAGCAGCTGCGCGCCGCCGTCGCGGGGGGCGGGGCCGCCCGCTACCACGAGGCGAACGCCGCGAAGGGCAAGCTGTTCGCCCGCGAGCGGATCGCCCGGCTGGTCGACGAGGGGTCCTTTGTCGAGGACGGCCAACTCGCCAACGTGCTGGCGGGGGACCTCGCGGCCGACGGCGTGATCACCGGTGCGGCCACGGTCGACGGACGGCCGGTGGTGCTCATGGCGAACGACTCGACGGTCAAGGCGGGCTCCTGGGGGGCGCGCACCGTGGAGAAGATCGTGCGGGCGATCGAGCGCGCGTACGCGACCGGCGTCCCGATGCTGTACCTGGTCGACTCCGCCGGTGCCCGGATCACCGACCAGGTCGACCTCTTCCCCGGACGCCGAGGGGCCGGCCGGATCTTCTGGAACCAGGTGCGAGCGAGCGGCTCGATCCCGCAGGTGTGTGCGCTGTTCGGCCCGTCCGCGGCCGGCGGCGCGTACATCCCGGCCTTCTGCGACGTCGTCGCGATGGTCGACGGCAACGCGTCGATGTACCTCGGGTCGGACCGGATGGTCGAGATGGTGACCGGCGAGAAGACCACCCTGGAGGAGATGGGCGGGGCGCGCGTGCACTGCGCCGAGTCCGGCGTCGGCCACTTCCTGTGCGCCGACGAGGACGAGGCCCTCGGTGTGGTCCGGCGGTACCTGTCCTATCTGCCGTCGAACTGGCAGGGGGCGCCCCCGGTCGCGGCGCCGGTTCCTCCGCCGCAGGTCGACCTGGCCGCGCTGGTGCCCGAGAGCGAGCGGCGGGCGTTCGACATGCGCCGCTACGTGTCCGGGCTGCTCGACGAGGGGTCCTTCCTGGAGATCCAGGCGCTGTGGGCGCGCGAGCTCGTCGTCGGGCTCGGCCGGCTCGACGGCTCCGTCGTCGGCGTCGTGGCGAACAACTCGATCGTCAAGGGCGGCGTGCTGTTCGTCGACAGCGCCGACAAGGCGACCCGGTTCATCCAGACCTGCGACGCGTTCAACGTCCCGCTGGTCTTCCTGGCCGACGTCCCCGGGTTCATGGTGGGCACGGCCGTGGAGAAGCAGGGCATCATCCGGCACGGCGCCAAGATGATCAGCGCGGTCTCGGAGGCGACCGTGCCCAAGATCTGCGTGGTCGTCCGCAAGGCCTACGGTGCCGGCCTGTACGCGATGGCCGGTCCGGCGTTCGAGCCGGACGCCACGATCGCCCTGCCCACGGCCAAGATCGCGGTCATGGGCGCCGAGGCTGCGGTGAACGCGGTGTACGCGAACAAGATCGCGGCCATCGAGGACGACGACGAGCGGGCCGACTTCGTCGCCGCCCGGCGCGACGAGTACGAGACGGACATCGACGTCGTGCGGCTGGCCAGCGAGCTCGTCGTCGACGCGATCGTCCAGCCGCACGAGCTGCGGTCGGAGCTGGTCCGCCGGCTGGCGGCCGCCGCCGGCAAGGACCGGACGTTCAGCCGCCGCCGGCACGGCGTCACGCCGGTGTGACGGACCGGGGCGGGCTGGCCGACTCGCTGCGCTGCCCGGTCTGCGCCGCGCCGCTGCCCGTCGGCGGCACGGGCTGCCCGGCCTGCGGGGTTCGACTCGACGGGCCGCTGGCGGCGCGGGTCTGGCAGCTGTCGACGCAGGCCGACGCCCTGCTGACCGAGCGGGCCGCGCTGATCGACCGGCTGCGCAGGGAGCGGCCAGGCTGGCCAGCGCCTCCGGCCGCGGCCGCTGGTGCCCCCGCGTTGCCGCCTGCGGAGGTCCGGTCGATCCGGGCGCAGGGCGTGCTGCTGGCGCTCGGCGTGCTGCTGCTCGTCGTGGCCGCCGTGATCTTCGCCGTCGTGGCCTGGGGTCGGCTCGGCCCGGGCGGGCGCGCGGTGCTGCTCGTCGGGGTGACCGCCGTCGCTCTCGGCGGTGCCTGGGCGGCCCGGCGGCGCGACCTGGTGGCGACGGCGGAGGCCCTCGCCGTCCTGGGGATCGGCCTGCTGGTGGTCGACGCCGCCCTGCTCCGGCTCAGCGGGCTGCTCGGCCTGGACGGCACGCCGGCCGGGGGCTTCGCGGGCGGCACCCTGGCGGCGGTCGCGGGTGCGGCGTGGGTCGTCGGACGACGGCTCGATCTCGGCGCTGGACGGATCGGCGCGGTGCTGCTGGCGCTGCTGGCGCCGCTGCCCTTCGCCGCCGACGTCCTCACCGCAGACGCCACCGCGGCGACGCTGCTCGTCGAGTCCGGGCTGGCCGGTCCGGTGCGGCTGTGGTGGCGGTCGCGGGAGGCGGCCGCCGTCCCGCGGCTCGGCCGGGGCGCCGTCTCCGCCGAGCGGCTGGTGCGGGTCGGCTCGGTGCTGGCCTGGCTCCTCGGGGTAGGCACCGCGACGGTTCGAGGGCTGGACCCCGTCGTACGGGACTGGTGGTTCGACGAGCCGACCGGGCCAGGGGTGGCGGCGAGCCTGCTGCTGACGCTGGCCGCGTCGGTTGCCGCCGCCGCGCTCGTGCTGGCCGGCCGAGCGACCGGACGGTGGCCACGGCACCTGCTGGCGGCGGGGGCTGCGGCGTCCGTCACCGCTGCCGGCGTGCTGCCGGCGCTCGCCGCCGTGCCGAGCGAGCGGGGACCGCTGATCCTCACCCTCGCCGCGGCCGTCGTCGGCTGGGGTGCCACGGTGGTGCCCGAGGCCGCCCGCGTGGGGACCGCTGTCGTCGGGGGACTGACGGGCGTGCCCGCCCTGCTCGCGGTCGGCGAGGACCTGCGGGCCGTGGTCGCCGGCCCGCTCGCCTGGGCGGGTGCGGCGTGGACGGTCGACGGCCGGGCGGGCAGCCGGGCCCTGCTCGCGCCGCCGGAGGTGGCCGGTGCGAGCTCGTTCGAAACGGCGCTGTGGCCGGTGCCGGTCGTCCTCCTGCTCGGCGTGGCGGCCGTGCTCGTCGCGCGCGCCCTGCGCACCGGCCTGCTCGTCCAGGCCGCCTCGGCCGCGACGGCCGTCATGCTGGCTCTGCTGCTCCTCCCGGCCGCGGTCGACCTGCCGTACGCCGCCGGTGTGGCC
>DAIRVJ010000068.1:0-11905 GCA_036802895.1 Candidatus Nanopelagicales bacterium
CGGACGAGGTCCAGGACATCTACCGGCTGTGGCGGCCGTCGCCGCTGTTCCGGGCTCGGCGACTGGAGGAGGCCCTGGGCACGCCCGCCCGGATCTACTACAAGTACGAGGGCGTCTCGCCGGCCGGGTCGCACAAGCCGAACACCGCCGTCCCGCAGGCGTACTACAACGCCAAGGCCGGCGCCAAGAAGCTGACGACCGAGACCGGCGCCGGCCAGTGGGGCACCGCGCTGGCCCTGGCCTGCTCCATGTTCGGGCTGGAGTGCGAGGTCTGGCAGGTCGGAGCGTCCTACGACCAGAAGCCGTACCGCCGGATGATGATCGAGGTGTTCGGAGCCACGGTGCACCGCTCCCCCTCGCCGCTGACGGCGGCCGGACGGGCGCAGCTGGAGAAGGACCCGAACCACACCGGGTCCCTCGGCATCGCGATCTCCGAGGCGGTGGAGGTGGCCGCCCAGAACCCGGAGGTCAACTACGCGCTGGGCAGCGTGCTCAACCACGTGCTGCTGCACCAGACGATCATCGGCGAGGAGGCGCTGCTGCAGCTGGCGAAGGTCGGCGAGACCCCCGACCTGATCGTCGGCTGCACCGGCGGCGGGTCGAACTTCGCCGGCCTGTCGTTCCCGTTCCTGCGCGAGAAGCTGGCCGGGCGGATGGACCCGGTGATCCGGGCCGTCGAGCCGGCGTCCTGCCCGTCGCTCACCCACGGGGTGTACGCGTACGACTTCGGGGACACGGCTGGGATGACCCCGCTGATGAAGATGCACACCCTCGGCCACGACTTCGTGCCGGACCCCATCCACGCCGGCGGCCTGCGCTACCACGGGATGTCACCGCTCATCTCCCACATCTACGAGCTGGGGCTGATGGAGGCGGTGGCGATCGGTCAGCGGGAGTGCTTCGCGGCCGGCGTCCAGTTCGCCCGGACCGAGGGCATCGTGCCGGCGCCGGAGCCGACGCACGCGCTGGCCGAGACGGTGCGCGCGGCGCTGAAGGCCAAGGAGTCCGGTGAGGAGACGGTGATCCTCACCGCACTATGCGGGCACGGCCACTTCGACATGGGGGCCTACGACGCCTACCTGGACGGGCGGATGACCGACGTGGACGTCAGCGAGGAGCGGTACGCCGCCGGTCTGGCCACGCTGCCGGCGGTCTGACGACCGACCACCCGACGACCTGTCAGGGTGAGGACGGCCTATGGCCCGTCCTCACCCTGACAGGTCTCAGAGGGGCTCGAGGAGCTCGCGGCCGCCGAGGTAGGGGCGCAGGGCCGCCGGCACGGCGACCGAACCGTCGGGCCGCTGGTGGTTCTCGAACAGCGCGACGATCGTCCGCGTGACGGCGCACAGCGTGCCGTTCAGCGTGGCGAGCGGCTGGACGCCGTCGGGCGTGCGCATCCGCACGGACAGCCGCCGGGCCTGGAACTGCGTGCAGTTCGACGTCGAGGTGACCTCGCGGTAGCGACCCTGGGTGGGGACCCAGGCCTCGCAGTCGAACTTGCGGGCCGCGGAGGCGCCCAGGTCGCCGGTGGCGACGTCGATGACCCGGTACGGGACCTCGAGCTTGGCGAGGAACTCCTGCTCCCAGGCCAGCAGCCGGCGGTGCTCGGCCTGGGCCTCCTCGGGCGGGCAGTACGAGAACATCTCCACCTTGTCGAACCAGTGCACGCGGAAGATGCCCCGGGTGTCCTTGCCGTGCGAGCCGGACTCCCGCCGGAAGCAGGGGGAGAAGCCGGCGTAGCGCAGCGGCAGCCGGTCGGCGTCGAGGATCTCGTCCATGTGGTAGGCCGCCAGCGGCACCTCGGCGGTGCCCACCAGATACAGGTCGTCGGCCTCCAGCCGGTAGACGTTCTCGGCCGCCTGCCCCAGGAAGCCGGTGCCCTCCATGGCCGCCGGGCGCACCAGGGCCGGCGGGATCATCGGCACGAAGCCGGCGGCCACCGCCTGGTCCATCGCCATCTGCACCAGCGCCAGCTCGAGCAGCGCCCCCACCCCGGTGAGGTAGTAGAACCGCGATCCGGAGACCTTGGCCCCGCGCTCGACGTCGATCGCGCCGAGCAGCCGACCCAGCTCGACGTGGTCGCGCGGCTCGAAGCCCTCGGCCGCGAAGTCCCGCGGCGTCCCCACGACCTCGAGCACCCGGTAGTCGTCCTCTCCGCCGACCGGGGCGTCCGGCTCGACCAGGTTCGACAGCTCGCGCAGCCACCGGTCGGCCTCCTCGGCGGCCTCGTCCCGACCGACCTCGGCGGCCTTGACGTCCTCGGCCAGCGACCTGGCCCGGTCGAGCAGGGCGTCGCGCTCGTCTCCCTGAGCGTGGGCGACCGCCCGGCCGAGCTCCTTCTGCTCCGCGCGCAGCCGGTCGAAGCGGACGCCGGCCTCCCGCCGACGCTCGTCGGCGGCGACCAGGGCGTCGACGACGGCGGCGTTCTCACCCCGGGCCAGCTGCGACGCGCGCACGGACTCCGCGTCCTCGCGCACCAGCCGCAGGTCGATCACCTCATGAGGGTACCGGCGCGTGCGCGGCCCGGTGCGCGGCGTCATGAGCCGCCGCGAGCCGGTCGAGCATCGTCGGGACGTCCTCCGGCGCGACCGGGCGGGACCAGTGGTAGCCCTGCCCGACGTCGCAGCCCATGTCGGCCAGCCGCCGGGCGGTCACGTTGTCCTCGACCCCCTCGGCGACGGCCTGCATGCCGAACTCGTGCACCAGGTCCACGATCGCCTTGACCAGCACGCTGCCGGTCGCGTCGACCGCAAGATCCGTGACGAACGACCGGTCGATCTTGATGGTGGTCAGCGGCAGCGTCCGCAGCTGGCTGATCGAGGTGTTCCCGATCCCGAAGTCGTCCAGCGAGACCGGAACCCCGAGGTCGCCCAGCCGGGCCAGCATGAGGGCGGCCCGCACCGGGTCCTCGACGATCGCGCTCTCGGTGATCTCCAGCTCCAGCACCCCGCGCGGCAGCCGGTGCTGGCGCAGCAGGGCCGCCACCATCTCGTCCAGCGACGGCTCGAGCAGGTTGCGCGCGGACAGGTTCACCGCGACCGCCAGCTCGATGCCCTGGTCGCGCCAGGTGGCCATCTGCCGGCAGACCATGCCCAGCACCCGCGCGGTGATCGGGTGCATCAGCCCGGTCTGCTCGGCCAGCGGGATGAACTGGCCGGGGGGGACCATCCCGTGCACCGGGTGCGACCAGCGCAGCAGCGCCTCCAGGCCCACCACCTCGCCGGTGCGCAGGTCGATCTTCGGCTGGTAGTGCATCCGCAGCTGGTCGGTGTCCAGAGCCCGGCGCAGGTCCCCGAGCAGCACCAGCCGGCTCGTGCTGTTGCCGTCGCCGGACGCCGAGTAGGTCGCCGACCCCAGGCCGCCGGCCTTGGCCGTGTACATGGCGACGTCCGCCCGCGCCATCAGCGTGGTGACGTCGTCGGCGTGGTCCGGCAGCAGGGCCAGCCCGACGCTGGCCTCGACGTGCAGGACCAGGCCGTCGAGGTCGAACGGCTCGGCGAACACGTTCTCGACCCGGGCCATGAACGTCTGGGCGTCCTCGACCGAGCCGACGACCGGCAGCAGGATCGCGAACTCGTCGCCGCCGAGCCGCGACACGGTGTCGGACTCCCGCACCGTCCCTCGCAGCCGGTCGGCGACCTGCAGCAGCAGCGAGTCACCCCTCGGGTGGCCCAGCGTGTCGTTGACCTCCTTGAATCGGTCGACGTCGAGCAGCAGCAGGGCCACGTGCTGGTTGGTCCGGGTGGCGATCGCGCAGGCGCGCTCGAGCCGGTCGTTGAGCAGCCGCCGGTTGGGCAGGCCGGTCAGCGGGTCGAGGAAGGCCAGCCGGGCGTTCTCGTGCGCCTGCAGCCGCACCCGGCGGCTAGCCCGCCGGACCGTGCGGAAGAGCAGCAGCCACAGCAGGAGCAGTCCGCCGGCGATGACCGGTACGAGGGTCCGCACCCCGCGGGCGACCGCCGCGGCGGTCTCGTCGTAGCTGAGGACGACCTCGGCGACGCCGGACGAGCGGGCCTGGCCCTCGAACCGGACCGGCACGTAGACGTCGACCCGGGTCTCGGTCTGCCCCTCGCTGCCGACCTCGGTCACCCGCGCGGCCAGGGAGCCCCCCGCCGCGCCGACCACCTGCTCGAAGCGCTGGTCGGGGATGCCGCCGACCTGCACGCTGTCGGAGTCCAGGCAGCGCGGGCAGGCGCTGTCGAAGATGAGGGTGCCGTCGGCGCTCCACAGCCGCACGGCCCTGAGGTCGGAGTCGGCCCGGCTGCGGAAGAGCTCGTTCATCTGGCGGGCCACGTCGGCCGGGATCAGGCCGGGCCCGTACATGTGCGGTCCGGTGGTCTGCTGGACGCCGACCCGGACGTAGGCCTCGGCCGTCCGGCGGGCCTGGGTGAGCGCCTGCTGCTGCAGCAGCTCACGCGAGAGCAGGACGAGCACGACGCCGAGCACCGCCATGGCGATGCTGCTCACCAGGGCGAAGGTCGTGGTCAAGGTCAGGCGTCGCACGTCCCTCCCCCCGTCGGTCGGGCGGCAGACCCTCTGGCGCCCCTCCTCGGTGTTCGGCGCGATCGTCCACAGCCTTGAGATCGGGAGGGTCAGGCGCGTCCGTCGCGGACCCGGCTCAACCAGGCCTGCGCCTGGGCGTACTCGGCGTCCGACACGCCGGGACGCAGCCTCGGTCGGCGGCCGTCGGCCCGTGGGTACGACCCGAGGTAGCGGACGTCGGCGCAGATGCGGTGCAGCCCGATCAGCGCCTCGCCCACCCGGGCCTCGTCGATGTGGCCCTCGGCGTCCACGGAGAAGAAGTAGTCGCCGATCCCCCCGCCGGTGGGCCGGGACTCGATCCGGGTCAGGTTGATGCCCCGGACGGCGAACTCGGTGAGGATCTCGAGCAGCGCGCCCGGGTGGTCCTGCCCGATGACGAGGACCAGCGAGGTCTTGTCCGAGCCGGTCGCCGGCTCCGGCGGCACCGGGCGGGAGACCAGGACGAATCGGGTCTCGGCGGTCGGGTTGTCCCCCACGCCGTCGGCGAGCGGGTCCAGCCCGTAGACCTCGCCGGCGAGGGGAGCCGCGATCGCGGCGTCGACCGCGGCGTCGGGGTCCGCCACCGCAGCGGCCGCCGCGGCCGTGGACGAGGCAGGCAGCACCAGCGCGTGCGGCAGGTGGGCGGCCAGCCAGCCACGGCACTGCGCCTCGGCGTGCGGGTGGGTGGCGATCCGGTGGACGTCGGCCAGCGTGGTGCCCGGCCGGGCCAGTAACGAGAAGGACACCGGCAGGTGCGTCTCGCGGACGATCACGAGCGGCTCCCCGAACGCCAGCTCGTCGAGCGTCGCCGAGACCGACCCCTCGACGGAGTTCTCCAAGGGCACCATCGCCGCGACGACGTCACCGGCCCGGACGGCGTCCAGCGCGGTCGCCACCGTGGGCAGGGCCACCGGCACAGCGGCGCCGTCGCCCCGCTGGCTCAGGTACGCGAGCAGGGCGGCTTCGGTGAACGTCCCCTCCGGACCGAGGTAGCCGTACCCGTCCGGCGCCGCCGAAGCCTCGGTCACGAGCGCTTGCCCCGCCCCGGCGGCCGCACGCCCATCGCCCAGCCGACGACCTGCTCCTCCTCCGGGGACAGCGGCGCCTCCGACGTGCCGCCTTTGACGCCCTTGGCGTAGCTGCGGGTGTCGGTCCGACCGCAGATCGACGACAGCACCAGGCCGTCGCCGGCGTCGTCGAGCAGGGCCAGCGAGAAGGACATCCGCCCGCCCATGTCGCCGAACGCGTCGTACCGGACGACGGCGACGTGCCGGATCGCGTCGGCCAGGTCGGTGCGGATGTCGGCCAGCTCGGCGGTGACCGCGGCGACCTCGGTGCGCAGCGCGGCCACCTCGCGGACGCCGCGGCCGACCGTCTCGATCAGCGGCTCGACCCCGCCCTCCCCCTGCAGCACGCTGTAGGCGCGCCGCATCCGGCGCAGCCGCAGGAGGGCGATCAGCACGAGCAGCAGGGCGAGCAGCCCGGTGGCCGCCCCGCCGATGGCGAGCGCGTCACGCAGGGCGGGGTCGAGGGACACGAGGCTCCAGGGGTATCGCGGGGGTGGGCGGTGCGGCCCGCTGTGAGGGTACCGGCCGGCGTGGCTCGCGTAGGGTCCGGCCATGACCGCAGGCGACCCGGGCTACGTCGACCTCGGCTTCGCCCGCCTGGACACCCACCGGGTGGCCCGCACCGGCGACCCGGAGGTGGTGTTCGCCGAGGGCAAGACCGCCGAGCAGACGGTGCGGCTGCTGGCCGAGCTGCGCACCGCCCACCCCGAGCGGGCTGCGCTGGCCACCCGGCTGCCGCCCGGCACCGCCGAGGCGGTGCTCGCCGCGTTCCCCGACGCGCTGGTCGATCCGGTCGCCCGGTGTGCGGCCGTCGGCCCGCTGCCCGAGGACGTCGGCACGGTGTGCGTGGTCGCGGCCGGCACGTCCGACGCCCCGGTCGCCGCCGAGGCGGCGTTCACCGCCCGAGCGTTCGGCGCGGGCGCGCGGCGGGTCGACGACGTCGGGGTCGCCGGGCTGCACCGGCTGCTCGCCGTCCGCGGTGAGCTGGACTCGGCCGACTGCCTCATCGTGGTCGCCGGCATGGAGGGGGCGCTGCCGTCGGTCGTCGGCGGGCTCACCGGCGTCCCGATCGTCGCCGTCCCGACGTCGGTCGGCTACGGGTCGTCGTTCGACGGTCTGGCCGCCCTGCTGGCCATGCTCAACTCCTGCGCCCCCGGCGTCGTCGTCTGCAACATCGACAACGGCTTCGGTGCCGGGGTGTTCGCCGCCCGGGTGGCCAGGCAGACGGCGAGGGGAAGTCGATGACCCTGGCCTGGTTCCAGTGCGCGGCGGGCGCGAGCGGGGACATGCTGCTCGGCGCGCTGCTCGACGCGGGCGCCCCGCTGGACGTCGTCCAGGCCGCCGTCGACGCCGTCGGCACCGAGCGGGTCGTCATCGAGGTGGCGGCGGTGACGCGGCACGGCCTGGCCGCGACCCAGGCGGTCGTGCGGACCCACCCGTCCCCCGTCGTGCGCACCTGGGGCAACCTGCGGCGGCTGCTCCAGGACGCCGACCTGGCCGACCCGGTGCGCGCGAGGGCCCTGGACGTCTTCGAGCGGCTGGCCCGGGCCGAGGCCGACGCCCACCGGACCTCGCCCGAGCAGGTCCACTTCCACGAGGTGGGCGGACTGGATGCGGTCGCCGACGTGGTCGGGGTGAGCGCCGCCCTGCACGCGCTCGGAGTCACCGAAGGGGTGGGGTCGCCCGTGGCCGTAGGCAGCGGCATGGTCCGGTCGGCGCACGGCCTGCTCCCGGTTCCGGCGCCCGCCGTCGTGGCCCTGCTCACCGACGCGGGTGCGCCGGTGTACTCCGGTGACGAGCCCTACGAGATGTGCACGCCGACCGGCGCGGCCCTGCTGGCCGCGACCGTCACCCGCTGGGGCGGCCTGCCGCCGTCGCGGATCGTGGGGTCCGGCACCGGGGCCGGGTCCCGCGAGCTCGACCGGCTGCCCAACGTGCTGCGGGTCATCCTGGCCGAGCCGCAGCCGGCGGACGAGCCGGGCCCGGCGCGGGAGAGCGCGGCGGTGGTCCTCGAGGCCAACGTCGACGACCTGGACCCCCGGCTCTGGCCGGGGGTGCTCGCTCGGCTCATGGACGCGGGGGCGGCCGACGCCTGGCTGACGCCGATCCTGATGAAGAAGGGCCGGCCCGCGCACACCCTGTCGGTGCTGGCCGCGCCGGAGCACGCCGAGGCGGTGCGCACCCTCGTGTTCACCGAGACGTCATCGATCGGGCTGCGCGAGCGGGCCGTCGCCAAGTGGGAGCTCGCCCGGGCGGAGGTCGTCGTGACGGTGGGCGGCCAGCCGGTGCGGGTCAAGACCGCCCGCCTGGACGGGGTGGTCGTCAACGCCCAGCCCGAGTTCGAGGACGTCGCGACGGTGGCGTCGCAGACGGGGCGGCCGGTCAAGGCGGTGCTCGCCGAGGCGGTCGCCGCGGCCCATGCGGCAGGAATCGGTCGGTAGACCGGACCGGAGATCGTCCGGTCAGATGGCGCTGGGGCAGGAAAAGACCCGGGCGTCACCGACGGGGGATGCAGTGACGCCCGGGCAGGGGCCCAATGTAGTCGCTCCGGGCCGGATCGCAAGCCCTCTCCGCCGAGTTCAGCGCAGCGTCAGCTGGCGGGTTTGCAGGCCAGCCCTGGCGTGCCGCTCGGCGGTGGTCAACGGACCCCCAGCGAGGGCTTCGGCGAGCCGCTGCGCGAACGCGGCCGCCGGGTCCTCGCAGTCGTCGGCCAGCATGCCGTCCGGCAGGTCCCACACGGGGACCACCAGCCCGTGCGCCCGGAACGACCCGATGAACCGGGTGCCCGCACCGAGGCCCAGCCCGTCGCGGACCTTGAGCCTGGCCAGGGCGTCCAGCAGCGGCGCCTCGTCGTGCGGCAGGACCCAGCGCAGCGCCGTCCGGGAGGACAGCCCCGCCCAGTAGGCGGCTGCCACGGACACCAGCCGTGCGGTCGGCACCACGGCGGCGTTCGCCCGCTCCAGTGACGCCGCCACCTCGGGATCCGCCGTCGCCTCCCCATGCTCGCCGATGATCCCCTCGACCCAGAAGTCGAAGCCACGCTGCACGGCGACCTCGAAGGCGCCGGCCGGGTCGACGAGGTCCTGCAGCCGGGCGCCGGGCCCCGCGGGAGCCCCGGGCGGCAGCGGGGTGCCGGCAGGGGCGGCCAGCGCCCGCTCGACCAGGTCCGCGACGTCGCGGCTCAGGTCGCCCGACCCGCCGGCCGTCTGCAGGCCGACGAACACCTCACCGTCCTTGCGGACCATCGCCGGCCAGGCCAGCGGCAGGACCGTCGCCACGGTCACGAAGCGGCCGCCGTGCGGTGCGGCCAGGCTGACCCGAGCCGTCGCCGCAGGGACGATCTCGCGCAGGGCCACCCAGTCGCACTCGCCCGGCAGGCCCTCGAACGGGCGGGTCACCAGGAGGTCAGCGTTTCGGGCGGCCGCTCGCCCGTGGCAGGCCTTGTACCGTCGCCCGGACCCGCAGGGGCAGGGCTCGCGCCCCCCGACGACCGGCACCGGCTCGGCACCGGGGCCACCCCGCCGCGAGGTGGTCGGCGCGACCGCGGGGGTGGGTCGGCGGGTCCGGTCAGCCATGACCGGGCAGCCTAGCCGCCCGCTGCCGACGCTCCGTGGTGCCGGTGCAGCACGGCCCAGACCCGCTGCTGGCCGTCCGCGCCACGCTCGACCCCCCAGTCGCCGGACAGCTCCTGCACCATGGCCAGCCCACGGCCGGACAGGGCCATCGCCTCGGGCCGCCCTGCCGTCGGCATGGTCGGAGCACCGCCGTCGGTCACCTCGACCTCGACGGCCTTGGCGCCCACCCGCCAGCCGACCCGGATGCCGTCGTCGACCAGCGGGCTGGCGTGCCGGATGGCGTTGGCCAGCAGCTCGCACAGCACCAGCAGGACATCGTGCCGCAGGTGCTCCGGCACGCCCGCCCGTCGCAGGTCCGCGCCGGCCTCCCGGCGCACGACACGGAGACTGGACGGTGCGCAGGGCAGCAGGAACGACCGATGGACGGTCGAGACCCGCGCCGGCTGGTGGGCGGCGGGCACACGCGGCTTCTTCCCCACCGGCGGGCCCGCTAAACCTGCCCGACGGGGTGGTCGCCGCGCCGTCCCAGCCGGGCCAGCACCGCGGCGGGCCGGTTGGTGATGATCGCGTCGACGCCCAGGTCGATGCACAGCTGGACGTCGGCCGGTTCGTCGACGGTCCACACGTGCACCTGGCCCCCCGCGCCGCGGACCCGCTCGACGTAGCCGGGGTGAGCCCGCACGATGTCGATGCTCGGCCCGGCGATGCCCACGTGCGCGGGAAGGTCACCGTCCCGCAGCCGCAGCGGCACCCGCTCCATGAGGAACACCGCGGGCACGCTGGGGGCCAGGGTGCGCATCCGGCGCAGAGACAGCCAGCTGAAGCTCATGACCCGGACGGGCACCCGCCGGCCCAGCCGAGGATGCGCCCAGCCGAACCGGTCCAGCGTCTGGACCAGCGTCCGCTCGACCGCCCCCGCGTACCGGGTCGGATGCTTGGTCTCCACCGCCACCTCCACCTGGTGGCCGCTGTCGTGCACCAGGCCGAGCAGCGTCTCCAGGGTCAGCACCTGACGGCGCCCGACGTCCAGCAGATCGGGCAGCTCCTCGTCGTGCCAGGAGTCGCGCCACGAGCCGAAGTCCAGCTCGGCGAGGTCGGCCAGCTCCAGGGTGGAGACCGGACCGCGACCGTTCGACGTGCGGTCCACCCGGCGATCGTGCACGCAGACCAGGTGCCCGTCGGCAGTCAGCCGCACGTCGGCCTCGAGCGCGTCGGCACCGACCTCGAGCGCCCGTCGGTAGGCAGCCAGCGTGTGCTCGGGCGCGTCGTCGGACGCGCCGCGATGCGCCACCACCTGGACCACAGCCCCCCATGCTGACAGCCGCGCCGGGGGAAGTGGTGGACCTCAGCCGAACAGCACCCCGGGATTGAGCAGGCCCTCCGGGTCGAAGCCGCGCTTGACCGCCTGCTGCGCGCTCGTGGGCGTGAACCAGCGGGTCTTCGCGACCCCGACGCCGTGCTCGGCCGCGACCGAGCCGCCGTGCGCGAGGACGAGCCGTAACACCCGGTCGTCGGCGTCGTCGTCGTGCGCCGCCAGGCCGAGCAGGTTGACGTGCAGGTCGCCGCGCCCGAGGTGACCGAAGACGTGCGTCTCGTGCCGCTCGGTGGCCGACGGCAGCTCGTCGAGGAACGCGGGGACGGCGCCGACGGGGAGGGCGACGTCCAGCTTGTGCGGGACGCCGAGCGTGGCGATGGCCTCCGGCAGCCGCTCGCGGTAGGCCCAGAGCCGGTCGCCGACGACGGCCGCGGCGTCTATGGAGAGGTCCGGCTCGCCCTCGACCTCGAGCAGCAGGTACGCCGGGTGGACGTCGGCCAGCGGGTCGGGCAGCCCGGTGACCCGGCCGACCAGCTCCAGCCCAGGGCGCAGCACCAGCTCCGCGGCCACCAGCCCTCGCTGGGCGAGCAGCGGGAGAGCCGAGGACACCGACGGCAGCCCGACCAGCACGGTCGTCGGCGGCTGCGTCGGCCGCGGCATCAGCCGCAGCCGGACGTCGGTCAGCACCGCGAGGGTGCCCTCGCTGCCGCACAGCAAGCCGGCCAGGTCGTAGCCGCCGCGGCCGGCCGACGGGCGGTCGAGGTCGTCGATCAGGCTGCCGTCCGCCAGGACCGCCCGGACCCCTCGCAGCTGGGCCCTGGTGTCGCCGAGCCCGAGGGCGCGCAGGCCGGCGGCGTTGGTCGCGACCGTGCCGCCGACGGTGGCGGAGTCCCGCGCCCCCAGGTCGACGGCGTAGCGCAGTCCCGCAGCCCGGGCCGCGGCCTGGACGGCGGCGAGGGTGATCCCAGCCCCGGCGACCACCGTCCCCGTGGCCGGGTCGACGGGGTCGAGGCGGCGCAGGCGTCGGGTCGACAGCAGCACCTGGGCGTCGTCGCGCCGGGGCACGCTCCCCCCGACGAGGCCGGTGTTGCCGCCCTGGACGACCACCCCCACGCCCGCCGCCGAGCAGGCCTGCAGAACCTCGCCCACCTGGTCGACGCCTCCGGGCCGCACCACGGCCAGCGGGCGGGCCGACCAGCGACCCGTCCAGTCGGTGCCGTAGCCGAGGGCGACCCCGGGATCGGTCAGCAGGTGGGCCGACCCCACGGCTTCGACGAGCTGTCGCTGCAGGGTCACCCGCCGAGGATGCCACCTGGGCAGGACGGTCGAGAAAATTGTTCGTGTCTTGTGCATCTGAAGGGAGGGCCGAGGAGGAAAGACCGATCGACAGCCCACCTCGACGGGCCTCCCCCGGCCCTGACGAACGGAGC
>DAIRVJ010000069.1:0-11797 GCA_036802895.1 Candidatus Nanopelagicales bacterium
ACGGCGACCTCGACCCGCTCGCCGCCTTCAGCCCGGCCACCCGCGCGTGGTTCGCGGGCGCGTTCGCCGCGCCCACACCCGCCCAGATCGGCGCCTGGACGGCGGCCGCGCAGGGCCGCGACGTGCTGGTGGTTGCCCCCACCGGGTCGGGGAAGACCCTGGCCGCCTTCCTCTGGTCACTGGACCAGATCGCCGCCCAGCCTCCCCCCGCCGACCCCAAGCGGCGCTGCCGCGTGCTCTACGTCTCGCCGTTGAAGGCGCTGGCGGTCGACGTCGAGCGCAACCTGCGGGCGCCGCTGGCCGGCGTCCGCCAGCAGGCCGCCCGGTTGGGCCTGCCCGAGCCGGACGTCACGGTGGCCATGCGCTCCGGGGACACCCCACCCGAGGAGCGCCGGCGGTTCGCCACCCGTCCGGCGGACGTCCTGATCACCACCCCCGAGTCGCTGTTCCTGCTCTTGACGTCCCAGGCTCGTGACGCGCTGCGCGGCGTCGACACCGTGATCGTCGACGAGGTGCACGCCGTGGCGGGCACCAAGCGCGGCGCGCACCTGGCGCTCTCCCTCGAGCGGTTGGACGCCCTGCTCGACCGGCCGGCCCGCCGGGTGGGGCTGTCCGCCACGATCCGGCCGGTCAACGAGGTCGCCCGGTTCCTCGGCGGCACCCGGGACGTCACCGTCGTCCAGCCGCCGGCGAGCAAGACGATCGAGCTGGCGGTCGTCGTCCCGGTCGACGACATGGCCGAGCTCGGGCAGCCGGTCGGCGAGGTCGAGGGGTCGGCCGCGGGGGCGGAGCGGCGCACCTCGATCTGGCCGCACGTCGAGGAGCGCATCGTCGACCTGGTCGAGTCGCACCGCTCGACGATCGTCTTCGCCAACTCCCGGCGGCTGGCCGAGCGGTTGACGGCTCGGCTGAACGAGATCCACGCCGAACGGGTGCTCGGCCGCGAGGAGGCGGCCCTCGCCGATCCCGGCGTCGCCCCGGCGCAGGTGATGGCCCAGTCCGGGGCCAGCCGAGGCGCCGACGCGGAGCTGGCCCGGGCCCATCACGGCTCGGTGTCCAAGGAGCAGCGGGCGCTGACCGAGGAGGCGCTCAAGGCGGGCCGCCTGCCGGCCGTCGTGGCGACGTCGAGCCTGGAGCTGGGCATCGACATGGGCGCGGTCGACCTCGTGGTCCAGGTCGAGTCCCCGCCCTCGGTGGCCAGCGGCCTGCAGCGGGTCGGCCGGGCCGGGCACCAGGTGGGCGCGGTCAGCCGCGGGATCGTGTTCCCCAAGTACCGCGGCGACCTGGTGCAGACCGCGGTGGTCGCCGAACGGATGCTCGCCGGCCAGATCGAGGAGTCGCGCTACCCGCGCAACCCGCTGGACGTGCTCGCCCAGCAGGTGGTGGCCATGGTGGCGCTGGACGAGTGGGCGGTCGACGACCTGCTCGCGCTGGTCCGCCGTGCCGCGCCGTTCGCCTCGCTGCCGCAGTCGGCCTTCGACGCCGTCCTCGACATGCTCTCGGGCCGCTACCCGAGCGACGCGTTCGCCGAGCTGCGGCCGCGGGTCGTGTGGGACCGGGTGGGCGGCACGCTGACCGGCCGGCCCGGCGCGCAGCGACTCGCGGTGACCAGCGGCGGCACGATCCCCGACCGGGGCCTGTTCGGCGTCTTCCTGGTCGGCGGCGAGCCCGCGGCACGCGTCGGTGAGCTGGACGAGGAGATGGTCTACGAGTCCCGGGTGGGCGACGTGTTCACGCTCGGCTCGTCGGCCTGGCGGATCGAGGACATCACCCACGACCGGGTGCTGGTCTCGCCGGCGCCCGGCCAGCCCGGGCGGCTGCCGTTCTGGAAGGGCGACGCCCTGGGCCGACCCGCGGAGCTGGGTGCCGCCGTCGGCGCGTTCGTCCGCGAGGTGGCCGGCCTCGATGACGAGGCGGCTGCCGCGCGAGTTGCCGCCGCCGGCCTCGACGAGCGGGCCGTGCGCAACCTGCTGGGCTACCTGCGCGAGCAGCGTGCGGCCACCGGGCACGTCCCCGACGACCGCACCATCGTCGTGGAGCGCTTCCGCGACGAGCTGGGCGACTGGCGGATCGCGATCCACTCCCCGTTCGGCGCCCAGGTGCACGCCCCGTGGGCGCTGGCCGTGGCCGCCCGGCTGCGCGAGCGCTACGGCGTCGACGTCCAGGCGATGCACGCCGACGACGGGATCGTGCTGCGGCTGCCCGAGACCGACGCCGACCCGCCGGCCGACCTCGCCGTGCTCGACCCGGACGACGTCGAGCGGCTGGTCACCGACGAGGTCGGCGGCTCGGCGCTGTTCGCCGCCCGGTTCCGGGAGTGCGCCGCCCGAGCCCTGCTGCTGCCCCGCCGCGACCCGAAGCGGCGCAGCCCGCTGTGGCAGCAGCGTCAGCGGTCGGCCCAGCTGCTCGGGGTGGCGGCGCAGTACGGGTCGTTCCCCATCGTCCTGGAGACGATGCGCGAGGTGCTGCAGGACGTGTTCGACGTCCCCGCGCTGGTACGGCTCATGCAGGACATCGCCGGCCGCTCCGTCCGCGTGGTCGAGGTGGAGACGAGCGAGCCCTCGCCGTTCGCCCGCTCGCTGCTGTTCGGCTACGTCGCCCAGTACCTGTACGAGGGCGACTCGCCGCTGGCCGAGCGCCGGGCCGCCGCGCTGGCGCTGGACTCCACCCTGCTCGCCGAGCTGCTCGGCCAGGCCGACCTGCGCGAGCTGCTCGATCCGGCCACGGTCGACGGGGTCGAGCGCGACCTGCAGCGGCTGTCCGACGACCGGCGAGCCCGTGACGCCGAGGGGGTGGCCGACCTGCTCCGGCTGCTCGGTCCGCTGACCACCGCAGAGGCGATCGACCGCGGGGCGACGCCGGGCTGGCTGGCCGGCCTGGAGGAGGCCCGACGCGCGATCCGGGTGCGGGTCGCCGGGGCGGAGCACTGGGCGGCGGTCGAGGACGCCGGCCGGCTGCGCGACGCCTTGGGCGTCCCCCTCCCGGTGGGCATCCCCGAGGCGTTCCTGGAGCCGGTCGACGACCCGCTCGGCGACCTGGTGGCCCGGTATGCCCGCACCCACGGCCCGTTCCATGCGACCGCGGCCGCCACCCGGCTCGGGCTGGGCGTGGCGGTCGTCCACGGCACGCTGAGCCGGCTGGCGGCGTCCGGCCGGGTCGTCGAGGGTGACTTCCGACCCGGGGGCTCGGGAACCGAGTGGTGCGACGCCGAGGTGCTGCGCTTGCTCCGCCGCCGGTCGCTGGCGGCCCTGCGCAAGGAGGCCGAGCCGGTGCCCCCGACAGCGCTGGCCCGGTTCCTCCCGCAGTGGCAGGGGGTCGGCGGTCGGCTGCGCGGGGTCGACGGGGTGCTCAGGGTCGTCGAGCAGCTGGCCGGCTGCGCGGTGCCGGCGTCCGCGCTCGAGCGCCTCGTGCTGCCCGCCCGGGTCAGCGACTACTCCCCCGCCCTGCTCGACGAGCTGACCATCGCCGGCGAGGTGCTCTGGACCGGCCACGGGGCCCTGCCCGGCGACGACGGCTGGGTGTCGCTGCACCTGGCCGAGACCGCACCGCTGACGCTGCCCCGCGACCCGTCGGCGCCGGAGCCGACCGCCCTGCAGCAGCGGGTGCTGGCCGCGCTGGACGCCGGTGCCGCGCTGTTCTTCCGGGCGCTGGCCGACCGCGTCGGGTCCACCGACGACCAGGAGCTGGTGACCACGCTCTGGGACCTCGTCTGGGCGGGTCGGCTGACCAACGACACGCTCGGGCCGTTGCGCGTCCTCGTCGGTGCCGGGCGGCCCGCGCACCGGACCCGCCGGCCGTCGCCGCGCACCCGATACGGCCGCCCAGGGATCGGCGCCGGCCGGCCCGCCCTGCCCAGCCGCAGCGGCCCGCCGACCGGCTCCGGACGCTGGTCGCTGCTCCCGGACACCGAGCCCGACCCCACCCGGCGGGCCACCGCGACGGCCGAGGGCCTGCTCGACCGGCACGGGGTCGTCACCCGTGGCGCCGTGGTGGCCGAGCGCACGGACGGCGGGTTCGCGGCGGCCTACCGGGTGCTGGCGGCGCTGGAGGAGACCGGGCGCGTGCGCCGGGGCTACGTCGTCGAGGGGCTGGGCGCCGCGCAGTTCTTCCAGCCTGGTGCCGTCGACCGGCTCCGGGCGATGGCGGCCGAGGGACGCGAGCCGACCCCGGCCCTGGTGCTGGCCGCGACCGACCCGGCCAACGCCTACGGCGGGGCCCTGCCCTGGCCGGAGCGGGCGCACGAGGCCGACGGCACCACCCGCGGTCACCGGCCGGGCCGCAAGGCCGGGGCGCTGGTCGTGCTCGTCGACGGCTCCCTCGTGCTCTACGTCGAGCGCGGCGGGCGCACCCTGCTGTCGTTCGCCGATGACGACCGGGTCGTCCAGCCGGCGGTCGACGCCCTCGCCCTGGCCGTGCGCGACGGCCAGCTGGGCCGGCTGCAGGTCGAACGGGCCGATGGCGCCCCCGTGCTGACCAGCCCGCTCGGGCACGCCCTGGAGCGGGCCGGCTTCCACGCCACGCCGCGCGGCCTGCGCCTGCGTGGCTGACCCGGGCGACGGAGGCGGCCGATGCCCGAGGGCGACACCGTGTGGCTGGCCGGTCGCCGGTTGGACCAGGCGCTGGGCGGCCGGGAGCTGACCGGCAGCGACTTCCGGGTGCCGAGCCTCGCCACCGTCGACCTGGCCGGCCGGCGGGTGGCCGAGGTGGTCTCGCGCGGCAAGCACCTGCTCACCCGGATCTCACCCGACCTCACCCTGCACACGCACGTCCGGATGGACGGGACGTGGCACCTCTACCGCCCCGGGCGGCCCTGGACGGGCGGGCCGGGCCACCAGATCCGGGTCGTGCTGACGAACGCCGAGTGGACGGCGGTGGGCTACCGGCTGCCCGTCGTCGAGCTGCTGCCGACCGCCGAGGAGGATCGCGTCGTCGGGCACCTCGGCCCGGACCTGCTCGACCCGGCCTGGGACTCGGTCACCGACGTCGCGGAGTGCGTGCGTCGCCTGCTGGACCAGCCGGACCGCCCGATCGGTGCGGCGTTGATCGACCAGCGCGTGGTCGCCGGGATCGGGACCCTCTATCGGGCCGAGGCGCTGTTCCTGCACGGGCTCTGGCCCTGGACGCCGGTGGCCCGGGTCGACGACCTGCCCGGCCTGGTCGAGCGAGCGCGGCGACTGCTCGACGCCAACCGGCACGGCCCGGCGCAGGTGACGACCGGTGACCCGCGGCGCGGGCGCCAGCACTGGGTGTTCGGGCGGGCCGGCCGGCCCTGTCGACGGTGCGGCAGCCCCATCCGGTCGGGCGAGCTAGGCGATCCCCACCTGCGGCCGGTCGTGTGGTGCCCACGCTGTCAGCCGGAGCCGACCGCGGACTGACGGTCAGCGGGTCGGGAGCGCGGCGTCCAGCAGCCGGGCCTCGGCGGTGGCGGAACGGGCGTCGTCCGGGGCGGTCAGCCGGCTGGCCAGCCAGCGCAGCACCAGCCCGGTCTCGGCTGGGCCGTCGGCCCGGCCGGCCCGGCCCAGCAGCCGGCGGACCTGGTCGGCGGCCGCCACCCACGCCGGGCCCAGCGGGACGGTCAGCTCGGCCAACGACTCGAGCTCGGCGGAGGCGAGCCGGCGCACCACCGGGTGCTCGCCGACCGCGACCGCGGCGCCGGCCAGCGCAGCCGCCAGGTCGGTAGCCGCCGCCTGGGCGGCGTCGGTGCCGATCCGCTCGACCTCGCGCACCGCCAGCGCCGTCCACACGTCGGCCTTGGTGCGGAAGTGGTTGTACAGCGTGGCCTTGGCGACGCCGCCGAGGGTGGCGATCTCGCTCATCGTGGCCGCACGGGCGCCGGAGCGGACGAGTGCCGCGTAGGCCCCGTCGAGCAGGCCGTCCCTCGTGCGGCCCATCGCGTTCCCGGCGCGCACGTGCAGGCCACCGGCCGGCGACGCGGCCACGGTCAGGCGGCGGACGCGACGACCGGTTCCGGCGCGGCCGGCACGGCCACCGGCTCGACGACGGCCAGCTCGTCGCTCACGCACCGCAGCACGGTGGACAGCGGGACGTCGAGCGCGGTGCAGATCGCGGCGAGCAGTTCGCTGCTCGCCTCCTTCTGGCCACGCTCGACCTCGGAGAGGTAGCCGAGGGAGACCCGGGCCGAGGACGACACCTCGCGCAAGGTCCGCCCCTGGCGAAGCCGCTGGCTGCGCAGCTCGTCGCCCAGCAGACGGCGTAGCAGGACCACGGACGCTGCCTCCTTCCCGGTGTCGAGGGTCGAGCGTTCGGGGGTCGCTGGAGAACCACGGTACCCAACACCGCCGACAGCGGCGCGCCGGACACCCGCCCTTCACCCAGGCGGTGGGTTCAACCCGCCGGCGGGTCCGCGGATTCCCGGTCGAGTAGCACGCGGCGCAGCAGGTCGAGCGCGCGCACGCCGGCGAGCGTGCGGATCCGCTCCCGGTCACCGCGCAGCGCAGGCGAGTCCACCCTCAGCAGGCCGTCCGGGCCGGCCACGGCGACGTGCGCGGAGCCCGGCGGCTGACCGTCCTGGGGATCGGGCCCGGCCACGCCGGTGGTCGCCACGCCGTACGTCGTCCCCAGCCGCTGCCGGACCCCGCGCGCCATGGCGGCCGCCACCTCCGGCTGAACCGCGCCACCCTCGGCCAGGAGGGCGGCGTCCACCCCGAGCAGGTCCCGCTTGACCGCGCCGGCATAGGCGACCACGCCGCCGACCAGGGCGGTCGACGCGCCCGGGATGTCGACCAGCGCGGCCGCCACGCGCCCGCCGGTGAGCGACTCGGCGACCGCCACCGTCGCTCCGCCTGCCCGGAGCAGCCGCAGCACCGTCGCCGGCAGCGTCTCGGCGTCGGTGCCGCTCACCACGTCGCCGAGCAGGTCGGCGGCCCGCCCGGCCAGGTCGGCCAGGACGACGGCGTCGCGCCCGGTGAACCGGACGAGCACCTCCCCCGGCGAGGCCAGGTAGGCCAGCCGGACGTCCGGCGGCACCGCCTGCTCGACGGCGGTCAGCCGGCGGGCCACCTCGGACTCGCCCAGCACCGCCACCCGCAGCTGACGGGTGAGCAGCGGCCGGCGAGGGCCGGCCCGCTCGCCCAGCAGGGGCACCACCACGGCGTCCACCATGGCCACCAGCTCCGCGGGGACGCCGGGGACCGCGCACACCGGGCGACCCGCCACCTCGACCAGCAGGCCGGCGGCCGAGCCGACCCGGTTGGGCAGCTGGAGCGGCGGGGCGGCCCCGGGGCCGGCGAGCACCGCGAGTGCGTCGGCGGTCCGGTCGTCGGAGGTCGGGCCGAGACCGCCGCAGACGACGACCGCGTCGGCCACCCGCAGGGCGGAGCGCAGGCCGTCCACGATCTCCTCGACGCCGTCCCCGACCTCGTACCCACGCACCACGTCGAGGCCGGCCGCGGCCAACGCCCGGCCCAGCCGGGCGAGGTTGCTGTTGACGACGTCGCCCAGCAGCAGCTCGTCGCCGACCGCGACCACCGCGACCCGCACGGTCCGTTCAGCCCCTGTCGTCGGAGCGCCCGGGCCGGCTCGCCCGGGCCTCCTGGGCGCTGCGGCGCAGCCGCAGGGCCTTGGCCACGTAGTCGACGCCGGTGACCAGCGTGACCACCAGGGCGACGGCGAGCACCCAGGCGGCCACGTTGGCCGGCCAGCCGTCCAGCGGCGCGACGTACAGGCCGATGGCCAGCCCCTGCAGCAGCGTCTTCAGCTTGCCCCCACGACTGGCCGGGATCACCCCGTCGCGGATCACCCAGAACCGCAGCAGGGTCACCCCGACCTCGCGGACGAGGATGACCACCGTCACCCACCAGGGCAGCTCGCTCAGCAGCGACAGGCCGACCAGCGCGGTACCCATCAGCGCCTTGTCCGCGATCGGGTCGGCCACCTTGCCGAAGGTCGTGACCAGGCCTCGGGAGCGGGCCAGCTCGCCGTCGACCAGGTCGGTGGCGGCCGCGACCGCGAAGACCGCGAACGCGGTCCACCGCCAGGACGCCTCCGCACCGTCGGCGTGGAACAGCAGGACGGCGAACACCGGCACCAGCAGCAGCCGGCCGATCGTCACCACGTTGGCGATGTTCCACACCCCGACCGGGGCGACGGGGTCGGCCAGATGGTCGTGCGGGGCCGGTTTCACCGCTGCTCCGGACGAGCGGTGAGGTCCACCCCCGACGACCCGACGACGACCGACGGCACGAGATCACCGCAGCGTCGAGCGCCGGCGTCGGCGCCCGCACCGACGAGCACGGTGCTCCCGTCGACCTCCGGCCCTTGGTGGGCGGCCCGGCCCTCGACCGCTCCGTCAGCGACGTCCTCGACGAGCACCAGCACCCGCTCGCCCACCCGGTCCTCGGCCCTCTGGGCGGTGAGCTCCTCGACCAGCCGGCTGATCCGGTCGACCCGGGCCGCCACCTCGTCGGCCGGCAGCGCGTCCGGGAAGGCGTACGCCTCGGTGCCCTCCTCGGCGGAGTAGCCGAACACGCCGACCACGTCGAGCCGGGCCTGCGCGAGGAAGTCCTCGAGCTGGTCGAGGTCGTCCTCGGTCTCGCCCGGGAACCCGACGATGACGTTCGAGCGCACCCCGGCTTCGGGGGCCAGCGTGCGGACGCGGTCGAGCAGGTCCAGGAACGACGGCCCCGAGCCGAACCGTCGCATCCGGCGCAGCACGCGCTCGCTGGCGTGCTGGAAGGACAGGTCGAAGTACGCCGCGACGCCGGGGGTGCCGGCGATCACCTCGAGCAGCCCCGGCCGCAGCTCGGCGGGCTGCAGGTAGGACACCCGGACCCGCTCGACCCCGTCGACCGCGGCGAGGGCCGGCAGCAGCGTCTCGAGCAGTCGCAGGTCGCCGAGATCCTTGCCGTAGGAGGTCGAGTTCTCGCTGACCAGCACGACCTCGCGGACGCCCTGCTCGGCCAGCCACCGGGCCTCGGCGAGGACGTCGGCGGGTGGTCGCGAGACGTACGCCCCGCGGAAGGAGGGGATCGCGCAGAACGTGCACCGTCGGTCACAGCCCGACGCGAGCTTCAGCGGCGCGACCGGTCCGCCGTCCAGTCGTCGGCGCAGCACCCGGGGCCCGCTCGCCGGGCCGGCGCTCGGCGTGGCCCGGTCGACCGGGCTGATCGGCAGCAGCCGTCGCCGGTCCTTCGGCGTGTGCGGCACGTGGGGGGTACCGGCGAGCAGGGACCGCAGCCGCTCGGCGACCCGCGGGTAGTCGTCGAAGCCGAGCACCGCGTCGGCCTCCGGCAGTGCGGCGGCCAGCTCCGCGCCGTACCGCTCGGCGAGGCAGCCGACCGCCACGACCGCCCGGTTCGGGTGCTCGTCGGGGTCGGCCAGGGCCAGCAGGGTGTCGACGGAGTCCTTCTTCGCCTGCTCGACGAACCCGCAGGTGTTCACCAGGACGGCGTCGGCGTCGTCGGCGTCGTCGACGAGCTGGAACCCGCCGGCGTCCAGCCGGGCGGCGAGCTCCTCCGAGTCGACCTCGTTGCGGGCACACCCCAGCGTCACCAGGGCCACCCGAACCCGGGCGGCCGACGACGACGCACCGGCAGGCATGCCGGTCAGCCTAGTCGTGGGAGGGGTCGGCTCCGGTCAGCCGGCAGCGGGGTCGCCGGGGCCGAACGAGGCACGGACGACCTGCCCGGCACCCCCGGCTGCCCCCAGGTCGCGTCCGTTGACGAGCAGCCGCACCGCGCCGGCGTTCCCGATCACCAGCTTGACCAGGGTCGGGTCGCCGAAGGTCTTGGTCTCGCCCTTGCGGAGCAGGCCCTGGAAGACCGGCTTGGTGCCGCGGGCCCCGGTGGTGGCCGAGATCCAGCTGGCCCCACCGGTCGCGGTCAGCCGCACCGACACGCCGTCGGTGGGGGGGAGAACCGCGATGGCCGACTTCGACGGGCTGGCCGCCGCCGTCGCCGACGGAGAGGGCGACGGCGTGACCGTCGGGCTCGACGACACGGCCCCGCCGCCTGCGGTCACCTCAGGCGTGGTCGACCCACCGCGGACGAGCTGGAACACCCCGAGCGCCACGACGACGACGAGCGCGGTCGCCATCGCGGCGGTCCAGTTCGGTCCCATCCGCTCGGGTCGGGCGGCCGTCTCGGACTCGAAGACCTCGGCGGCGCTCGGCGACTCCCCGGGGTGGAGCGCGTTGAACTCGGCGACGAGCGGACCGGGGTCGAGGCCGAGCAGGGTGGCGATGGTGCGCAGGTGGCCACGGGCGTAGACGTCGCCCCCGCAGAGGGTGAAGTCGTCGCGCTCGATGAACTCGATGACCGTGCGCCGGATCCGGGTGCGGTCGGCCACGTCCTGGACCGTCATCCCGGCGTGGGCGCGCGCCGCGGCGAGGGCGGTCCCGATCGACACCGCTGCACCCCTCTCCCGGCCTACGTGGACTACTCCGTCCGGGTGGTCATCGGCGGCCCAGGGGGCCGGGTTGACCCCCGCGGAGTCGCCTCCATGCTACGCGCACATCGGGGGTGCCGGGAGCCGGTGATCCAGGCTCGGTCACAGCCCGCGGAGGGTGGCCAGGAGGTCGTCGAGCTCGTCGGGCTTGACCAGGACGTCGCGGGCCTTGGAGCCCTCCGACGGCCCGACCACGCCGCGGGTCTCCATCAGGTCCATGAGCCGGCCGGCCTTGGCGAATCCCACGCGCAGCTTGCGCTGCAGCATCGAGGTGGAGCCGAACTGCGTGCCCACCACCAGCTCGACGGCCTGGCACAGCAGGTCGAGGTCGTCGCCGACCTCCTCGTCGATCTCACGCCGGGGGCCGCCGGCGGCGGTCACGTCGTCGCGGTACACCGGCTGGAGCTGAGCCTTGCAGTGGTCGACGACGGCGTGGATCTCCTTCTCGGTCACCCAGGCGCCCTGGATGCGCATGGCCTTGCTGGCCCCCATCGGCAGGAACAGGGCGTCGCCCTGCCCCACCAGCTTCTCCGCGCCGGGCTGGTCCAGGATGACCCGGGAGTCGGCCAGGCTCGAGGTGGCGAAGGCCAACCGGCTCGGCACGTTCGCCTTGATCAGGCCGGTGACCACGTCGACGCTGGGCCGCTGGGTCGCCAGCACGAGGTGGATGCCGGCCGCCCGCGCGAGCTGGGTGATCCGGACGATGGAGTCCTCGACGTCCCTGGGCGACACCATCATGAGGTCGGCCAGCTCGTCGACGATGACCAGCAGGTAGGGGTACGGCTGGAGGACGCGCTCGCTGCCCGGCAGCGGCTGCAGCGTCCCGGAGCGGACCGCCTTGTTGAAGTCGTCGACGTGCCGGAAGCCGAACGTCGCCAGGTCGTCGTAGCGCATGTCCATCTCGCGGACGACCCACTGCAGCGCCTCGGCCGCCTTCTTCGGGCTGGTGATGATCGGCGTGATGAGGTGCGGGATCCCCTCGTAGGCCGTGAGCTCGACCCGCTTGGGGTCGACCAGGATGAGCCGAACCTCGTCCGGTGTGGACCTCAGCAGGATGGAGGTGATCAGGGAGTTGATGCAGCTGGACTTGCCCGCACCGGTGGCCCCTGCCACCAGCAGGTGCGGCATCTTGGCCAGGTTCGCGACGACGTAGCCGCCTTCGACGTCCTTGCCGAGGCCGACCATCAGCGGGTGGTGGTCCCCCCGGGCGACCCCCGAGCGCAGCGTGTCGCCGAGGCTGACGATCTCGCGGTCGGTGTTGGGGATCTCGATGCCGATCGCCGACTTGCCGGGGATGGGGCTGAGGATCCGGACGTCGGCGCTGGCCACCGCGTAGGAGATGTTCTTGCTCAGCGCGGTGACCCGCTCGACCTTGACCGCCGGCCCGAGCTCG
>DAIRVJ010000070.1:0-11678 GCA_036802895.1 Candidatus Nanopelagicales bacterium
GGCGGCGCGACCACGACCTCACCCGGCGCGACGAGCCCGGCGTCGAGCACGCCCCCCGCGGCGTCCTCGCCTGCAGCCAGCCCGGGCCAGACCACCCCGGCGCCCGCCGACGGCGGCTACGTATCGCTCGCCGACTACCGGGCGGACCAGGCTCGCTACGACCAGGGGAAGGTCGTGCTGTTCTTCGCCGCGACCTGGTGCCCGACCTGTCAGCGGGCCGACAAGAACCTCAAGGCTTCCGGTGTCCCGGCCGGGCTGACCGTGGTCAAGGCCGACTACGACGACGAGCGCGAGCTGAAGAAGACCTACGGCGTGACCGTGCAGCACACGTTCGTGCAGGTCGACGCGGCCGGCAAGCAGCTGGCGAAGTTCTCCGGGCAGGACACCGCCGAAGCGATCCTGGCGAAGACGGTCTGACGGACGTGCTCGAGCTGGTCGGGGCGGTCGTCGCCGGTGTCCTGACGACGCTGGCGCCCTGCGTGCTGCCGCTGCTGCCGGTCATCGTCGGCGGTTCCCTGGCTGTCGCCGGCGACGCGGACGACCGGACCGACGGGGCGGACGGCGGCGTCTCGACCCTCGTCCGCACCCGCCGGACGGCCCGGCGGCGGGCCCTGGTCATCACGGCGTCCCTGGGCGTCTCCGTCGTCGCCTTCACCCTGCTCCTGCGGGCCAGCACCGCGCTGATCGGCGTCCCGCCGGAGGTGTGGCAGTGGGTGAGCGGCGGGCTGCTCGTCGGCCTGGGCCTGGTGGCGCTGTTCCCCGGCCTGTGGGAGCGGGTGTCGATGCGGCTGGACCTGCAGGGCCGCTCGAGCGCCCGGCTGGGCGCGGCCCGGCGACGCGAGGGAGTCCTCGGCGCGGTGCTGACCGGCGCCGCGCTCGGCCCGGTCTTCACCAGCTGCAGCCCGCTGTACGGCTACGTCATCGTCACCGTGCTGCCGGCCGACCTGGGGTACGGGCTGGTGCTGCTGCTCGGCTACGCCCTCGGCCTGTGCGGCACCCTGCTCGCCGTGGCCCTCGTCGGGCAGCGGCTGGTCCGCCGCCTCGGCTGGGCGGTCGACCCGCACGGCCGCTTCCGCCGAGTGCTCGGCGCTGTCTTCGTGGCTGTCGGCGTCCTGGTCCTGACCGGGTGGATGAAGGGCCTGGAGACCTGGTTGATCGAGCACTCCCCGGTCCAGCCCTGGAACCTGGACCGCTCCTTCATCCGCTGAGCACGCTCACCCGCTCAGCGCGCGGCACCGGACACGCGGCCACCGCTGCGACCCGGTTGGTCACACCAAGGCGGCCGAAGACGTGCTCGAGGTGCTTGCGGACCGTGCCCTCCGAGATCCCGAGCGCCCGACCGATCTGCCGGTTGGTGAGCCCGTCGGCGACCAGCACCATCAGCTCCTGCTCGCGCGGCGTGAGCGGCGGCTGGCCCTTCGCGGCCCGGTCGTGGTCGTCGAGGAGGCGGGCGAAGTGGGGTCGCAGCAGCGTGAGCAGCAGCCGGTCGGCCTCGGAGAACGGCTCGCCCTCCACCCGCCACAGCATCAGCCGTCGATCGAGCGGGCCCGCCCAGGGGAGCGGGACCATGAGGCACTCCATCCGGTCGCAGAGCTCTCCCATCACGCCGTTGGCCCACTCGCGGTGGCTCAGGAAGTCCTGGATCATCGTCACCGACTCGTGGTCGCCGGTGGTCTCGGGATAGCAGCAGGAGAGGTTCTCCCAGTGGGCAGGCCAGTAGACCCGTGACCACTCCTCGTCGTAGACCTCGACGTCGACCACCTCGGCGCCGTGCGGCATCCCCTCAACGATGTGCAAGAGCCGTTCCGCGCTCGGCTCCGTGACCTGGTACGTGACGGACACGCACTCAAAGACCTCGGCGAGTCGGGCGAGCACTCCGTGGTCGAACTGCTCGCCCTCGACCGGGCTGTCGTAGCTCGGCTGCGTCAGGTCGAGCAGGTCACGCAGGTCTTGTGCTGGCACGGACCAGGGCATGGACCCACCTCCAGGTCGGATGCCACGAGGCTAGGACTCAACGGCTTGGAGAGCGATACGCGCTTGTGCGTAGGCCGTGACCGAGCGTGGTCCGCGGTTGGTCGTATGGACCGCCTGCGGCCCGACTCCGGAGTCTGGGGCACCGGCGACCACGCCGAGATCCATCGACCGGAGGTCCTGGCCATGTCCCACAGCCGCAGCACCAACCGACGCCGTCTCATCCGCCCGCTCGCCGTCGTCCCGGCGTCCCTGGCCGCGCTCGTGGCGGGAGCCGGCCCCGCGTTCGCCCGGCTCGACCCGCTGCCGATGCCCCCTGCCGGCGCGAGCCGGACAGTCGCCCCGACCGCGCCGGTCCTCGACGGACTGGACGCCACCCAGGCCGTCCTCATCAGCCTGCTGGTGTCGGTCGCCGTGCTGCTCACGGCGGCTGCCGTGCGGTACGCGACGAGTCGCTGGCTGCGTGGCCAGGTGGTCACCCTGCCGCGTCCGAATCGGCAGGCGCATCCGGTCCCTCAGCCGAGCGCGGCGCTCACCGAGCGGTGACCGGGTTGCCTGCCTCAGCAGGCGGGCAGGTGGTCGGCCAGCCAGCTGGTGACTGCGTCCAGACCGACCCGCTCCTGGCGCATGGAGTCCCGCTCGCGGATCGTCACCGCCTGGTCCTCCAGCGTCTCGAAGTCGACCGTCACGCAGAACGGCGTGCCGATCTCGTCCTGCCGCCGGTACCGCCGGCCGATCGCGCCGGCGTCGTCGAACTCGACGTTCCACCGCTTGCGCAGCCCGGCGGCCAGGTCACGGGCCTTCGGGGAGAGGTCGCCGCTGCGCGACAGCGGCAGCACCGCGACCTTGACCGGAGCCAGGCGAGGGTCCAGCCGCAGCACGGTTCGCTTGTCGACCCCGCCCTTGGCGTTGGGGGCTTCGTCCTCGGCGTAGGCGTCCATGAGGAAGGCCAGGACGGCTCGGGTGAGGCCGGCCGCCGGCTCGATGACGTACGGCGTCCAGCGCTCGCCCTTCTCCTGGTCGAAGTAGGTGAGGTCGGCGCCGGAGTGCTTGGCGTGCGTGGACAGGTCGAAGTCGGTGCGGTTGGCGATGCCCTCGAGCTCGGAGAACTCGGTGCCGCCGAACAGGAACCGGTACTCGATGTCGACGGTGCGCTTGGAGTAGTGCGAGAGCTTGTCCTTGGGGTGCTCGAAGTAGCGCAGGTTCTCGGGCCGGATGCCGAGGTCGACGTACCAGTCCCAACGGGCCTTCAGCCAGTAGTCGAACCAGTGTTCGTCGCTGCCCGGCTCGACGAAGAACTCCATCTCCATCTGCTCGAACTCGCGGGTGCGGAAGATGAAGTTGCCCGGCGTGATCTCGTTGCGGAAGCTCTTGCCGACCTGCGCGATGCCGAACGGCGGCTTGCGTCGCGCCGTGGTCATCACGTTGGCGAAGTTGAGGAAGATGCCCTGCGCCGTCTCCGGCCGCAGGTAGTGCAGGCCCTCCTCCGACTCCACGGCGCCCAGGTGGGTCTTGAGCAGGCCGGAGAACATCCGCGGGTCGGTCCACGCGCCTCGGGTGCCGCAGTTGGGGCACGGGACGTCGCCGAGCCCCTCGGGCAGCCGGGCGTGCTTGGCCTGGTACGCCTCCTCGAGGTGGTCCGCGCGGAACCGGTGGTGGCAGGAGAGGCACTCGACGAGCGGGTCGCTGAACGTCTCGACGTGACCGGACGCGACCCATGTCTGCGGCGGCAGGATCACCGCGGAGTCCAGGCCCACGACGTCGTCCCGCTCGCGGACCACCGTCTGCCACCACTGCCGTCGGACGTTGTCCTTCAGCTCGATGCCGAGCGGGCCGTAGTCCCAGGCGGAGCGGGTGCCGCCGTAGATCTCCCCGCTGGGGAACACGAACCCCCGGCGCTTGCTGAGGCTGACGATGGTGTCGACGAGGTCGGCGGCCACGGGGGCGAACTCCATCCGGCTGGGTTGTCGGCGAGGTGAGCGTCCAGGGTAGCGGCGCCGCCGGGTCAGCCGCCCAGGGCCGCGATCACCTCCGCGTCGGTGGTCTGCTCGAAGTCGTCGAACGCCCAGCCCACGGCCCGGAACATCAGCGGCCGCTCCAGGCAGACGACCCGGTCGGCCTCCCGCTCGAGCAGCTCGAGGGTCTCCCGGGGGCCCACTGGCACGGCGACGACGATCGCCGCCGGCCGCTGGGGGCGCAGGGCGGCCACGGCCGCCCGCATCGTCGCCCCGGTGGCCAGCCCGTCGTCGACGATCAGCACCGTGCGGCCCCCGACGTCCAGCGGGGGGAGGCCGGCTCGGTAGCGGGCCTCGCGCTCGACGCACACCGCGCGCTCGGCCTCGACCAGGCGGGTCACCACCTCGCTGCCGAGCCCTTCCGCGCGCAGCACCTCGGGGTTGAGCACCGGATCGCCGTCGGCGACAACCGCCCCGAGGGCCAGCTCGGGGAACCCCGGGACCCCGACCTTGCGGACGACGAGCGCGTCCATGGGCAGGTGCAGCACCCGGGCCACCTCGGCGGCGACCACCACCCCGCCGCGTGGCAGCCCCAGCACCAGCGCGTCCGGCCGCCCGCCGTACTCGTCCGCCAGCGCGGCGCCGAGCCGGCGCCCGGCGTCCGCGCGGTCGGCGAAGGCGCGGCCCATCTAGGCCTGCGCACCCAAGGAGTCCTCCGCCAGCCCAGACGGGCCGGCGAGGTCGTCCGCACCCGTCCCACTGGCGTGCAGCACCTCGTAGGCGCTCGGCTCGTCGACGGCCCGGCTCAGCAGCGGGACCGCGGTGACCTTGACGTCGTAGCCCGAGAGTGCCCGCCGATAGGCCCCGACCGAGTCCCACTCGGTGGCCAGCACCCAGCACCGAGGGTCGTCGGTCGTCCGGCCGATCCGGCCGGAGCGCCAGCCCGGCCGGGCCTCGAGGGCCGAGAGGGCGCTCCGGGCGGCCGCCAGGAACGCCGTCCCCTCGGCCGGGGGGACGACGAATCGGTTGACCACCAGCACGGGCTGCCCCTCGCGGTGAGACGATGTGCGCCGCCATCGTCCCACCGATCCCGCCTGCGGAGCCCGCGTGTCCACGAACCGTCGCCCCACCGCCCGTCCCGGTCGCTCCGGCCGTTCAGCCGGCCGCTCAGCCGGCCGACCGAGCGGCACCCGCCGCACCGCCGCCTCCGCCAGCCACCCGGCCCGCAGCGGCAACCCGGCCGTGCGCGCAGCGGCCACGGCCGCGGCCCGCACCCCCGCCCGGCGCGAGCTCGAGCGGGCCAGCCGCCCGGCCCTCACCCGGCTCGCCAAGCTCCCGCGGTGGCTGCTCCTGCTGGTGACGCTCGCGGTGGTGGCCGCCGGCGTCCTGCTGCCCAGCGGGTGGGGCGCCGCCGCCCTCGTGCTGCTCGCCGTGTTCCTGGGCTGGCTGCTCGCGCTGTCCTGGCCGGTCCTCGGCCGCGCCCAGCGCGCGCTGCGGCTGGTCACCGTGGGGCTGGTGCTGGGCGCGGCCGCCTGGAAGGTCTTCGGCACCTGACTTTGACAACCATTCTCATCTAGCGGAGGATGGCGGCCGTGCACCGCCGCCGGTCCCATGCCGCCGCCGGGCTCACCGTGCTGCTGCTGGCGGCCTGCGGCGGCACGAGCGGTGAGGGCCCGGACCGACCGGCCGACGCACGCCTGGACGTGGTCGCCGCCTTCTACCCGTTGGCCGCCCTCGCCGAGACCGTGGGGGCGGACCGGGTGGCCGTCACCACGCTGGCGCCGCCCGGCGCCGAGCCGCACGACCTGGAGCTCTCCCCCGCCGACGTCCGCGAGATGGCCCAGGCCGACCTGGTCGTCTACCTGTCCGGGTTCATGCCAGCCGTCGACGACGCGGTCAGCCGGCTGCCGGCCGAGCAGGTCTGGGACGCCGCGGACCACGCCGACCTCGACCTGCTCGACGCCACGGCCGAGTCAGGACCGGGCGGCCCCGCGGGCGCGGGGGCGACCGACCCGCACTTCTGGCTGGACCCGCTGCGCTACGACGCGGTGGGCCGAGCGCTGGCCACCGCCCTCGGCCGGCTCGACCCGCCCGCGGCCGCGTCGATGAGCGTCAACGCCCAGGCGCTCAGCCGACGTCTGGCGGCCCTGGACGACGCGTGGCGCAAGGGGACCTCCGCCTGCACGAGCCGGGACCTGGTGACCAGCCACAACGCGTTCGGCTACCTGGCCCGCCGCTACGGCCTGGTGCAACGGGCCATCGCCGGGCTCACCCCCGACAGCGAACCGACGCCGCAGGCCCTCGCGTCGACCACAGCGTTCGTCCGCGCCAACGGCGTGCGCACGATCTACTACGAGACGCTCGTCAGCCCGGCCGTCGCCGAGACGGTCGCCCGGGAGACCGGCGCCCGGACGGCGGTGCTCGACCCCATCGAGGGGATCACCGCCGACTCCCCGGGACGGGACTACTTCGCGATCATGGCCGCCAACCTGACGAGCATCCGGGAGGGGCAGCCGTGTCCGTGAGCACTCCCCTCGTCGAGCTCACGGGCGCCGCCGTCGGCTACGGCGGCCGGCCCGTGCTCGGCCCGCTCGACTTCGTCCTCTGGACCGGTGAAGTGGTCGCCGTGGTCGGGCCCAACGGCTCCGGCAAGTCCACCCTCGTCAAGGGGCTGCTGGGCGTCGCGGAGGTGACGGAGGGGTCGGTCGAGCTGTTCGGCGAGCCGTCCGGCCGGTTCCAGGACAAGGGCCGGCTCGGGTACGTCCCGCAGCGGCACTCGGCGGCGGGCACGATCCCCTGCTCGGTGCGCGAGCTGGTCGCCTCGGGACGGCTGCCCCGCCAGCGCCGTTTGTGGCCGGCCACCGCCGCCGACCGCAGGGCCGTTGACCGGGCGATCGAGACCGTCGGGCTCGCCGGCCTCGAACGACGTCCGGTCGCGCACCTGTCCGGCGGACAGCAGCGCCGCGTGCTGATCGCCCGGGCGCTGGCCGGCGAGCCCGACGTCCTGGTCATGGACGAGCCGCTGGCCGGCGTCGACCTGGACGGCCAGGCGGCGCTCGCCGAGGCGGTGCGCGCCCTGGTGGTCGGCGGCGGCACCCTGCTGATCGTCCTGCACGAGCTGGGGCCGCTGGCCCCGCTGATCACCCGGGTCGTCGCGCTCAGCCACGGCATGGTGGTCTACGACGGCCCGCCGCTGCCCGAGGTGCACGGCGCCTACGGCGGCGACGCGGAGCACCACCATGAGCACGGCGGCGTCGAGCCGCCCGGGCTCGGGCTGACCGGCTGACTGGCTGATCCGGTGGACGCCCTCCAGTACGACTTCATGCAGCGGGCCCTGGTGGCCGCCGTCCTCGTCGGCGTGGCCGCCCCTGCGGTCGGCCTGTTCGTCGTCCAGCGCCGCCTGGCGCTGATCGGCGACGGCATGGGGCACGTCGCGCTCACCGGCGTGGCCCTGGGCCTGCTCACCGGACGCTCACCGGTCGTGGTCGCCCTGGCGGTGGCCGTGCTCGGTGCCGTCGCCATCGAGCTGGTGCGGGACAGCGGCCGCACCAGCGCCGACGTCGCGCTGGCGATCCTGTTCTACGGGGGCATCGCCGGCGGTGTGGTTCTGATCAGCAAGGCGCCCGGGGGGACGGCCGCCACGCTGAACGCGTACCTGTTCGGCGCGATCACCACGACGACCAGTGGCGACCTGGTGGTGTTCGGCGGGCTGACCGCGATGGTGCTCGCGCTCACCGTCGGGCTGGCCCGCGAGCTGTTCAGCGTCAGCACCGACGAGGAGTACGCGACGGCCAGCGGCCTGCCGACGCGTTCACTCAACCTGCTCATGGCGGTGCTCGTGGCGACCACGGTCGTGCTGTCCATGCGGGTGGTCGGCCTGCTGCTCATCAGCGCCCTCATGGTGGTCCCGGTGGCCACCGCCGCCCAGCTCGCCCGGTCGTTCCGGGCCACCTTCGTCGGCGCGGTGGCGATCGGCGTCGCCGTCGCGGTCTCCGGGGTCGTCGGCTCGTTCTACGCCGACACCCCCTCCGGGGGGACGATCGTGCTGCTGGCCATCGGGCTGTTCACCGTGGTGGTCGTCGCGCGGTCGCTGCTGCCGACGGCGAAGGCGGCCGGCCGGTGACCCCGGCGGGCCCGCCGGCCGGCCTGCGGGAGACCCGGCAGCGAGCCGCCGTCCGGGCCGCGCTGGACCAGGTCGACGAGTTCCGCAGCGCGCAGGACCTGCACGACCTGATCCGCCGCGACGGGACCAGAGTGGGCCTGACGACGGTGTACCGGACGCTGCAGGCCCTCACCGACGCCGGCGAGGTCGACGTGCTGCGCACCGCCGACGGCGAGGCGGTGTACCGGCGCTGCGGGCGCCAGCAGCACCACCATCACCTGGTCTGCCGCTCCTGCGGGCGGACGTTGGAGGTCGACGGGCCGGCCGTCGAGCGCTGGGCCGACGACGTCGCCCGCGAACACGGGTTCACCGACGTCGACCACACGATGGAGATCGTGGGCACCTGCCCCGCCTGCGTCCGGTCAGGGTGACGACGGGCCAGAGGCCGTCGTCACCCTGACAAGTCGTCGGGCAAGCCGTCGGCAGGGCCGTCGGAGGGGTCGTCGGCGCCGCCGTAGCGTCGGTCGCGCGCCGCGTAGGCCTGCACGGCCCGCCACAGGTGGCGCCGGTCGAAGTCCGGCCACAGCGTGTCGAGGAACACCAGCTCGGCGTACGCGGACTGCCACAGCAGGAAGTTGGAGATCCGCTGCTCCCCGGAGGACCGCACGAACAGGTCGACGTCCGGCAGGTCCGGCTCGTCGAGGTAGCGCGCGACCGTGCGCTCGTCGACCCGCCGGGGGTCCAGCCGGCCGGCCGCCACCTCGCGGGCGATGGCAGCCGCCGCGTCGGCGATCTCGGCCCGACCGCCGTAGTTGACGCACATCGTCAGCGTGAGCACGTCGTTGCCGGCGGTCAGCCGCTCGGCGACCTCCAGCTCGTCGATCACGCTCTTCCACAGGCGCGGCCGGCGGCCGGCCCAGCGGACCCGCACCCCCATCGCGTGCATCTCGTCGCGCCGACGGCGGATCACGTCACGGTTGAACCCCATGAGGAAGCGCACCTCGTCGGGGGACCGCTTCCAGTTCTCCGTGGAGAAGGCGTAGGCGGAGACGTAGCGGACCCCGATCTCGATGGCCCCCTCGACGACGTCGAAGAGCGCCGCCTCACCCGCCTGGTGCCCAGCCGTCCGGGGCAGTCCGCGCTGTCGGGCCCATCGCCCGTTGCCGTCCATGACCAGGGCGACGTGCCGGGGCACCACCTCGGGTGGGAGCGCGGGCGGACGGGCGCCACTGGGGTGCGGCCCGGGCGGGCGCACCTGCGGCCGAGCCGTCCGACGGGCCACGGTCAGCGCTCGACCAGCCGCAACGAGCGCAGGCCGCGTTCGAGGTGCCACTGCAGGTACGCCGCGACCACGCCCTGGCCCTCGCGCCGGTGCCGCGGCTCGCTGGCGTCCGCGGCCGCCCAGTCGCCGGACAGCAGGGCCGACAGCAGGCCGAGGGTCTCCGGCGCCGGCGTCGCCGACCCGGGCTGACGGCACTCGGTGCAGGCGGCGCCCCCGCCGGCCACGGCGAACCACCGGTGCGGCCCCTCGGCACCGCAGCGGGCACAGGCGTCGAAGGACGGCGCGTAGCCGGCCACGGCGAGCGACCGCAGCAGGAAGGCGTCCAGGACCAGGCCCGGGTCGTGCTCGCCGGCGGCGAGCGCCCGCAGGCCCCCGACCAGCAGCAGGTACTGCTGGACCGCCGGCTCCCGCTCCTCGTCGGTCAGCCGCTCGGCGGTCTCGAGCATCGCCGTCCCCGCCGTGTAGCGGGGATAGTCGGCGGCCACCTCGGCCCCCAGCGGGGTCAGCGTCTCGACCTGGGTCACGACGTCGAGGCTGCGGCCCTCGTAGAGCTGGACGTCGACGTGGCTGAACGGCTCGAGGCGGGACCCGAACTTGGACCGGGTCCGCCGGACCCCCTTGGCCACGGCCCGCACCCGACCGTGCTCCCGGGTGAGCAGGGTGACGATCCGGTCGGCCTCCCCCAGCTTCTGGGTGCGCAGGACGACACCCTCGTCGCGGTAGAGGCTCACCCGGTCCATTCTGCCCCCGGGGTCCGCCGGGCGGGGGCAGGCGGCGTCTGCCAGTCTGGAGCCATGTCCGCCGCGCCGCTCGCCCTCGACGTCGAGCTGCTCGAGCGGCTGGAGCGCTACTACGACGAGGTCCCTCGGGTCGCCGCCCGAACCGAGGAGATCGGCCCCTTCACCCTCTTCGTCGGCACGGGCGAATGGCGCTACTACGCCCGCCCCCGACTGGGCCTGGACCGCACGGTGACGCTCGGGGACGTGCTGGACGTGCTCGTCCGCCAACGCGAGCTCACCGTCCCGGAGGCGCTCGAGTGGGTGGCAGAGACCACCCCGTCGCTGGCGGGTGCGGCGCGGGCGGCGGGCCTGCAGGTGGCGCTGCTCCCGCTGATGGTGCTGGCCCGGCCGCCGATCGTCGTCCCGCCACCACCCGGGGTCCGGGTCCGCGTCCTCACCGCCGACGACCCCGCCGTCCCGACCGGGACAGTGGTGGCCCAGCTCGCCTTCGCGACCCCGGGCACGGTCCCCGGACCGGTCGGCATCGCCGAGCGGGACGCCGCGCTCGCGGCGCGCGACCCGGCGGCGGACGACTTCGTCCGGGGGCTGGTCGAGACGGGTCACCTCGTGGTCGCCGTCGCCGAGCACGCGCACGACGGCGTCGTCTCGGTTGGCAGCCACGCCCCACGCGGCGACGTCAGCGAGGTCGTCGGGGTGGGCTCGCTGCCCGCCTACCGGCGCCGCGGCCTGGGGGCAGCGCTCACCTCGACGCTGGTCGGACACGCCCTCGGGCACGGCGTCGACACGGTCTTCCTGTCCGCCGGCGCCGAGGAGGTGGCTCGGGTCTACGAGCGGGTGGGCTTCCGGCGCGCCGGGACAGCCGGGCAGGCCGCGACCGGCCCGGCGGACTGATCGCGGCTAGCCGCTCGCCCGGTTGACGGCGCTGACGACCGCCTTGAGCGAGGCCGTGACGATGTTGGGGTCGATCCCGACGCCCCACAGCACCCGGTCGCCGACCGCACACTCGAGGTAGGCGGCGGCCTTGGCGTCGCCGCCGGCCGACAGGGCGTGCTCGCTGTAGTCCAGCACCCGGACGTCGTGGCCGATGCCGGCCAGCGCCGTGACGAACGCCGCGATCGGACCGTTGCCGGTGCCCTCGAGCTCGACCCGCTCCCCGTCGACGTAGAGCCCGACCCGCAGCGCGTCCCGCTCGCCGGCGGCCGCCGACGTGTGCACGGCGTTGAGCTGCAGCGGCCGCGCCGGCTCGAGGTACTCCGCCGAGAACACGCTCCACATCTCCTCCGGCGACACCTCGCCGCCCTCGGAGTCGGTCTTGGCCTGGATGACCTGGGAGAACTCGATCTGCAGCCGGCGCGGCAGCTCCATCGAGTGCTCGGACTTCATGACGTAGGCCACGCCGCCCTTGCCGGACTGGCTGTTGACCCGGATGACCGCCTCGTAGGTCCGACCGACGTCCTTGGGGTCGATCGGCAGGTAGGGCACCGCCCAAGGAAGGTCGTCGACACCCACCCCGGCGGCACCCGCGTCGCGCTCGAGCGCCTCGAAACCCTTCTTGATCGCGTCCTGGTGCGACCCGGAGAACGCGGTGTAGACGAGGTCGCCGCCGTACGGGTGCCGCTCGTGGACGG
>DAIRVJ010000071.1:0-11644 GCA_036802895.1 Candidatus Nanopelagicales bacterium
CGTGCTCTCGGGGTAGGTGGACGTCGTCGACAGGGCGACCCTCGCCTCGGGGACCCGCACCACGTCAGCCACGAGGCCCAAGCGTAGGCGGACTACGCTGCCCGGATGCGCGCCAGTGACATCGTCGAGCCGGCGCCGACCGTCTCCGAGGACGCCACGGTCCTCGACGCCATCCGTCTCGTCGCCGTGGAGGGCCAGCCCGGGGTGGTCGTCGTGGATGCCGACGGGCGACTCCGCGCGGTCCTGCCGGCGTCACAGGTCATGCGCCTGCTCATCCCCGGGTACGTGAGGGACGACCTGTCCCTGGCCCGGATGTGGGACGAGGCGCACGCGGACGACCTGGCCCGCGTGCTGGCCTCCACCGCCCTGCGGGAGGTGATGCCCGCCTACCGCGAGGTACCGACCGTGGACGCCGACGCCACCCTGATGGAGGTCGCGGCGGTCATGGCCGCCGAACGCACCCCTCTGGTGCCCGTCATCGCAGCCGACGGCATCCTCGGGGTGGTCACCGCCGGAGGGCTGCTCAGGGCGGCGTTGGCTCGGTGAGCGCCTGGGTCGCCGCCGCGATCTTCGTCGGGGTCTACGTACTGCTCGCGACCGAACGGGTGCACCGAGTCGCGGCCGCGATCGGTGGCGCCATCGTGGTGCTGGCCGGGGGGCTGGTCACCACAGAGGACGCGTTCTACTCCGTCGAGACGGGCATCGCCTGGGACGTGCTGGCCCTCCTGCTGGGCATGATGATCATCGTCGGGATCATCAAGCAGACCGGCGTGTTCGAGTACGTGGCGATCTGGTCGGTGAAGCGGGCCCGCGGCCGGCCCTACCAGGTGCTCGTGCTCCTCCTGGTCATCACGGCGGTCGCCTCCGCCTTCCTCGACAACGTGACGACGGTCGTGCTGATGGCCCCGGTCACGCTGCTGGTCTGCGACCGGCTCGGGCTGCCCGGGGCCCCCTTCCTGATCGCCGAGGCCCTGGCCTCCAACATCGGCGGGACCGCGACGCTCGTCGGTGATCCGCCGAACATCGTCATCGCCAGCCGGGCGGAACTGACGTTCACCGACTTCCTGGTGAACCTGGCCCCGCTGGTTGTCGTGCTCCTGGCGGGGATGCTGGTAGCCGCGCGCTGGCAGTTCCGGGACGCCCTCGTCGGTGACCCCGCTCGAGCCGCGGACGTGATGGCCCTCGACGAACGGGAGGCGGTGACCGATCGGGGACTGCTGCTGCGCAGCGGCATCGTCTTGGGCGCGGTCCTGGTCGGGTTCGTCCTGCACGGAGTCCTGCACCTGGAACCGGCGGTGGTCGCGTTGACCGGCGCCGGTGTCCTGGCGGCCATCTCGCGCACCGACCCGGCGGACTACCTGCCCGCCGTGGAGTGGGAAACGCTCGCGTTCTTCGCCGGCATCTTCGTCGTCGTGGGATCGCTGGTGAAGACGGGCGCGATCGGCACGCTGGCCAGCGCCATCGCCGACGTCACCGGGGACAGCATGCCGTCCGCACTCACCGTCGTCCTGGGGATGTCGGCCGTGCTCTCCGCGTTCGTCGACAACATCCCCTACGTCGCAGCGATGTCGCCCGTCGTGGCCGAGCTCAGCGCGTCCAACCCAGCGCTGGGTGGCAACGACGGACTGTGGTGGGCGCTGGCGCTCGGGGCGGACCTGGGCGGGAACGCGACGGCGATCGGAGCCAGCGCGAACATCGTGGTGATCGGACTGGCCCGCCAGTACGGGATCCGGATCTCCTTCTGGGGGTTCGCCAGGTACGGGCTGCCCCTCGCTGCCGCCTCGGTCCTCGCCAGTCTGCCCTATCTGCTGCTTCGCTACGCCTGACGGCTCAAAGCGGCCATCCGGCGGAGGATGACCCCCTCTCGCAGAGCCCACGGACAGATCGACAGCTGCGGCACGCCCAGCAGGTCCATGGCTGCGTCGGCGACGACGGCTCCGGCGAGCAGCTGGCTCGCCCGGCTCGCCGACACGCCCGGCAGGTCGGCCCGCTGCGCCACCGACAGGCGGGCCAGCCGGGGCAGCCAGTCCAGCAGGTCGGCGTGCTTCAGCACCCGGCGCACGTAGGGACCTTCGGCAGAGGCGGCGGCGCCGGTGAGCCTGGCCAACGAGCGGAAGGTCTTCGAGGTGCCGACGACCTGGTCGGCGACCCCGACGCGGATCACCCGACCGAGGTCGCGGGCGAAGGTCGCCCGCACGTGCCGACGCAGCTCGCGGACCGCCTGCTCCGACGGGGGGTCGCCGGGCAGCAGGTCGCGGGTCAGCCGCCCGGCGCCCAGCGGCACCGAGTAGGCGGCGTCCGGCTCCTCCTCCGCCCCGGAGGCCACCTCCAGCGAGCCGCCCCCGATGTCGAGCACCAGCAGTCGCCCGGCCGACCACCCGTACCACCGGCGCACGGCCAGGAAGGTGAGCCGGGCCTCGTCCTCGCCGGAGAGCACCTCGAGGTCGACGCCGGTCTCGGCCCGCACCCGGTCGAGCACCGCGTCGCCGTTGACGGCCTCCCGCACGGCCGACGTGGCGAACGCGAGCACCTCCAGGACGCCCTTGTCCTCCGCCTCCTGACGCGCCTGCGCCACGAAACGCACCAGCCGGTCCGCGCCGGCCGCCCCGATGCTGCCGGCGTCGTCCAGCAGCTCGGCGAGCCGCAGCTCGTTCTTCACCGAGTGGGCGGGGACCGGAGGAGCGCCCGGGTGCGCGTCGACGACGAGCAGGTGGACCGTGTTCGACCCGACGTCGAGGACCCCGAGGCGCATGCGGTGACGCTACCCGCCGGACCGGCCCTAGGCTGACCCGGTGCCCGAGGTGCCGCTGGACTTCCCGCGAGCGTGGGTCGAGTTCGTCGACCCGGCCGACCAGGGTCAGGTCTTCCGCTGCGACCTGACCTGGCTCACCTCCCGGTGGACCTGCATCTTCGGGCGCGGCTGCCAGGGCATCATGGCCGGCCGGCCCGACGACGGATGCTGCACGCTCGGCGCCCACTTCTCGGACAAGTCGGACGAGAAGCGCACGCTGCGCTGGGCCAAGCGGCTGACCCCGGAGACCTGGCAGCACCACGGCACGAAACGCCTGGTGGACGTCGACGAGGACGGCGCGCGCCAGACCCGGGTCGTCGACGGCGCCTGCGTGTTCCTCAACCGCCCGGGGTTCGCCGGCGGAGCGGGCTGTGCGCTGCACGGGCTGGCCCTCGCCGAGGGGCACAACCCGCTCGAGGCGAAGCCGGACGTGTGCTGGCAGCTGCCGCTGCGCCGCTCGTTCGAGCGGGTGACCCGCACCGACGGCTCCGAGGTCCTGGTCGTCCAGATCGGTGAGTACGACCGGCGCGGCTGGGGCGCCGGTGGCCACGACCTGCACTGGTACTGCTCGGGCGCGACCGAGGCGCACGTCGGCGTCCGGCCGGTGTACCTGGAGAACGGCCCCGAGCTCGAGGCGCTCATGGGGCCGCTCGGCTACGCCGAGCTGGTGCGGCTGTGCGAGGCCCGCCTGGCCGGCGGCGCACCGATGGCCCCGCACCCCGCCGACCGCGAGCCGACCAGGAAACGTCGGCGCTGACGCCTAGCCTGCGAGGCATGGCGAAGTCGAGCGGTCCCGCGGCGCGGGCGGCCTACCACTGCACCGAGTGCGGGTGGCGCAGCGTGCAGTGGGTCGGCCGCTGCGGCGAGTGCCAGACCTGGGGCTCCGTCGACCAGGCCAGCCCGGCCCTGCTGCACGCGGTGACGGCTGGGCCGGTCACGACGGCGGCCCGGCCGATCGGCGAGATCGACATCGAGTCCGCCCGGGCCCGGCCGACCGGCGTCGACGAGCTCGACCGGGTGCTGGGCGGCGGGCTCGTGCCCGGCGCGGTCGTGCTGCTGGCCGGTGAGCCCGGGGTGGGCAAGTCCACCCTGCTGCTCGAGGTCGCGGCCCGCTCGGCCGGCGCCGGCGGGCGCACCCTGTACGTGACCGGCGAGGAGTCCGCCGGGCAGGTCCGCCTGCGCGCCGGCCGGATCGGTGCCCTCGACCCCCGGCTGTACCTGGCCGCCGAGAACGACCTCGCCGCCGTGCTCGGTCAGGTCGAGGCGGTCGACCCTCAGCTGCTGGTCGTCGACTCGGTCCAGACCCTGTCCGCGCCCGAGGTCGACGGCGCCGCCGGCGGGGTGACCCAGGTCCGGGCGGTCACGTCGGCCCTGATCCGGGTCGCGAAGCAGCGCGGCTTGGCCACCGTGCTGGTCGGCCACGTCACCAAGGACGGCGCGATCGCCGGCCCGCGCGCCCTCGAACACCTCGTCGACGTGGTCCTGCACTTCGAGGGGGAGCGGCACTCCCGGCTGCGTACCGTCCGAGCGGTGAAGAACCGCTACGGCCCTGCCGACGAGGTCGGCTGCTTCGACCTGCACGACCAGGGGCTGACCGGGCTGGCCGATCCCAGCGGCCTGTTCCTCTCCCGGCGCCCCGAGCCGGTCTCCGGCACCTGCGTGACCGTCTCGCTCGAGGGCCGCCGCCCGCTGCTCGTCGAGGTGCAGGCCCTGGTCGGCGCCACCGCTGCCGGCTCGCCCAGGCGGGCGACATCCGGACTGGACTCCTCCCGGGTCGCGATGGTGCTCGCCGTCCTGGACCGCCGCGGCGGCCTGCGCCTCGCCGACCGGGACGTCTACGCCGCCACGGTCGGGGGGGTGCGGGTCGCCGATCCGGGCGCCGACCTGGCGCTAGCGCTGGCGGTCGCCAGCGCGGCGGCCGACCTGCCCGTGCCGGCCGACGTCGTCGCGGTCGGTGAGCTCGGCCTGGCCGGCGAGGTCCGGCACGTCACGGGGGTCCGCCACCGGCTGGTCGAGGCGGCCCGACTGGGGTTCACCCGGGCCGTCGTCCCCCCCGGGTGCGCAGCCGACGTCGACGGCCTCAGGGCGACGGAGGTGCCCGACCTGGCCGCGGCTCTGGCGGCGCTGGCGGGTCGCCCGCGCCGGTAGACTCGCCGACGATCATTCGAGCTGCGGGGGTGCGTGGGTGTCACCGGACAGGCCCGTCGACAAGGACGAGCTGCTGATCCGCCAGACGCTGGCCGCCGTGGCGCCGGGCACCGCGCTGCGCGAGGGCCTCGAGCGCATCCTGCGCGGCCGCACCGGTGCGCTCATCGTGCTCGGCCACGACCGGGCCGTCGAGGCGCTGTGCACCGGCGGCTTCTCGCTGGACGTGCCGTTCTCGTCGACCGGGCTGCGTGAGCTGGCCAAGATGGACGGCGCGGTGGTGCTCGACCGGGACGCCACCCGGATCCTGCGCTGCAACGTCCACCTGGTGCCCGATCCGAGCCTGCCCACCGAGGAGTCCGGCACCCGGCACCGCACCGCGCAGCGGGTCGCGGCCCAGACCGGACTGCCCGTCATCTCGGTCAGCCAGTCCATGCACATCGTGGCCCTGTACGTGGCTGGTCGGCGGTTCGTCCTCGAGGACTCCGCCGCCATCTTGTCGCGGGCCAACCAGGCGCTGGCCACCCTCGAGCGGTACAAGCAGCGCCTGGACGAGGTGTCCGGCACGCTGTCCGCCCTGGAGATCGAGGACCTGGTCACGGTCCGGGACGTCACCGCGGTCGTCCAGCGGATGGAGATGGTCCGCCGGATCGCCCGCGAGATCGAGGGCTACGTGCTCGAGCTCGGATCCGACGGCCGGCTGCTCTCCCTGCAGCTGGACGAGCTGGTCGCCGGGGTCGACGACGACCGGGTGCTCATCGCGCGCGACTACCTGCCGCCGTCGCACGGGCGGCGCACCAGGACCGCCGCCATGGCCCTGGAGGACCTCGACGCCCTCAGCGGGGCCGAGCTGCTCGACCTGACCGCGGTGGCCCGAGCCCTCGGCCAGGTCGCCGGGGTGGAGTCGCTGGACGTCCCGGTCACCCCGCGCGGGTACCGGCTGCTCGCCCGGGTGCCGCGCCTCCCCGGCGCGGTGGTCGACCGCCTCGTCGAGCACTTCGGGAGCCTGCAGACGTTGCTGGCCGCGAGCATCGACGACCTGCAGACCGTCGAGGGGGTCGGTGAGAGCCGGGCGCGCACCGTCCGCGAGGGGCTGTCCCGGCTGGCCGAGTCGTCCATCCTGGAGCGCTACGTCTAGCGACCCTGCTACGAGCGCGCGGCGGCCTGCGGCGGCTCGCTACGCAGTCCGGCCAGGGTGCGCAGGTCGACGAGCAGCACCGGCCGGCGGGCCAGGTCGGTCGTGCGCATGACCTCCACGACGTAGGCGGGCAGCCCGTAGGGCCGGGGGCCGTCGTCCTGGACCAGCTCGTCCTCGCCGATGACCGCCACGACGGTGTCGACCGCCAGCCCGAGCGGGCCGTCGTCCCCCGCGCTGAGCACGATGACGTCCCCGGTGCCGAACGGGTCCATGGCATCGCGCAGGTCGACCACCGGGAGGGGGTCGCCGCGCAGCTCCAGCAGCCCGGTGACCGGCGCCCGGACGCCACGCAACGGCTCGACGCCGGCCGCTCGGACGATCTCGCGCACCTGGCTGAGGTCGGCCGCCAGCTCGCGACCCCCCATGAGGAAGGTCAGATACCCGCTCATGCTCCCCTCCGCGCCGGCTCGACTGCTCGTCCTGCTTCATCGGCAAGCAGATGGCACAACTGCACCACCTCGTCGACCTGGCGCCCGTCGAGGATCCGGTCCACCTCCGCGGGCTCGGTGTGCGGCAGCGCCTCGGCGGCGGCCCGGAACGCGGGGCCGGCCAGCGCCGGCTTGCCCAGCGAGGTCTGGGCCACCGCCAGCAGGAAGTGGGCGTGCCCGGCCCGTGGGGCCAGGTACACCGCCCGCTGGAGGGGCTCCACCGCGCGGACGGCTTCGCCCCGGTTGAGCAGGGCGTGGCCGAGCAGCGCGTACGCCCGCGCCAGGGTCACCTCGTCGACGTCCGACCGGTCGACCAGGGCGGCCGACCGGATCGACGCGTCGTCGTAGGCGCCGGCGTCGAACGCCGCCAACGCCGCGGCCAGCGCGTCGGACGGCTGCACCCACGGGACCGTTCCCGGGATGGGGGTCGGCGACGGGACCGACAGCGGCGAGTAGGCGCGGGACGACGCTCGCGGGACGAAGGGGGCGGGCACAGGGGCCGGCCGGCGCGCCGAGTCGGCGCCCGGCGCGCCGCCGGCAGCCACCGGTCGATAGACGAAGGCGCCACCCACCTGGGTGGCCTCGAAGGCGTCGCTGACCTGCCACAGCGTCTCGGCGGGGCCGAGCAGCAGCCATCCGGTCGGTCGCAGCGCGGCGCGGAAGCGACCGGCCAGAGCACGGGTCGTCTCCCGGGAGAAGTAGATCGTCACGTGCCGGCAGACGATCAGGTCAACCGACCCGAGCGGCACCGGTGGACCGTCGGTGACCAGGTTGTGGTGACGCAGCTGGACCAGGTCGCGTACCTCGTCCCGCACGGCGTACCCGCCGTCGCCGTTCGGGATCAGCCAGCGGGAGACCGCGTCGGCCTCGGCCAGGTTGACCGTGCGACCGGAGTAGGTGGCGGCCTGGGCCACCGCCAGGGCCGCGGCTGACACGTCGGTGCCGACGACTCGCATCCGTGGCGGCGCCGGCATCGTCGCGGCGGTCTCCAGCAGCAGCATGGCCAGCGTGTACGGCTCCTCGCCGGTCGCACACCCGGCACTCCAGACGACCAGCTCGCGATGCTCCGCGGCGGCCTGGGCCAGCAGGCCGGGGAGCAGCTGATGGCGCAGCGCCTCGATCTGGGGACGCGCGCGGTGGAAGTGGGTCTCCTGGATCGTGACGCCGTCGAGGAGCCGCTGCCGCTGGGCCGCGCTGCCCGGCTCGTCCAGCATCATCAGGTAGGAGGCGACGTCGGGGTGCCCGCCGTCCTCCATCTCCTCGAAGACCACGGCCGCCAACCCCGGGCGGCGGCTCTGGTCGAACTCCAGCCCGGCCGTGCGGCGCAGGTAGTCACGGACGGCGGCGAAGTCGGCGTCCGCCATCCGGCGGGTCATGCGGCACCCCCCGGTGCAGCGCCGGACCCGCGGCCGACCACCGGCCGGCGAACCGCGTCGACCACGGCCGCCGCGACCTGGCCCAGCGGCAGCTCGCAGGTGACCGCGCCCAGGTCCCGGGCCACGCCCGGCATCCCCCACACCACGCTGCTCGCCTCGTCCTGGCCGAAGGTCATCCCGCCGGCGGCCCGGATCGCGAGCAGCCCGGCCGCACCGTCCCGACCCATCCCGGTCAGCAGCACGCCCACCGAACGCGCACCGGCCCGCTCGGCGACGCTGGTGAAGGCCACGTCCACGCCCGGGACGTGGTACTGCCGAGGCGGCGGCAGGGTGACCGACAGCCGCCCGTCCGGACCGAGCGTGGTGTTGCGACCGGCGGGCGCGACGAAGACGCGTCCGGCCCGCAGCACGTCGCCGTCGGCGGCCACGCTGACGGGCAGGGGACACTCGCTGTCCAGCCAGCGGGCGAGCCCCTCGACGAAGCCCTCGGCCATGTGCTGGACGACGATCACCGCCGCCTCGAACCCCGGCGGCAGGCCCCCGAGGACGGTGGCCAGCGCGGGGGGCCCGCCGGTGGACGCCCCGATGGCCACGACTCGCGGGGCGGCCGCGGGTGGCGGCCGGCCGACCCCGTCCAGCCGGGACCTGAGCCGAGCGCGAGGGTGGGTGATCACCGGCACCGTGGACACGGCACGCAGCCGGGCCCGGAGGTCGTCGTCCGGGTCGTCGCCGGTGCCCACCTCGTGGACCACGCTCAAGGCTCCGGCGCTCAGGGCGGTCTCCGGGTGACCGGCCGCCGCCCCGTAGACGACGATCGGTGTGGGGCGGCCCGCCATGATCCGCTCGACGGCCTCCAGGCCACCCATGAACAGGTCGAGGTCCACCAGCACCGCACTGGGCAGCGTCGACGCGACCAGCTCCTCCGCCGACGTGGCGTCCAGCGCCACGCCGACGATCTCCAGGCCCGGGCCGGCCAGTCGTCGCTCCAGCTGGCGGACCCGGGTGTGCGAGCCGGCGACCACGACGACGCGCAGCGACAGGGGCTGGTCGCCCCGGGATCGTCTGTTCGTCACCACCGCCCACCCCTGCCCACAGGACGGTCGGCGGTCGAGCCGGAACGCCCGCCGCCGTCAGGGTGGTGTCGTCCGTTCGACCGGCCGCCTTGAGCGTCAGCGCAGCGTGAAGGTCACCGGCCCGGACCGTAGGTCGAGGTCGCGGCCGACGACCTGGTAGGTGCCGGCCGGCACGGCGGGCCGGGGGGTCGGGCACCCACGGCTGGACCGGGTGCGATCCCAGACGACCGTCGTCCGGAACGTCTCGTTCCGGTCCAGGGCGAGCAGGCGCACCGAGCCGCCGGTCGAGCAGTCGTCCGACGACCAGATCCGGGTGGATCCCGAGGTGACCTGCAGCTCCAGGGCGCGGCGTCCGACGTCCCGCCGGCAGGTGTCTCGACCCCGGTTCGTCACGGTGAGGGTGAACCGTGGCTTCTCCCCGGGCCCGTAGGAGGAGGAGTCGGTGCTGACCGCGACCCGCAGGTCGGCGGCCGCGCACAGGGGCGACTCGGAGGTGGCCGGGCTCGGCCGGGCCGTCGAGGTTCGGGAGGCGGACGGCGAAGGGGACGCCGACCGGCTCGCGGTCGCGGTCGGGCTGGCCGACGGCGCTGGGCTGCTCGCGCGGGGAGACCCGGAGACGCTCGGGCTCGCGGACGGCCTCGCCGCGCCGGAGTCACCCGCAGCGGCCGACCAGACCCACCGACCGGCCAGCAGCACGAGCACGACGACCGCCAGCGCCAGCAGCCGACGCAGCCAGTACACCCTCGGCGGGAGCGGACCGACCGGCTGTCGCACCGAGCCCATGCGCGCAGCCTAGTGATCGCTAGCAACCGGGGGGAGCATGGACCTGCGAGACTTCGGGCGTGCCCGACGACGCTGGGAGCGGCCTGGCCACCGCGCGGCGCTGGCTGGCCCGCGCGGTCGCTGCGGCGGCCGTCGTCGTGGGGTCGGGCATCGTGTTGATCGCGCTCACCCTGGGCCGGTGCGACGCGTTCGGCGGCCGCTGTCCGGCCGACCGACCCCCCCTGCTGCAAGACGACTCGTTCGTGCTCGCGGCCGCGGGGGCCGCGCTGGCCGTCGGGATGCCCGTCCTCCTGCTGGTCCGCCCGGCCCGGCGGCTCGCGGTGGGGCTGGCGGCGGTGGTGCTGGTCGCTCTGGTCGCCGGCCTGATCGGCCGCGCGGGTCACGGGTGATGGCGCCCGACCCGCTGCACGCGCCGCTGCTCGACTGGTACGCGGGCGCGGCCAGGGAGCTGCCGTGGCGGGCGGCCGGCGCCGGCCCGTGGGCGGTGCTGGTGAGCGAGGTCATGCTCCAGCAGACGCCGGTGGCTCGGGTGCTGCCCGTGTACGACGGCTGGCTGCGGCGCTGGCCGACGCCCGCAGCGCTGGCCGCCGACCCACCGGGGGAGGCCGTCCGGGCGTGGGGCCGGCTCGGCTACCCGCGGCGGGCGCTGCGCCTGCACGCGGCGGCCCGCGCCGTCGTCGACCGCCATGGGGGTGCCGTGCCCGACGACGTGGCCGCCCTGCGAGCGCTGCCGGGGGTCGGCGAGTACACCGCGGCCGCTGTCGCGGCGTTCGCGTTCCGCCAGCGACACCCCGTGCTGGACACCAACGTGCGGCGGGTGCTGGCCCGCCTGGTCGACGGCACGGAGTTCGAGCCGGCCGGGGCGACCCGGTCGGCCGAACGGGTCCGGGCGAGCGCCCTGCTGCCCGACGACCCCGGACGGGCGGCCACCTGGTCGGTGGCGCTGATGGAGCTCGGCGCCCTGGTGTGCACGGCCCGCACGCCGCGCTGCACTGACTGCCCGGTCGTCGCCGGGTGCGCGTGGCAGCGGCTCGGGGCGCCCGCCTGGACCGGACCAGCCCGGCGCGGTCAGGCGTGGGCGGGCACGGACCGGATGGCCAGGGGACGACTCCTGGCGGTGCTCCGCGGATGCCTCGAGCCGGTGTCCCGGTCCGCGCTGGACGCCGCCTGGGACGACGCCGCGCAGCGCGATCGCGCGCTCGCCGGACTCCTGGCCGACGGGCTCGTCGACCGGCTGCCGGACGGCCGCTACCGGCTGCCCGGCAGCGTCGTCACTCCGCCGACGGCGCCGTCTCGACGGGCGGCGCGTCCGGGAGCGGCGTCTTCGCCGTCCCCGCGAAGGTGAAGGCGGTGGCGTCGCCCTCTCCGGCCGCGTCGACCAGCACGATCTGGCCGGCCTTCAGCTCGCCGAACAGGATCCGCTCCGACAGCTGGTCCTCGATCTCGCGCTGGATCGTCCGGCGCAGCGGCCGGGCGCCGAGCACGGGGTCGTAGCCCTTCTTCGCCAGCAGCTCCTTGGCCGCGACCGTCAGCTCCAGCCCCATGTCCTTGTCACGCAGCCGCTGGTCCAGCTTGTCGAGCATCAGGTCGACGATCGTGACGATCTCGGCCGGGCTGAGCTGGTGGAAGACGACGATGTCGTCGATCCGGTTGAGGAACTCGGGGCGGAAGTGCTGCTTGAGCTCCTCCTGCACCTTCGTCTTCATCCGCTCGTAGCCGGACTGGGTGTCGCCGGCCACGGCGAACCCCAGGTTCTGCCCCTTGGAGATGTCGCGGGTGCCCAGGTTGGTGGTCATGATGATCACGGTGTTCTTGAAGTCGACCACCCGGCCCTGGGCGTCGGTGAGCCG
>DAIRVJ010000072.1:0-4160 GCA_036802895.1 Candidatus Nanopelagicales bacterium
GCCCGTCGGGCCGCCCGCTCCGCTCTGCGCTGCAGCCGACTGGCTGCCTGCATCTGACGGAGCCGGCACCGCCGTTCCGCCTCGTCGGCCCACGCAGCCTGATGGGCCCGCGCGAGCTCTTCGTTCATGAGCAACATGTGCGTGCTCCTTCGGGTGTCGATGCGGTCTCGGGCGGACGCGACGCTGACGGTCATCAGGCCGCGACCTCGGACTTGCGCGGACGACCACGCGGACGCTTGCGCGGCACGACCACGCCCTGGACGAACAGCTCGCCGCCCCACACGCCCCACGGCTCCCGACGCTCCAGGGCGCCGGACAGGCAGACGAGTCGGACGGGGCAGTCGATGCACAGCGACTTGGCGCTCTCGACGTCCGCCGGGCTCTCCGCGAAGAAGAGCTCGGGGTCGTACGAGCGACACGGGATCGCGGCACCGGCCTGCTCGAGCTCGGCGATCAGCCGGATGAGCATCGGTGTCACCTCCTGGGTGTGCCTCGTTGTGGGTGGACGGGGAAACGAAAAGACCGCGGATCCCGGATCTCGGGTTCCGCGGCCTGGAGGTGCTCCGGCCTTCATGGGGCTAGACCGGTGGGCTCCAGGCGAGCGGGCCCGGGACGGCGCCGAACACGACGTCCTTCGTGCGCAGGGGCAGCAGCCCGTGCTCCATGGCGGTGGACGAACCGGTGCCCGGCAGCACACGCACGACGGCGGCCGCAACGGCGGTCGACGGGTCGTTGGACGTGATGATCACCGCGGGTCACCTCCTCGCCGTGTTGCCCCGGGACGACGGTCGTCCCCTCCGGCGCAGGATAGGGCCCGGTGCCGGGGTCAGCGCAATCGGTTTTTCGGTCGGACGTCGACGGGACTACCCGACCGGCCCGGGAGCCAGCAGGGCGAGCACCTGCGGACCGTACTTGTCCAGCTTCGCCGGACCGACCCCGTTGATCGTCGCCAGCTCGGCCACCGTGCTCGGACGTCGGGCGGCGATGGCCTCGAGCGTCGCGTCGGTGAACACCACGTAGGCGGGGACGGAGTCGCTGGCCGCGCGCTCGCGGCGCCACGCCCGCAGCGACTCGAAGACGGCCTCGTCGTAGGCGGGTGGGCAGTCGGCGCAGCGTCCCCGCGTGCGGTCAGCCGCGGTGGTCAACGGCGCGCCGCAGCCGCCGCAGACCGTGGGCAGCACGCCACCGCGCCGCCGACCACGGGCCCGCCCGGACCCGCCGCCGCGGGGCGACAGCCCGAGCGCCTCGTCGTCGGGCCGCAACCCGTCGAGGAACCGCGACGGACGGCGGGACCCGCGGCCACCGGGTGAGCGGGCGGCGGCCCACGACAGGTGCAGGTGCTCGCGGGCTCGCGTCGCGCCGACGTAGAGCAGCCGCCGCTCCTCCTCGACCTGGGCGGGCGTCTCGGCGTAGGTGATCGGCAGGGTGCCCTCGACCAGCCCGACGAGGAACACGGCGTCCCACTCCAGGCCCTTCGCTGCGTGCAGCGACGCGAGGGTGACGCCGTCGACGGCGGGGGCGTGCTGCGCGGCGATCCGCTCGTCGAGCTCGATGACCAGGTCGGCGAGGCTCGCCCCCGGACGAGTCACCGACAGCTGCTCGCCGAGGGCGACCAGCGCGTTCAGGGACTCCCAGCGGTCGCGGGTCGCCCCTGACCCGGACGGCGGCCGGGACGACCACCCGGTCGTGGCGAGCACCGCCCGAACGTCGTCCGGCAGCTCGCGTCCCGCCGGCTCGCCAGCGGCCTCCCCCGGCGCCCCGCCACGGGCGGCTCCCCGGATCAGGATGACCGCCTCGCGCACCTCGGGCCGCTCGAAGAAGCGCTCGGCGCCCCGCAGGGTGTAGGCGATCCCCGCCTCGGCCAGGGCCTCCTCGAAGACCTCCGACTGGGCGTTGATCCGGTAGAGCACCGCCACCTCGCGCGCGGGCGTGCCGGAGTCGACCAGCGTCCGCACCCGGGCGGCGACGGCCGCGGCCTCCGCGGGCTCGTCGGCGTACTGCGCGAAGGTCGGCGGCGGGCCGTCGGGGCGCTGGGCGACCAGGTGCAGCCGGGCTCGGGCCGCGACCCCGGTCGCGTGCCGCAGCAGCCCGTTGGCCAGCCCGACGACTTGCGGCGTCGACCGGTAGTCACGGACCAGCCGGACGACGGTCGCCGCCGGGTACCGCTGCGGGAACGACAGCAGGTACTCGGGGGTGGCCCCGGTGAAGCTGTAGATCGTCTGGCTCGGGTCGCCGACCACGCAGAGGTCGTCGCGGCCGCCGAGCCAGAGGTCGAGCAGCGTCTGCTGCAACGGGTTGACGTCCTGGTACTCGTCGACGACGAGGTGCCGGTACTGCGCCCGCACCAGGTCGGCGATGTCCGAGCGCTCCTCGAGGATCGCGACGGTCAGCAGCAGGATGTCCTCGAAGTCGAGAGTGCCGCGGGTTCGCTTGGCCTCCTCGTACCCGGCGTACAGCTGGGCCACCTGCGCAGGGGTCAGGTCGGCGGGCGGGGGGCGACCGGCACGCTCGCGCGCCGCAGGGTAGTCGTCGGGAGCCGTGCGGGTGACCTTCGCCCACTCGATCTCGGCGGCGACGTCGCGCAGGCCGGCGCCGGGCAGGGCCACCCGGGCCCGGCCGGCCGCCTCGGCGACCAGGCCGGCCTTGCTCGCGGTCACCCGGGGCAGCTCCCCGCCCACCACCTTCGGCCAGAAGTAGCCCAGCTGGCGCAGGGCGGCGCTGTGGAACGTGCGAGCCTGGACGCCGCCCACCCCGAGTTCGCGCAGCCGTCCGCGCATCTCGCCGGCCGCCCGGGTGGTGAAGGTGACCGCGAGCACCTGCGACGGCCGGTAGGCCCCCGCGTGGACGCCGTACGCGATCCGGTGGGTGATCGCCCGGGTCTTGCCCGTGCCGGCGCCCGCGAGCACGCAGACCGGCCCGCGCAAGGCGGTCGCGGCCTCGCGCTGCTCCGGGTCGAGCGCGGCGAGCACCGCGTCGGCGTCGGGCGGCGGCGGCGGAGGGCTCGACATGACCGACCCATCCTGACAGGCACCGCCGACAGCCCCTATCCAGGTGAGTCCGCCTGCGTGATCGGCAGCCCCACGGCGGCGACCGCCTCGATCTCGACCAGCTGGTCCCGGTAGCCGAGCACCGTCACCCCGACCAGGGTGCTCGGCGGCTCGTGCTCGCCGAACCCGTCGTGGATCTCCTCCCAGGCGGCCACCAGGTCCGACTGGGCCGCAGACGCGACGTAGATCGTCGTGCGCACGACGTCGGCCAGGCCGGCGTCGCACGCCGCGAGCGCGCTCTGCAGGTTCGCCAGCGCCTGCCGCGCCTGGGCCCGCACGTCGCCGACGCCGACCGTCAGCCCCGCGGCGTCCAGCGGGCAGGCACCGGCGGCCAGCACGAGACGTCCGGGTCCGTCGATGACGGACGCGTACGCGTACGGAGCCCCCGGGTAGAGCGCAGGCGGGCGAACCAGGCGCACACCAGGAGTCGGCTGCTCGGCCATGTCGTCGGACGGTAGTCCTCGGCCGACCCGGGTGTGGCCGGGAATGCGCCGTGGGGCACACTGGTTGACCGAGCAACGACCCTGGAGGGGAACCGACCGTGCTGCTGACCATGTACACGACGACCTGGTGCGGCTACTGCCGCCGGCTGAAGAGCCAGCTGGACCGCGAGGGCGTCGTCTACACCGAGGTCGACATCGAGCGGGACCCGGACTCCGCCGAGCTCGTGATGAGCGTGAACGGCGGCAACCAGACCGTCCCGACGCTGGTCTTCCCCGACGGCTCGGCCCTGGCCAACCCCAGCATCAACGAGGTCCGCGCAAAGCTCGCCAGCTGACCCGGGTCGGCTAGAGCATCGTCGGAGCGAGCCGCTCGGCCAGCACGCCGAGCACCCGGACCGCGATCTTCGGCGAAGACTCCATGAGCTCGCGGAAGGCACGGTCGGTAACGACCAGAGCGCGAACCGGGGACGTGGTCGTGATCGTCGCCGTGCGCGGGGACCGCGTGACCAGGGCGATCTCGCCGAAGAAGTCCCCCGGTCCCATGGTGGCGATCCGGCGTCCCCCGCGCCGCGCCTCGGCGCTGCCCTCGATCAGGACGAGGAACTCGCGACCCGGCTCGCCCTCCCTCATCACCGTCTTGCCCTCGGGCAGGTCGACCTCGTCGGCGATC
>DAIRVJ010000072.1:4260-11457 GCA_036802895.1 Candidatus Nanopelagicales bacterium
GGCAGCCGCACCTCGGCGGCGGACACCGCCGTCGCCAGACCGGCCCGGTCGAACCAGCGCAGCTCCACGATCTCGGTGCCGTCCGGCCGGGCGTCGGGGCTCCCGGCGGCGACGCGGGCCTGGAAGCCCAGCATCAGGGAGGAGGGGAACGGCCAGGGCTGGCTCCCCAGGTAGGTGACCTCGTCGACGACGACGGCCGCCTCCTCGGCCACCTCCCGGGCCACCGCCCGCTCCGCCGACTCCCCCGGCTCCACGAACCCGGCGAGCGTGGAGAAGCGCCGCGACGGCCAGGCCGCCGCGTGCCCGAGCAGCGCCCGCTCGCCCGAGGGGTCGGTGACCAGCACGATGATGGCCGGATCGGTTCGCGGGTAGTGCTCGGAGCCGTCCGCCGGGCAGCGGCGCACGAACCCCGCCTGGACCACCTCGGTGGCGGTGCCGCACCGGGCACAGTGGCCGTGGGCGCCGTGCCAGTTGGCCAGCGCGACGGCGAGCACGAGCAGGCCGGCGTCCCGGTCGCCGAGCAAGGCGCCGACCTCGCGCAACCCGGCGGGCGACGTCGAGGAGCCGGAGGTGCCGGACGATGGCACGAGCGGCACCGTCTGGTGAACGGCGAAGAACGCCCGGCCGGTGGCGTCGACGCCGAGCAGATAGCGCTCCCCGTCAGGTGCCTCCGACGGCGCCTCAAAGGCCAGGCGGGGGCCGGCGCCGTCGTCCTCGACGAGGCATCGACCGTCGGCCACGCGGATGACCCGCGTCGACGGGTCGGCCCAGGCGCGCGCCAGCCACGCCTCGTCGGTCCGCCGGTCGGCCGCCCGGTCCAGCCCCGCGCGGTCGAGTGCGAGCCGGCCGGAGAGCGGGGTGCTCACCGGCTCACCTCGGCAGCGTCAGGGCGAGGTCCGACCACAGGTACGCCGCCGCCTCGGCCCCGCGCAGCAGGCAGGCCAGGTCGACCTTCTCGTCCGGGGCGTGGATCCGGTCGTCGGGCAGGCCCACGCCGAGGAACACCACCGGGGCGGCGAGGATCTCAGCGAGGTCGGCCTCGGGGCCGGAGCCGCCCTCGCGCGTGTACAAGGCCTCGACCCCGAACGCCCGGGTGACCGACCGCTGCACCGCCTGGAGGGCCGGGTGGTCCAGTGGCGTCAGGCACGGCCGCACGCCGTCGCCGTAGTACGTGACCTCGGCCCGGATGCCCGGGGGCACCTGCTCGGCCACCCAGGCCCGGAACGCGGCCTGGACCCGCAGCGGCTCCTGGCCCGCGACCAGTCGAAACGACACCTTCGCGTGCGCCTCGGCAGGGACGATCGTCTTGTGGCCCGGACCGGTGTACCCGGCCCAGAGGCCGTTGACCTCCGCGGTCGGGCGGGTCCACAGCCGCTCCAGCGTGGTGAACCCGCGCTCGCCCCCGGTGGCGCCGGACTCGGCGGTGGCCAGGAACTCCCGCTCGTCGAACGGCAGCTCGGCCAGCAGTGCGCGCTCGTGCTCCGCCAGCTCGACGACGTCGTCGTAGAAGCCGGGGACCGTCACCCGCCCGTCGGCGTCGTGCAGCCCCGCGACGAGCCGGCAGAGCTCGGTCGCCGGGTTGGGGACGGCGCCGCCGAACGACCCCGAGTGCAGGTCGACGCCCGGGCCGTACAGGTCCAGCTGGCCGTCGGTGAGCCCGCGCATGCCCGTGCAGATCGACGGCACGTCGGCCGACCACATGCCGGTGTCGCTGACGACGACGACCTGGCAGGCCAGCCGTTCGCGGCGCGCGCGCAGGAGTCCGGCGAAGCTGGGCGACCCGGACTCCTCCTCGCCCTCGACGAGCACCTTCAGGTGGACGGCGGGGCTGCCGCGGCCGGTGGCCGCCAGGTGCGCGCGCAACCCGAGCAGGTGCATGAGCACCTGGCCCTTGTCGTCGGCGGTGCCGCGGCCGCGCAGCACGCCGCCGTCCAGGGTCGGCTCGAACGGCGGTGCGCTCCACAGCTCGAGCGGGTCGACCGGCTGGACGTCGTGATGCCCGTAGACGAGCACGGTCGGTGCGGCCGGGTCGTCAGCCGGCCACTCGGCGAACACGGCGGGCAGCCCGTCGGTCTCCCAGACCTCCGCAGTGGGGAACCCGAGGGTGCGCAGCTCGGCAGCGAGCCAGTCCGCGGAGCGTCGGACCTCCGAGGCGTGCTCCGGGTCACCGCTGATCGAGGGGATGCGCAGCCACTCCATGAGCCGGTCGAGGAAGGCCGCGGCGTGCTCCTCCACTGCGGATCGGACGGCGGGGTCGGGCGCGGTATCCATGTCAGGGACCCTACGAGGTGGCAGACTCCGGAGCCGTGAGCACACACATCAACGCGAAACCGGGCGACATCGCCGATCGCGTCCTCATGCCCGGCGATCCACTGCGGGCGACGTGGGTGGCCGAGACCTTCCTCGAGGGGGCCGTCCGCTACAACGAGGTCCGGGGCATGTTCGGCTACACGGGCACGTGGAACGGGCAGCGGGTCTCCGTCCAGGGCCACGGCATGGGGATCCCGTCGGTCTCGATCTACGCGCACGAGCTGTTCGCCGAGTACGGCGTGAAGACCGCGATCCGGATCGGCACCTGTGGGGCGCTCAGCGAGAGCGTCCGGGTGCGCGACGTGATCCTGGCGATGAGCGCAGCCACCGACTCGGCCACCAACCGCCGTCGGTTCCCGGGCATCGACTACGCCCCGACCGCCGACTTCGGCCTGCTGTCGACCGCACACCGCCTCGCTGAAGCCAGCGGTCTGCACGTGCGCGTCGGCCAGGTGTACAGCGCCGACCTGTTCTACGGCGACCTGCCCTCTACCCTCGCACTCGCCGAGTGGGGCGTCCTGGCTGTGGAGATGGAGGCCTCGGCGCTCTACACGGTGGCCGCTCAGTTCGGCGTGCGCGCCCTGACCGTGCTCACCGTCTCCGACCATCTGGTCACCCGCGAGGAGACCTCGGCCGAGGAGCGGCAGACGACGTTCTCCGACATGGTCCGCCTCGCGCTCGACACCGCGGTCGGCTAGCCCGCGCGCGTGGACGACCAGCGGATCCGCCTCGCGACGTTCAACCTGCTGCACGGTCGGTCGCTGCGCGACGGCCGCTCGGAGCCGAGCCGGCTGGCGTCCGCGGCGGCCGAGCTCGCCCCGGACGTCGTCGGCCTCCAGGAGGTCGACCGGCAGCAGCGGCGGTCCGGCTCCGTGGACCAGACGGCCCTCGTGGCCGAGACCATCGGCGCCGCGCACTGGCGGTTCGTGCCGTCCATCCACGGCACCCCCGGCGGGCGGCCGACCTGGACGCCCGCGTTCGAGGAGGACGGCGCCACCACCACCGGCCCCACGTACGGCGTCGGCCTGGTCTCCCGCTTCCCGGTGCGCGCCTGGCGGGTGCGGCGGTTCCCGCCGGCCCCGTTCGCATTGCCGCTCCTGGTCCCGACTGAGGGGGGTCGCCCCCGGCTCATGCGGGTGCCGGACGAGCCCCGGACGGCGATCGCGGCGGTCATCGACGGCCCGTCCGGCGCCTTCACGGTGGCCACCGCCCACCTGTCCTTCGTCCCCGGCCCGAACGCACGGCAGCTGCGCGCGCTGGTGCGCTGGATCGCGGACCTGCCGCGACCGGCTTTCCTGGTGGGCGACTTCAACCTGCCCGGAGGGCTTCCCCGCCGGCTCACCGGCTGGACGCCGCTCGCCGTCGCGGCCACCTACCCGTCCTGGCGCCCGCGCGTGCAGTTCGACCACCTGCTCGCCGACGGCCTGCCGCCACACGCCGTCCATGCCGAGCACGTGCTCACCCTCGAGGTCAGCGACCACTGCGCCCTGGCGGTCGACCTCGACCTGTGATCCCGGCGTCGGGCGGCGAGCTCAGAGCGCGGCGAGCCCGCGCGGGACGCCCCGGCCGGTCGGCCCGTCGTACCCGACCACGGCCGTGCACAGGTAGGTGCCCCCGCACGACCCGTTCGAACCGGCGACGACGTCCTTCAGGCCGGTCGTCGCCGCGTAGATGCTCGACGCGTCGTCGATCGTGTCGGCGTCACCGGCGAGGCCGATCATGCCGGCCACGAGCGGGGCTGCCAGGCTGGTACCGCCGACCGTGATCCACCCGCTGTCCGGGCCCAGCCCGTAGGTGTCGTAGACGGCGAATCCGGGGTTCGGGTCGGCGACGGCCGCGAGGTCGGCCACCGTGCGCTTGGCGCACTTGGTGTCCTTCTGCCAGCTCGGCTTGGCCACGATCGTCGAGCAGCCGCTGCCCGCGCCGGTCCACGCGCGCTCCCGCCACCCGCCCGTCGTCGTCCGGGTCAGCCGCGTGCCGCCGACGGCGATCGAGGTACGCAGCACGGCGGGGAACGAGGCCGGGCCGTAGCCGGAGTCGCCCGACGACACCACGATCGGGACCCCCGGGTGGGTGTAGTACCGGCTGCCGAGCGTCAGGATGCCGCTGAACTCGGCCAGGCCGTAGCTGTTGGAGACGACGTCGGCGCCGAGCCGGACGGCCGTGTTCACCGCCTCGCCCATGTTGGCCACCGAGGGGTTGTCGGCCTCGACCAGCAGGATCTTGCACCTGGGGCAGGCGGCCGACACGGCCTGGATGTCGAGCGCGATCTCGACGCCCCAGCCGGGGTCTCCGGCCGGCGGAGTCGTGCCGCCGCGCTGGTTGCGCTTGCGGAAGCAGCCGTTGGCGGTCGTGCACGGCGGAAGGCCGAAGACCGCTCGGTAGGCCGCCAGGTCCTGCTCGGCCTTGGGGTTGTCGAAGGCATCGACGATGGCGATCACCTGACCGGCGCCGCGGGTGGTGTCCAGCTGGTACGCCGAGCGGATGTCCGCCGGGCGCCACCCGGAGGGCGGGGGCGGGATGGTGACCGCCAGCGAGCCGACCGACCCGGCCGATCCGGCCGCAGGCGCCGCGCCCGACCCGGCCGGGCGCCAGACGGACAGGCAGGCAACCTCCCCCGGCCGCCCCTGTGCGCAGGACTGGCGCAGCGCGGAGGGTTGGTCCATGGCCGGTGCGGCCGAGGCTGGGGCCACCGCGACCAGACCGGCGAGGGGAAGCGCCAGCGCACCGAGCGCGCCCGCTGCCCAGCGACGCGGCCACGTGCGGGCGGGGTGGACACGGCGAGCGTGCATGGCGGTCTCCGGGCGGTCGTGGTGGACGGTCGTTGCGTGGAGGAGTCGCGAGGAAGGCTCCCACGTACATGGCCCGCCGGTCAGGTGATCAGCCGAAGCACCGGCTCGCCGGACGACGTGCGGACCTCGACGGTGGCGATGTCCCCGCGGCGCATGGCGGTCGCGGCCACGACGGTCGACGTGCGTCCGGGCACGGCCCGCCAGGTGGCCACCTGCTCGCTGTGGCCGGTCCGGTCCGTGACGACCAGGGCGTAGTCGGTCGTCCCGGCCCCGTACGGTGCCGCGCCGTCGTAGCGACAGCTGAGCTGGATGCGGGTGCCCCAGGCGACCTCCTGCATCGACGCGGCCGCCCGGATCGGAGTCGTGGCCACGGGGGCCAGCGGCGACGGGGAGGCGACCGCGGCAGGGGCGGGGCGAGGCACGTCGACCGGCCCGGTGACCACCGCGAATCCGACCGCCCCCGCCGCGGCGGCCACGATCACCGCACCTCCGACCAGCGCCAGCCGGCGCCGACGGTCACGCTGCACCCGGCGCAGCAGACCCGCTCGCAGCGAGTCCGGCGGCACGGGATGCGGAGCCCGCGGACCACCGTCGCCGGCCAGCGGGTCCAACGACTCGGCCATCTCGGGCGGCACCCGGCCCAGCAGTCCCGGCAGCCCGGCCAGCACCGCCACCGACTCGGCGCACTGGGGGCAGTCCCGCAGGTGGGCGACGTACGCCGCGCGCTCGTCGGGAGGCAGCGCCCCCATCAGGTAGGCCGCGTCGAACCGGGCGAAGGGGTCGCCCGTCGCTCCGGGATCCAGGGTGGTCATTCGGTCACCCCCATCTCGTCCAGGATCAGCCGCAGGCTGCGCAGGGCGTAGTGGGTGCGGGACTTGACCGTGCCCGGGGGGATCCCGAGCCGGGCGGCGGCCTCGGCGACCGAACGGCCGCGGTAGAAGCACTCGACGAGCACCTGACGGTGCTCGGGGGTCAGCCGGCCCAGGGCGTCGGCGACCAGCCACGCCTGCAGCACGCGGTCGGTCTGGTCGTCGCCGACGACGTCCGGAGGGTCGGAGACATACACCTCGGTCCGGCTCCGACCGGACCGCCACTCGTCGACCACGAGCCGTCGGGCCACGGTGAACAGCCAGGCGCGGGCAGCCGGATGCGACCCGTCCAGCACGTGCGGGGACCGCCAGGCACGCAGCAGGGTCTCCTGGACGACGTCCTCGGCGCGGGACGTGTCGCCGCCGGTCAGGGGCAGCACGAAACCCCACAGCGCTCCCGCATGCTCGTCGTGCAGCGCACGCAGGAGATCGGCCCGTCCGTCGGCCACGAGACCTCCCGTCCAGGAGAACGGCTGGTGCGCCGGTTCGGTTCACCCCGACGCCGGGTGAACCTTCCGGCCACCGACGCCGTTGTACGGTCGAGCCCTCCGCCCCCGGGGGGACCAACCGACGCGAGGAGACCGCCGTGGAGATCGTCGACCCCAGCCTGACCCGCCGCCACCTGCTCGCCGCCGGCGCGGTCACCGTCGGTGCGGTCGCGCTGGCCGGTTGCGGCTCCAGTGACACCAAGACAGCCACCCCAACGGGGAACGGTTCGGGAGCCGGGTCGGGGGCCGGACCGCTGGCCAAGGTCGCGGACATCCCCGTCGGCGGGGCGATCAGCGCCAAGGGCGCCGACGGCAAGCCGATCATCGTGGCCCAGCCGACCGCCGGCACCGTCGTGGCCTTCAGCGCGATCTGCACCCATCAGGGCTGCACGGTCGCGCCGAAGGGCGCCGAGCTCGACTGCCCCTGCCACGGCTCCCGGTTCGAGGCGGCGACGGGCAAGGTCCTCGGCGGGCCAGCCAAGCAGCCGCTGCCCTCGGTGGCGGTCAAGGTCTCGGGCGGGGACGTCGTCGCGGGCTGACGCCTCGCCGCACGGCGGGTCAGCCCCCCGTGCCGCCGGACCGCGCCGACCACCACCCGGTCGGCGTCCTGGCCAGGTACACGTCGAGGTCGCCGGTGGGCTGCCGACCGGTTGAGCGAAGTTGGACCAGCCACGTGCGTTCGGCCCGGTCGGTCGCACAGGACACGAACGGCCGGCTCGCCGGCGTCCGCGCCTTGGC
>DAIRVJ010000073.1:0-11234 GCA_036802895.1 Candidatus Nanopelagicales bacterium
ACCTGGATCGTCCCGCAGGCGGTCAGCAGCGCGACCGCGGCGGCGGCGACCAGGATGCCGGAGGAATGGGGCCGGTGGAGGAGGGAGGACATGCCGGGCACCCTAAGGGGCACAAAGGGGACATGTCGAACGCGCCGGACCTGCCGCGCTACCCCTCGCCCCTCGAGTAGGCCTCCTCCAGCCCGGCGATCTCGATCTTGGTCATCGCCAGCATCGCCTGCATGACCCGGGCAGAGCGTTCCGGGTCGGGGTCCCCCATCAGCCGGCCGAGGGCGGTCGGCACGACCTGCCAGGACAAGCCGAACCGGTCGATCAACCACCCGCACTGGCCCGGCTCTCCGCCCTCGGTGAGCCGGTCCCAGTAGTGGTCCACCTCGTCCTGGGTGTCGACGGAGACGAAGAACGAGATCGCCGGCGTGAACGCGTAGTGGGGGCCGCCGTTGAGCGCCATGAACTCCTGGCCGGCGAGTCGGAACGTGGCCGTCATGACCTCCCCGGCCGGCCCGGGAGACCCTTCCGGGTACCGCGTCAGGTCGCCGACCGCGGAGTCGCCGAACACGGACGTGTAGAAGTCGACCGCCTCCTCGACACGTCCGTCGAACCACAGGAATGGGGTGATCGTCGGCATGAGTCTCCTCTGCGCCGCTTCGGCACGCTCGGTGCCGGGCTCAGTCCGGCCCGGTCAGTCTAGGGAGGCGGGTCGAGCAGGCCTCAGACGACCTCGAGGTCGCGCACGCCCAGCCCGACGAGCTGCTCGCGGTACTGCTCCAGTCGCCGGGGCCCTGGTTCCGGCCAGTGCTGCGCCGCGGCCCGCACCCCGTGCCGTCGGAATCCGATGACCTTGATCCGGATGTCCGGGTCGATGTCGAGCAGCCAGCGAGTGGTCGCGCGCAGGGTGGCCGGGTCGTCGTTGGTGCCCGGAACCAGGAGCAGTCTGACCTCGTACAGCTTCCCGCTCGCGGCCACCTGGCGGATCGACGACAGGACCCGGTCGTTGTCGGAGCCGGTGAGGGACCGGTGCACGGCTGGGTCGAGCGCCTTCAGGTCGAGCATGACCCCGTCGGTGACGGGGAGCAGCGACCGCCAGACGTCCGCCGGCGCGTCGCCGTTGCTGTCGACGAACCGGGTCAGCCGCGGCAGTCCGTCGTCGGCGGCCAGCGCGTCGAAGAACGCTCGGACGAACGGCGCCTGCAGGGTGGCCTCTCCGCCGGAGACGGTGACGCCGGACAGGAACGGCGCGAGCGGTCGAACCTCGTCGACCAGGCCGGCCACCTCGACGACGCGGGCGCGCGGGGTTGCCTCCGGGATCGTGTGCGGGTTGTGGCAGGCCAGGCAGTTGAGCGTGCAGCCCTGGAAGAACACCACGAACCGGTTGCCCGGGCCGTCGACCCAGGAGAAGCGGACGACGTCAGCGACGAGGCCCTGCGGTGCTCTCACCGCTGATCACCCGCTTCGGGCTCCGCTCGGTCACATGACTGCGCGCGACCGACCCGGCCCCGAGGTAGGTGCTCGCGTGCCGGGCCCCCTGCGTGGGGAGCTTCGCCAGGTCGGACTTGCGGACGAGGTATCCGGTGATCCGGACGAAGTCGTTGCTGTCCAGGTTGAACGTGAAGTCGCGCATCCCCTGGTCGAAGGCCCCGCGGATCACGTCGACCACCGCCTGCGGATTGCGTCGGGCGGTGTCGTCGAACGCGAGCACGTCGCTGACCCCGGAGGCGAACAGGCGGTGGTGCGGCGCGACGGTTCTCAGGTGGTCGGCGAGCGGCGGTTCCTTCCCGACCGGGATGCGGGTCCCGGCGGTGACGTCCTCGTCGGAGTCGATCCCCGACTGGGAGTGCAGGAAGCAGCGCCCGGCGTTGCCCGCACAGTGCGGCATCGCGCGCGCGGCGACGAGCTCGGCGACCCGCCCCGTGATGCGGTAGGACAGGTCGTCGGCCGAGGCGTCGTGCCCGTAGTGCGCGTCGGGCAGCCCCTCGCGCTCCATCAGCAGGTCGACAGCCTCGGCCAGCCCGAAGATCCCGAACATGGCGCTGAACCGGTCGAGTGAGATCAGCCCCTCGTGGACCAGCCAGCTGTGCTCGAAGAAGCGCGCCTGCTCGACGAGATGGCGCACCCGGGCCTCGGCGAGCTCCGCGGTCAGCTCGACGTAGGTCGGCAGCGTCTCGGCGAGGAAGGAGTCCGCCCCGCCTCCGTGGCGGAGCACGGCCTCCTTCAGGTTCAGCCGGACGAGGGTGTGCGAGCCACCGCCGATCTTGAGCGAGTTGTAGCAGCTGACCGCGGCATAGCGCTCACCCAGGTCGTGGGTCATCAGCCGGTGGTTGACGAAGTGCGGCTTGCCGCACGCGAAGACGGTGCGCACCGCGTCGAGCAGGTAGTCGTCGGGGGTGCGCTCCGGATCGACCCGCAGGGTCAGGTTCGGGACCACCTGCAGCAGCTCCCGCTCCAGGCGCAGCACCGCCCGGCCCACCCGGCTGTCGTCCGGCCCGATGTCGGTGTGCGTGAAGGCGTCCGGCAAGATCCGGTCCAGGCTGATCCAGAACAGCCTCAGCCGCCGGTGCAGCTCCTCGTCGGTGACGCCCTCGAGGTAGGGCGCGAGCAAGGCGTCCAGGTCACCCAGGTAGACCGGGTATCCGGTGATCGACGGGACGTTGGTGTAGAGGATCAGCAGGAAGGCCAGCGCCTCGTCGAGGTCGCGGGCGGGCGGCAGCTCCAGGAAGGCTGAGCCGTTGCGCAGGGCCACCGCGTAGTCGGGCAGGACGTAGCGCGGCCGGTAGGGCGCACTGCCTTCGTACATGTCGCAGATGACCCGCTTGTCGAGGGCGCGCGCGCAGGCGTCGGAGACAGCCGGCGGAGCCAGCGCGTTCTCGGCCAGGGCCGCGAGCTGCTGCACCCGCTGGCGATAGGTGAGCGCGGGGTCCTCGACGACGCGCCGGACCTCGCTCTGTAGCTCAGGGGTCTCCATCCTCGCAGGGTAACGACCCGTTGCGGAGCACCCGAGGGCCCAAGGTCCCAGGGTCAGCCGCCAGCGTGCCGCTCGGCCGCCTTCGCGGTGAGGTAGGCCTGCACCTGTTCGGTGAACCTCGACCCCTCGAGCCCCAGCCCCGTCTGGCGGGACTGATGCCGGAGGGTCCGCTTCACCTCGTCCTGGTACTCGGGCGGAACCGGCCCCACAGGGTCGGCCAGCAGCGCCTGCGCGCAGCCGGGGCTCAGCTGCCCCCACCAGTCGTCGAACGGGTGGCCGCACTGCTCCACGAAGGCCTGCCGGTCGGCGGCCGACCAGTGGTCGACGAGGTGTCGCTTGTCGCGCAGCCGGCGGACGTCGTCCCAGCTGGAGACCTCGACACCCGGCTCCCCGCGGGTACCGGCCAGGAACCGACCGTCCGGCTGACGGACGACCTCGAGGACCCGCTCGGACATGACCTCAGCCTACGGCCAGGAGGGGGTGGGGCACCGGCGGCCACCAGCCCCACCTAGGCTCGTGACGTGACTTCGCGCAGTCGAGTCTCTGCGTCGCAGCAAGCTGAACGCCAAGGGGCGACGGTGTGGCGGGAGCGCGCGAACCAGCTCGGCTGGGCCCTGCTCCCCCTGCGGCTGTTCCTGGGCGTGACCATGGTGTACGCCTCGCTGGACAAGCTCCTCAACCCGGCCTACCTCGACCCGAACGCGACGGGCGGGGTCAAGCGGCAGATGGAGCTCGCCACCGTCGGCAGCCCGATCAGCTCGCTGGTGTCGTTCAGCGCCCACCACGCGACGCTCATGGGCCTGACGATCGCCTTCGGCGAGCTGGCCGTCGGTCTCGGACTGCTGCTCGGGCTGTTCACCCGGCTGGCCGCGTTCGGCGGGGTCCTGCTCTCGCTGTCGTTCCTGCTCACCGTCAGCTGGACCACCCGGCCCTACTTCTACGGTCCGGACATCGCCTTCCTGTTCGCGTTCACGCCGCTGGTGCTGGCCGGTGACGGCGGAGTGCTCTCCTGGCAGACGGCGCTGCGGCGGGCCACGCGCCGGCAGATGGGGCTCGCGGCCGTCCCAGGACCCGGCGAGCCGGCCTCAACCGCCGCCGAGGTCGACCGCAGGACGCTGGTGCGCGCCGGAGTCGCGGGAGCCGGTGTGGGAGTAGCCGCGATCCTTCTCGGCACCATCGGCGGGGCAGTCCGGCGACGCGGCTATACCCGAGCAGCAGCGCCGACCCCGACCCCGCCGGCGACTCCCTCGACTCGTGCCTCACCGACTCCCTCGCCGAGCGGATCCACCAGCGCCAGTCCGTCGGCGACGCCGACGGCGACCGCACCGCCGGGCGGCACCAAGATCGGTTCGGCTGGGGCAGTCCCGGTCGGGTCGTCACTGGCGTTCACCGACCCGACCAGCGGCGGACCGGCCTACGTGGTGCAGCCGAAGGCGGGCACGTTCCTCGGCTTCAGCGCGGTCTGCACCCACGAGGGCTGCCAGGTCACGGCCGCGGGGAGCGAGTTCTCCTGCCCGTGCCACGGCGCCCGGTTCAGCGCGTCCCGCGGCGACGTGACCAGGGGCCCCGCCCGGACGCCGCTCGCGCGGATCACCATCGTCCAGGCAGGCGGAGACCTCTACGCGGTGTGACACCAGGTCAGCAGGACCATCCCCACGGCCACCCGCGGCCAGGGACTGCCCTCCTGGTCGCACCGCACCGATCCGCTCGCTGTGGTGGAGCAGACCCTTCCCGGCCCGGACCGGTTCAGGTCGGCGACCCAGAGCCGGGGAAGGCCAAGGCCCGACACGAGCCCCGGCAGACCCGCAGACGAGCCCCGGACGCTCAGCGCCCTCACGGTGGCCAACGCGGCCACGGGCAGGATGAACACCCCGATCGTCAGGGCGCTCAAGAGAGCGAGAGCGTAGAGACCGCCGACCACCAGCCAGGCGACGAACCACCAACCGTTCCCCCGTCGGGCCGACTCGGGAGTCACGCGTCCACCTCCTCGGGCCGGCGACGCGAGTGGTCCTGCAGCGGGAGGAACTCCAGTCGGTTGCCGAACGGGTCGTCGGCGTAGCAGCGGTCGTGACCCGGGAACTCGTGGTCCCACCGCGCCGCGACGCCGTCGGGCTCCAGCCGCAGGGCTCACTCAGTGAGGTCCGACACGACGATCCCCGGGTGACCGGCGGGTTGTCCACTTCGGTGAGGCCGAGCGTCTCACCCCCGAACCGGCGGCAGGCGTCCTCACCGCCGACCGGGATGGCCAGCTGAATGTGGTGCACCCGCACGGAGAAGTCACTCCCGGGCCCGGTCACGGTGTCCGCCTGTCAGCGTCAGCGCCCAGCTCGACCCACCCGGCGCGCGCGGACCCTCAACCGCTGGTCAGCGCGAACAGGTCCAGGCCGGCGCGAGGCCGGTCCCCGGCGCGCCCGAGCACCGACCCGCCGGCGCAGCGGATCCGCCACCACGGGCCGCTGCGGTACGCCGCCACCTCGCCGTCCGGACCGAGCAGCCCCACCAGGTCGGCCGCGTGGGCGGCGCGCAGCGGGGCGCCGCCCACGACGGGACGCTCCCAGACGTCGGCCGCCACCGACTCGAGGAACTCCGGCGAGCGCAGAGGCGGCGCGACCGGGTCGACCCGGCGGCGGAACGCCTCGACACCGACCCGGACGGCGTCCACGACGACACCCGCCGGCACCTCGGCGACCAGCTCCCAGCCGGACCGAGGTGGCAGCAGCCCGGCCCAGACCAACCCGGGGACCGACGGCGGCACGCTCACATCTCCGCCAGCGTCGAGCCCGTCGAGCAGGCGCTGGGCGGACACGGTGGCGTCGACCCGGACCGGCCCCGCGAGCGCCACGGGACGCAGCGTCCACACGCCGAGTGGCGGGCCGCCCCACACTCCCAGCACCCCGCCGTTCGCCTGCAGCCGGACGGCGGCCGCCCGGTCCAGCTCGAGCAGCCGCTGCAGGTAGCGGCGCAGGCCGAGCCGCTCGTCACCCTCGGGGACGGCCAGCGCGGTCATCCGGGCGGCTCGAGGTACCCGGCGAGCCACTCCCGCTCCTCGGGCGTGAGCCGCCGCGGCCGTTCGGCTGCGAAGTCGTACGGCACCATCGTCGAGGCAGCCGTCGCGTAGACCGGGCCGGCTGCGTCGTCGTGCACCTCGTAGGCGAGGTCGAAGGACGCCGCTCCGATCCGGGTGACCCACACGTCGATCGGCACCGGCGCGTTGCGGTGCAGCAGCGGTTTGCGGTAGCGGATCTCGTGACTGGCGACGAGGATCCCGGACGCCACCTGGTCGACCCCGGACAGCGGCACCGCGTGGAACATCTCGACCCGGGCTTCCTCCAGGTAGGTGAGGAACTGGACGTTGTTCACATGGCCGTAGGCGTCCATGTCCGACCAGCGCATCGCCACGCGAGCGGTGAACCGAGCCACCGTGCGCCGCCGCTCAGCCGCGAGTCAGCTTGCGGTAGGTCGCCCGGTGCGGGCGGGCCGCGTCCGGTCCGAGCCGCTCGACCTTGTTCTTCTCGTAGGACTCGAAGTTGCCCTCGAACCAGAACCACTGCGAGTCGCCCTCGTAGGCGAGGATGTGGGTCGTCACCCGGTCGAGGAACCACCGGTCGTGGGAGACCACGACGGCACAGCCGGGGAACTCCAGCAGCGCGTTCTCCAGGCTGCCCAGGGTCTCGACGTCCAGGTCGTTGGTCGGCTCGTCGAGCAGCAGCAGGTTGCCGCCCTGCTTGAGGGTGAGCGCCAGGTTGAGCCGGTTGCGCTCTCCCCCGGAGAGCACGCCGGCCGGCTTCTGCTGGTCCGGCCCCTTGAACCCGAAGGCACTGACGTAGGCCCGCGACGGCATCTCGACGTGGCCCACCTTGATCCAGTCCAGCCCGTCGGAGACGACCTCCCACAGCGTCTTCTTCGGGTCGATCCCCGCCCGGCTCTGGTCCACGTAGGCGATCTGCACGGTCTCGCCGACCCGGACCGAGCCGCCGTCCGGCTGCTCCTCGCCGATGATCATCTTGAACAGCGTCGTCTTGCCGACGCCGTTCGGGCCGATGACGCCGACGATGCCGTTGCGGGGCAGCGTGAACGACAGCTCGTCGATCAGCAGCCGGTCGCCGTAGCCCTTGCTGAGCCCGGACGTCTCGACCACCACAGTCCCCAGCCGGGGACCGGGCGGGATCTGGATCTCCTCGAAGTCCAGCTTGCGGGTGCGGTCGGCCTCGGCGGCCATCTCCTCGTAGCGCTGCAGCCGGGCCTTGCTCTTCGCCTGCCGCCCCTTGGCGTTGGAGCGGACCCAGTCCAGCTCGTCCTGCAGCCGCTTGCGCAGCTTGGCGTCCTTGGCCCCTTCGACCTTCAGCCGGGCGCCCTTGGTCTCCAGATAGGTCGAGTAGTTGCCCTCGTAGGGGTAGGCCCGGCCGCGGTCCAGCTCGAGGATCCACTGCGCGACGTTGTCCAGGAAGTACCGGTCGTGGGTGACCGCGACCACCGTGCCGGGGTACTTCTCCAGGTGCGACTCGAGCCACTGCACGCTCTCGGCGTCCAGGTGGTTGGTCGGCTCGTCGAGCAGCAGCAGGTCCGGCTGCTGCAGCAGCAGCTTGCACAGGGCGACCCGGCGCTTCTCACCGCCGGACAGCACGGTGACGTCGGCGTCGCCGGGCGGGCAGCGCAGCGCGTCCATCGCCTGCTCCAGCTGACTGTCGAGGTCCCAGGCCTGCCGGTGGTCCAGCTGCTCCTGCAGCGTGCCCATCTCCGCGAGCAGCCGGTCGTAGTCGGCGTCCGGGTCGGCCAGCTCGGCGGAGACCGCGTTGAACCGGTCGAGCAGCGCCTTGGTCTCGGCCACGCCGTCCTCGACGTTCTCGAGCACGGTCTTCGTCTCGTCCAGCTGGGGCTCCTGCTCGAGGATCCCGACGGAGTAGCCCGGGGAGAGGATCGCGTCGCCGTTGGAGGCGGTGTCCAGCCCGGCCATGATGCGCAGCACGGTCGACTTGCCGGCGCCGTTCGGCCCGACCACGCCGATCTTGGCGCCCGGGTAGAACGCCAGCGTCACGTCGTCGAGGATGACCTTGTCGCCGTGCGCCTTGCGCGCCTTGCGCATCACGTAGATGAACTCCGCCATGGCGGACAGCCTACGGGCCGTCGGGCCGCGGCCGGACGCCGCTCGTCGGCCGTCAGGGTCGAGCGCGGTCCATCGCCTCGACGGCGAGCCGCAGGCGCCGCCATGCGTCCAGCTCGCGGTCCAGCGGCTGGAGCACGACCTGGTCGGCCACCTCCCCGACGGCGGCGAGCAGCCTGCGGCGAGCCCGCCGGGCGCGCCGGCCGGCTCCGGCCCGGACCAGCAGGCGAAACACGCCGGCGGCCAGCAGCCCGAGCAGCAGGCCACCGGCCAGCAGCAGGGTCGGCAGGGCGAGCCGGCCGACCCGCGCCGAGGGCAGGGCGGGCAGCTGCAGCCAGGCGAGCACCACGTCCAGCAGGAGCCAGCCGCCCCCCACGACGGCGACGAGCAGGACGAGCCACTGGACGGCGTTGCCCAGGGACCACCAGCGAGGCGCCCGGGCCATCCCGAGGTCGGTTCCGGCCATCGCGGTGTCCAGCTGGTCGGCCAGCGGCTCCGTCTGGGCGCGGAGCACCGCCCGTGCACGGGTGATCTGCTGCTCGGGCAGACCGGCCGTGGCCGAGTCGGCCAGCCGGCGCAGGGCGAGCTCTACTCGGCTGCGGGCCACGGACGACGACGCCGGCAGCGACGTGCGGCCCACCGGTGAGCCGGCGGCGGCCGGCGGCCGGTCAAGGTGCAGGCGGCGCAGCGGGTCAGCACGCAGCCGGCGCAGCCAGCGGGTCGGTGGCCAGCCGGTGGCCGCAACGCCACGGGCGCGGTGCGCCGCAGCCACCGCCGCGACCACGGCGTCAACCCCGGCCACCTGCGCGAGCGCCGCCATGATCTCGATCCGGTCCGCCGGCCCGGGCTCGCCTCCGCCCGAGCCGACGGGCACCGCCGTCCCGAGCGCCCGGGCGAGCCCGTCCAGGTCGGCGGACAGCCGCTCAGCGGCCGCCAGCCGACGACTCACCGCGCCCGCCAGCCGTGCGCTGAGCTCGGCCACCCCCAGGCTGGTGGCCGCGGACACGGGCAGCACCTCCACGTCGCTCAGGCCGTCGTCACCCAGCAGCCCGGCGAGGTCGACGAGGCAGCGCGCTCGGTCCTCGTCGGAGAGCCGATCGACCTGGTTGAGCACGACCAAGGTCACCGCGGCGTGGTCGGCGAGCCGGCTCAGGTACCGCTCGTGCAGGGCCGCGTCGGCGTACTTCTGCGGGTCGACGACCCAGACGAGCAGGTCGACACGGGCCACCAGGCGGTCGACCTCGACCCGGTGGTCGGTCGCGGTCGAGTCGTGGTCCGGCAGGTCGAGCAGCACCAGCCCGTCGAGGGCGGGCTCGTTCGCGCGGCCCGCGCTGGGGCGCAGGCGACGGCCCACCCGAAGCCAGTCCAGGAGGCCGCTGGGCTCGTCGGCGCCCCAGACGCAGGCCTGGGTGGTCGAGGTCGTCGGGCGGCGCACCCCGACCGGCGAGAGCTCGGCCCCGGCCAACGCGTTGAACAGGCTGGACTTGCCGCTTCCGGTCGCCCCGGCCAGCGCCACGACCGTGCGCGTGCCGGAGAAGGCCAGCCGCTCGCCGGCTCGGGTCCGCAGGGCCGTGGCCGACTCGACCAGCTCGCTGTCGAGGCGGGCCTCGGCCAGCACCAGCACGTCGTCGAGCGCCTCCAGTCGGACCGGCAGGTGGTCGGCCGGGGAGGGTGCGTCACCCCTCCGGGTCCCGAGGATCCGCACCGCTACACCGCCTCCCGCGCGGCCCGCACGGCGACGGCGGCCCGCTCGAGGGCCGCCGCGGTCGCCGGATCGGGAGCGACGGCGTCCACCAGCTCGTCGAACCGGCGTCGCTCGTTCTCCAACAGGTCGACGACGCGTCCGTGCAGCAAGGCGCGGGCCCGTGCGGCGAGCGTGCGCACCGCCTGGTCGCCGAGCAGGGCCTCGAGCAGCTTCTGCCCGACGGCGGAGGTGCCGAGCGCGATCCCGCCCTCGGCACCGGTGAGCCCCCCGGTGTGCGCGAAGACGGCCAGCATGACGACCAGTCCGGTGCCGTTGACTCCGTAGGAGAGGAACCGGGCGGTCGACCGGCGGCTCGCGCCCTCGGTCCGGACCAGGTCGAGCACCTCGCCCTGCCAGTCCCGCACCGACCGTTGGGTGCGTTCGGCCAGCTGGGGCGACGCCGTGGCCAGCGGCGCCGACTGCGCGCCGAGCAGGGCGACCCCTGCGGGCATCTGCCGCCAGGACTGGACCACCCGGTCCGCGGCGTCGTCGGCCCGCGCGAGCACGAGCGCCTCGACCCCCGACTCCAGCGCGCCGGCCAGGTTCGCCCCGGGCGCCGGGCGACCGCGCAGGGTGGCCGACACCCGGTCGCGCAGCCGGCCGAGGCGCGACTCCAGGGCCCTGAGGAACTCGCCGGTCCCCACGAACTCCTGCCAGCGGGCCAGCACCTCACCGCGCAGGAGCGAGCCGTCGGTGACCGCCGCGTCGACCTCGCGCGCGGCCGTGGCGTAGGCGTCGTCGACGGCCAGGCGGAGCCGGTCGGCCGCCGCTGCCTGCTCGTCGACCGCCGCCATCAGGGTCGCGCTCCGACCGTCCAGCGAGGCCAGCGCACCCACCAACGTCCGCCGGACGATGTCGGCGCGGACCTGGGCGTCCGCGGCCAGCCCCACGACGAAGTCGCGCACCGGTGCGACGGCGAGGGCGGGCAGCAGACCGCTCTCGGTCAACGCGACGACCTCGGGGACGACGAGCAGCGGGGCATCGCCCAGGCCCTGCGCGGTCAGCATGCCCGCCAGGTCGTGCCGCAACACGTCGACGGCCGTCTCGGGGACCCGGTCGAGCACCACGGCCACCGAGGTGCCCCGCTCCCGAGCCGTCCGCAGGAACTCCCACGGCACCGCGTCTGCGTACCGGGCGGCGGTCGTGACGAACAGCCACAGGTCGGCCGCCGCCAGCAGCTGGGCGGCCAGCGTGCGGTTCGCGGTCACGACGGAGTCGATGTCCGGGGCGTCGAGCAGCGCCAGCCCGACCGGGACGGTCTCGCAGGCCACCAGCTGCACGGTGCCCGGGTCCGACGAGGGGGCGACGCCGCGGGCCAGGCCGGGCAGGACCCCTTCGCCGTCGAACCAGGGTGCGTCGTCGGGGTGGTGCGCCAGCACCGCCGACCGGGTGGTCGGCCGAAGGACCCCGGGCGTGGTGACCGCTCG
>DAIRVJ010000074.1:0-2628 GCA_036802895.1 Candidatus Nanopelagicales bacterium
CGGGTGGTGCTCGCCCTCCCCGCCGCGACCCCCGCCGAGGTGGACGCCGTGACCACGGGCGCCCTGCTGGGCGGCTACACGTTCCACCGGTTCCGCCAGGCGTCCGCCGAGCAGGCCAAGCCGGGGCCGAAGGCGTTCGTCGTCGCGACCGCGCACGGCGGCGAGCGCCCCGTCCGGTCGGCGCTCACGCACGCGCAGACCGTCTCAGCGGCGGTCGCGCTCACCCGCGACCTGGTCAACACCCCGCCCTCGCACCTGCCGCCGAAGCAGTTCGCCGACACCGCCGCGGACGCCGCCCGCCGGGTCGGCCTCGACGTCACGGTGCTCGACGAGAAGGCGCTGCGCCGCGGGGGCTACGGCGGGATCGTCGGTGTCGGGCAGGGCTCGGCGAACCCGCCGCGGCTGGTCCGCCTGGCCTACCGCCACCCGAAGGCGACCAGGCACCTGGCGCTGGTGGGCAAGGGCATCACGTTCGACTCCGGTGGCATCTCGATCAAGCCGGCCGCCGGCATGGAGGCGATGAAGTCGGACATGGGCGGGGCCGCGGCGGTGATCGCCGCCCTGGTCGCCGTCGGGCGGCTCAAGCCGGTCGTCAATGTCACCGGCTGGGCCCCGATGGCCGAGAACATGCCGTCCGGGAGCGCCCAGCGACCCTCCGACGTGCTCACCATCTTCGGTGGCCGCACCGTCGAGGTGCTCAACACCGACGCCGAGGGCCGGCTGATCCTGGCGGACGCCCTGGCCGCGGCCGGAGCCGAGCAGCCGGACCTGATCGTCGACGTGGCCACCCTCACCGGTGCCCAGCTGATCGCGCTGGGCGCGCGGACCTCGGCGATCATGAGCAACGACGACGACGTGCGCGCTCGCATCCACACCCTGGCCACCCGGGTCGGCGAGGCGATGTGGCCGATGCCGCTGCCGGACGAGCTGCGCAAGGGCCTGGACTCCCAGACCGCCGACATCGCCAACATCGACAACGCCCGGCAGGCCGGCATGCTCTCGGCGGGGGTGTTCCTCAAGGAGTTCGTCGAGCCGGGCCAGCGATGGGCTCACCTCGACATCGCCGGCCCTGCGTACAACCAGGGGCAGCCCTACGGCTACACGCCCTCCGGCGGCACCGGGATCGCGGTGCGCACCCTGGTCGCCCTGGCTGAGGCCCTCGCCGAGGGCCCGTTCTAACCGCACCTTAGGCATCGCTTAGCCCCGACCACCCTGATGGAGGATCCAGACTTCCGCAGGTCGTTGTCGATCACCAGGGCAGACGGGACCGCGGCCCAGCGGACCCCGCACGACCCGAACCCGAGGGGAACCACCGTGGCTGTGAAGACATTGCTGGCTCTGCAGGCCAAGGCGGTGCCGGCTGTGCTGGCGGCACTGTTGATCGGCGGTGGGGTGGCCGCCGCCTCCGGTGCGGTGTCGCCGGCTCCGAACACCGACCCGTCGGTGGTGACACCCAGCGAGACACCCAGCGAGACGCCGTCCGTCGACCCCAGCGTCGACCCGAGCGACGACCCGAACGCCGAGCCGACCGAGTCGCCCGCGGTGGACCCCAGCGAGCAGCCCAAGGCTGACCCCTCCGAGGAGCCGTCCGTCGGGGCCGACCCGTCCGCGGTGGCCTGCCCGGAGGGGCTGCGCAACCACGGCGCGTACGTGTCCCAGGTGGCCCGCGAGACCGAGTCGGGTCCCGGGAAGGGCGCCATCGTCTCGGCAGCCGCGCGCAGCGACTGCGGCAAGGCCGCCAAGGACGACGCCGAGGACGCTGAGGACGCCGACGAGGCCGGCGACGCCGACGCCGACGACTCGGCCGACGACTCGGACGGTGACGAGCTGAGCGACGCCGACCGGGCGGCCAAGGCCGACGCCAAGGCGAGCGCGAAGGCGGCACGCGGCCACGGGAAGTCCGCCGAGCGGCGGTCAGGCCGGCACTAGGTTCGACCAGTCGCGACGCGGGCCGGGCTCCTACCGGTCCGCGTCGCGCCTTCTGCTCTCCTTGTTCTCGGCGGCCTTGCGCGACGTCCAGTCCCGCATCCGCTGGGGATAGCCGACGACCGCGGCGTCGTAGGACGGGATCCCCAGCCCGTTCGCCCACTCGTGGGCGACCTTCGGCGACGGCACCCGGCGACGGGTCCACTCCCCGCTGGTGGCCACCAGCACCACCGTCGTCTCGGTCACCGTCGTCCGTGGCTCGACGAACGCCTCGACCCCGGTACGGGTGCGGACGAACTCCTCGAGATGCTGGCGGTCCTCCGACACGGCCGGACGAAGAGTCCCCGGACGCTGGCGCTGCCCGCGCAGTCGATCGAACAGGCCCACCGGCCGCCCTCCTCCGTCTCGGGTTCGCCCCACGCTACGGCAGCCTCAGACCGGATCGCCCGTCCGGCGCTCCGGGATGGAAGGATAGGCCGACCGCCGGCCGGCGGCGGCCGTCCGTCCGCAGCGAGGAGCACCAGTGACCGAGGGCGTCGGGAGCACGTACGACATCGTCATCCTGGGTGGCGGCAGCGGCGGCTACGCCTGCGCGTTCCGCGCCGCCGAGCTCGGCCTGTCCGTCGCCCTGGTCGAGAAGGACAAGCTCGGCGGCACCTGTCTGCACCGCGGATGCATCCCCACCAAGGCGCTGCTGCATGC
>DAIRVJ010000074.1:2728-4228 GCA_036802895.1 Candidatus Nanopelagicales bacterium
GGCGTGATCGGCGTCGAGTTCGCCAGCGTGTGGCGCTCGATGGGCGCCGAGGTGACCATCGTCGAGGCTCTGTCGCACCTGGTGCCGATGGAGGACGAGTCGTCGTCGAAGCTGCTCGAGCGGGCCTTCCGCCGGCGCGGCATCGGCTACGAGCTCGGCGCCCGGTTCAGCGGCGTCGAGCACACCGCCACCGGCGTGCGGGTCCTGCTGGAGAACGGCAAGACCCTCGACGCCGACGTCCTGCTCGTCGCCGTCGGCCGCGGCCCGGTCTCCCAGGGTCTGGGCTACGAGGAGGCCGGTCTAGCGATGGACCGCGGCTTCGTCACCGTCGACGAGTACTGCCGCACCAACGTCCCCGGCGTCTACGCGGTCGGGGACCTCATCCCGACGCTGCAGCTCGCCCACGTCGGCTTCGGCGAGGGCATCTTGGTCGCCGAGCACATCGCGGGGCTGCAGCCCCGGCCGATCGACTACGCGGGCGTCCCTCGGATCGCCTACTGCGAGCCCGAGGTCGCCTCGGTCGGCCTCACCGAGCCGGAGGCGGTCGAGCGGTACGGCACGGAGGCGGTCAAGACGCTGGTCTACGACCTGGCCGGCAACGGCAAGAGCCAGATCCTGAAGACCTCCGGCGCGGTCAAGCTGGTGGCGCTGCACGACGGTCCGGTCGTGGGCGTCCACATGGTCGGCAGCCGGGTCGGCGAGCTGCTCGCGGAGGCGCAGCTCATCTACAACTGGGAGGCGCACGCCGACGACGTCGCGTCCTTGATCCACGCGCACCCGACCCAGTCGGAGGCCATCGGCGAGGCCCACCTGGCCCTCGCCGGCAAGCCGCTGCACACTCACGGCTGACACCCACCCGCGAGCAGCCGAGAACCACGGAGGAGTTGGCCCCATGCCGGTCAGCGTCACGATGCCCCAGCTCGGCGAGAGCGTGACCGAGGGCACGGTCACCCGCTGGCTCAAGCAGGAGGGCGACCAGGTGCGAGCCGACGAGCCGCTGCTCGAGGTGTCCACGGACAAGGTCGACACCGAGATCCCCGCTCCCGCCTCCGGCGTGCTGCTCAAGATCATCGCCGCCGAGGACGCCACCGTGCCGGTCGGGGCCCAGCTCGCCGTGATCGGCGAGTCCGGCGAGGCGCCGGCCGCTGCGGCACCCGCGCCCGAGGTCCAGGCGCCGGTGCAGCCGCAACCCCCCGCGCCCGCGCCCGAGCCCGCGCCCGAGCCCGCACCCGAGCCCGCACCCGAGCCGGTGGCCCGGCCGGCTGCGCCGACGGCGTCCGGCCAGACGTCCGTGCTGCTCCCCGCCCTCGGCGAGAGCGTCACCGAAGGCACGGTCGTCCGGTGGCTCAAGCAGGTCGGCGACCAGGTGGCCGCCGACGAGCCGCTGGTCGAGATCTCCACGGACAAGGTCGACACGGAGATCCCGGCGCCGGCCTCCGGCGTGCTGCTCGCGATCTCGGTCGGGGAGGACCAGACCGTCGGGGTCGGTGCCGAGCTCGG
>DAIRVJ010000074.1:4328-6222 GCA_036802895.1 Candidatus Nanopelagicales bacterium
GGCAGCCGCGACCGCCGCGCCGTCGCCGGCCGCCGCCGCGTTGCGCGGCCGCACCGAGAAGCTCTCCCGACTGCGCCGGATCATCGCCGAGCGGATGGTGGAGTCGCTGCAGCAGGCCGCCCAGCTGACCACGGTCGTCGAGGTCGACGTGTCGCGCATCGCCGCGCTGCGCCAGCGCGCCAAGGGCGAGTTCGAGGGTCGCGAGGGCGTCAAGCTCTCGTTCCTGCCGTTCTTCGCCAAGGCGGCCGTCGACGGGCTGCGCGCGTTCCCGAACCTGAACGCCAGCATCGACCTCGCCGCCGGGACGGTGACCTACCACGAGGCCGAGCACCTGGGCATCGCGGTCGACACCGAGCGGGGCCTGCTGGTACCGGTGATCCGCGACGCGGGCGACCTGTCGCTCGCCGGGCTGGCTCGCAAGATCGCCAACCTGGCCGAGCGCACCCGCACCAACGCGATCACCCCGGACGAGCTGTCCGGCGGCACCTTCACGATCACCAACACCGGCAGCCGTGGCGCGCTCTTCGACACACCGATCATCAACCAGCCGCAGGTCGCCATCCTCGGCACCGGCGCCGTTGTCAAGCGTCCGGTGGTCGTCACCGACGACACGGGGGCCGACTCCATCGCGATCCGGTCGATGGTCTACCTCGCGCTGACCTACGACCACCGGCTCGTCGACGGCGCGGACGCCGCTCGGTTCCTCATGATGATGAAGTCCCGGCTGGAAGAGGCGGCGTTCGAGGCCGATCTCGGCCTGTGAGCCCGAGCATGGCAGTCGCGGTCACCGGCGCCTCCGGACTCATCGGCTCGGCGCTCGTCGAGGACCTGCGCCGCGACGGGCACGAGGTGCGGCGCCTGGTCCGTCGTCCGGCCGGTGCGGACGACGAGATCACCTGGGACCCGAGGGCGGGCAGCGTCGACCTCGACCGGCTGGCCGGCGTCGACGCCGTCGTGCACCTCGCCGGGGCCGGCGTGGGTGACCACCGCTGGACCGACGCCTACAAGCGGGAGATCCGCGAGAGCCGGGTCCTCGGCACCGGCGCGATCGCCCGCGCGGTCGCCGCCCTCGACCCTCGTCCGCGGGTGCTGGTGTCCGCGTCGGCGATCGGCTTCTACGGCGACACCGGTGACCGGGCCGTCGACGAGACGGCACCCAAGGGCCGGGGCTTCCTCGCCGACGTGGTCGAGGACTGGGAGCGCGCGGCCGACCCGGCCCGCGAGGCGGGGATCAGGGTCGCGCACCCACGCTCCGGTCTGGTGGTCGCGCGACGCGGCGGGGCGTTCGGGCGGATCCGGCTGATCTTCTCCACCGGCCTGGGCGGGCGGCTGGGCACTGGCCGCCAGTGGTGGAGCTTCATCACCCTCGACGACGAGGTGCGCGCCCTGCGCTGGCTCATCGACTCCGAGCTGGCCGGGCCGGTCAACCTCACCGCGCCTGAGCCGGCCACCAACGCCCAGGTGTCGAAGGCGATCGGACGCGTGCTGCACCGGCCGGCCGTCCTGCCCGTGCCCGCCGTCGCGATCCGATTGGTGCTGGGCGAGTTCGCGTCGGAGGTGCTGGGCAGCGCCCGGGTGCTCCCGGCCAGGCTGACCGCCGAGGGCTTCGCGTTCCGGCACCCCGACGTCGACGCTGCGGTCAGCGTGCTGCGCTGACTACAGCGACCACGTCGCTGACCCGCCAGCCGGCCGGGGTACGCACCAGCTCGACCCGCCACGCCGCGGGTGCGCGCGCCGGCTGACTGCCGACCACGACCCCGCCCCCGGCCATCAGCTGGTAGCCGCCACGGGTGTCGACGACGGCGAGCACCACCCGGTCGTCGGTGGCGCTGAGCATCCGCACCTCCAGCAGCTCGGTCGTCGGCAGGGTGGGTCGCACCCCCGCCGCAGCCAG
>DAIRVJ010000074.1:6322-11164 GCA_036802895.1 Candidatus Nanopelagicales bacterium
CGCCGAGCAGGAGCAGGACCGCCCACGTCGGTCGCCGCGGTGCACGCCTGCGCCGCCGCCCACTCACCGGTCGCTGGGGGGCGCGGACCGACGGGCGGCGCAGCGGCTCCGGCTCGGCGAGGCGGGCCAGCGCGGTCGCCAGCCGCCCGGCGTCCGGGAGGTCCTCCCCTGCGATCCCAGCCAACCGCTCGCCCAGCACCGGCGAAGGATCGGGACCGGCCAGCCCGTGCAGCAGCCCGGCGAGCGCTCGGACGTCGTCGGCCGGCCCGGCCGCGGTCGGCCGGACCACCCCCGAGACGTCCAGCGCGGGCCGGCCGCGGCCGTCGAGCAGCACGGCCGACGAGTCGATCGACCCGTGCACCAGTCCGGCCGCGTGCAGAACCTCGAGCGCCCGGGCCAGCGGCACGCCGAGGGTCACCACCTGTCCGGCCGTGGCCGGGCCGTGCGCGGCCGTCCACCGGTCGAGGCCGCCGCCCGGCTGCCAGGGCTGCACGAGCACGGGGTCGCCGTCGCCGTCGACGCCGGACCACGGCGCGGTCAGGTGCGGGTGGGACGGGACGGCGTCCAGCCGCCCCGGGTCGTCGCCGGGCCCCAGCCAGCGGACGACGACCGCCGCCCCCGAGACCAGGTCGCGCGCGAACCACAGGCCGGCGCCCACCCGCCGGCGCAGGTCGAGCCCAGGCACCGAAGGAGGCCGGGAGACGTCCACCCGCCCAGGATGGACCCGGTGTCCGGGTCGCCGTCGGCGTCGTCCACAGGGTCGGTCGGTTGTCGGTAGGTTCCCTCCCGTGAGCCGTCCCCCCACCGCCGACGTCGTCGTGGTGGGAGCCGGCCTGGCCGGGCTGCACGCCGCGCTGCGCCTGGCCGACGAGGGGCTCGACGTCCGGGTGCTCGAGGCCTCCGACGAGGTCGGGGGTCGGGTGCGCACCGACCACGTCGACGGCCTCCGGCTGGACCGCGGCTTTCAGCTGTACAACCCGGGCTACCCCGAGGGAGCCCGGGTGCTCGACCACGCCGCGCTCGACCTGCGCCCGTTCGCCGCAGGTGTCGTCGTCGCCATGGGCAGCCGTCGCTACCGGCTGGCCGACCCGCGGCGCCACCCGACCTGGGCGGTCGACGCGCTGCGGGCCCCGCTCGGGACACCAGCCCAGAAGCTGCGCGCCGCCCGCTACGCGCTGCGGGCGGCTGCGCGGCCCGGCCCCGAGCTCGCCGGGCAGCCCGACTCGACCGCCGAGGAGGCGCTGCTGGCCGCGGGCGTCGGGCCGCGCCTGCTCGACACCGTGCTGCGACCCTTCCTCAGCGGGGTGTTCCTCGAGGACGAGCTGGGGACGTCGCGCCGGTTCCTCGACCTCGTGCTGCGCACGTTCGTCCGCGCCACCCCGACGGTCCCCGCCGAGGGCATGGGGGCGATCCCCCGGCAGCTGGCCGACCGGCTGCCGGACGGCGTCGTGCGGCTGGGCGCCGCCGTCCGCGCGGTCGGACCCGGACGGGTGCGCACCGACGACGAGGAGATGACGGCGCGGGCGGTCGTGGTCGCCACCGACCCGGTCACGGCGGGCGCCTTGCTCCCCAGCCTGCCGACCCCGGCCATGCACGCGGTCACCACCTGGTACCACCTGGCCGACGTCGACGGCGCCCGCCTGCTCGGCGGCGAGCCGCTGCTCGTGGTCGACGGTCAGCGCCGGGGGCCGGTCGTGAACAGCGCCGTGCTCTCCAACGCCGCGCCGTCGTACGCGTCCGACGGTCGGGTCCTGGTGTCCTCGTCCAGCCTCGGCGTGCACGACGACCCGTCGAGCGAGCGCGACGTCCGCGGGCACCTCGGCCTGCTCTATAGGGCGGACACCCGCGGCTGGACCCTCGCCGCCACGTACCCCGTGCCGGCCGCGCTGCCCGCGATGCCGCCGCCGCTGGACCTGCGCCGGGACGTCCGGCTGGGCGACGGGGTGTACGTGTGCGGTGACCACCGTGACTCCTCGTCGATCCAGGGTGCTCTGGTGTCCGGCCGGCGAGCCGCCGACGCGGTGCTCGCCGACCTGGCCCGAAGGGACCCGCGATGACCGGACCAGTGCGGCGCATCCTGGCGACCAGCGGCGGCTTTCTGCCGACCGACCGCTGGGCCGTGGCCGAACCGGGTGGGCTGGTCCGCGAGGCGCTGCGGCTCACCGGCCAGCCGCGTCCGCGGCTGGCGTTCGTGCTGACCGCCAGCGGCGACGACCGCGCGTACCTGGCCCGGCTGTACGGCGCCTTCCGCGGCTGGTCGGTGGACCTCTCCCACCTCGAGCTGTTCGCCCAGCCGAACGCCGACCCGCGCGACCTGCTGCTCGCCCAGGACGTGATCTGGGTCGGCGGCGGTTCGGTGGCGAACCTGCTCGCGGTCTGGCGGGTGCACGGCCTGCCCGACGTCATGCGCGAGGCGTGGGAGTCCGGCGTCATCCTGGCCGGGGTGAGCGCGGGCTCGATCTGCTGGCACGTGGGAGGCCCGACGGACTCGTTCGGGCCGCAGCTGCAGCCGGTAACCGACGGCCTGGGCCTGCTGCCCTACGGCAACGGCGTGCACTACGACTCGGAGGAGCAACGGCGTCCGGTGCTGCACCGACTGGTCACGGACCAGACCCTGCCGACGTCCTACGCCACGGACGACGGCGTGGGCCTCCTCTACCAGGACGTCGAGCCCGTCGCGGTCCTGACCGATCGCGAGGTCGACCCGGTCGACGGCCCGGCCGCGTACCGGGTCGAGCGCGGACCGGCCGGTGCCGCCGTCGAGACCCGGCTGCCCCCTGGTCCGGTCCCCGGCGGGTCGTAGCACGTCGAGCCGCTACGGTCACCGGGTGAGCTCCCCCGCCGCGCACGACGCTGCGACGCTGCGTCGGGCCACGCGTGGGGTGTACCTGGTGTTCATCGGCGCCGGCCTGGCCTTCGCGAGCTGGGCGGCCCGCATCCCGCAGGTGCGCGAGGAGCTCGGGCTGACTCCGGCCGCGCTGGGGCTGGTACTGCTCAGCATCGCCGTCGGCTCGCTGATCGCGCTGCCCTCCGCGGGCCTGGTCGTCCACGCCCTCGGCGCGGCGCGGACGGTCCTGGTGATGTCGGCGGTCTGCGCGACCGGGATCGCCTTGGCCGGCGCCGGCGTCCTCGTGGGCGTCGCTCCCGTGGTGGTCGGCCTGGTGCTGATGGGCTTCGGCATCGGCGCGTGGGACGTCGCCATGAACGTGGAGGCGGCCGCGGTCGAGCAGCAGATCAAGCGATCGGTGATGTCCCGCTTCCACGCCGCCTTCAGCGTCGGCACCGTCCTCGGCGCCCTGGTCGGTGCCGCGATGAACGCGCTGGACGTCTCGGTCACCGTCCACCTGCTGCTCATCGGCGCGCTGCTCGCGGTCGCCGTGCCCTGGTCGACGCGCGGCTTCCTGCCCGCTGGCACCGAGCCATCAGACGAGCAGCGCGAGAAGCGGCATCCGCTCCAGGCGTGGACCGAGCCGCGCACCCTGCTCATCGGCCTCTTCGTCCTGACCATGGCGTTCGCCGAGGGCACCGCGAACGACTGGATCGGTGTCGCGGCGATCGACGGCTACGGAGCCTCGGCCGCCCTGGGGTCGTTGGCCTACGGCGTCTTCGTCGCCTCGATGACGGTCGGCCGCTGGTTCGGCACGCAGATCCTGGACCGGTTCGGCCGAGTTCCCGTCCTGCGGGCCTCGGCCGGAACCGCCCTCGTCGGCCTGCTGATCGTGGTGTTCGGGCCCACCCTCGCGACCGCCATGGCCGGCACCGTCCTGTGGGGCCTCGGCACCGCCCTGGGCTTCCCGGTCGGGATGAGCGCCGCGGCCGACGACCCCCGCTACGCCGCGGGCCGGGTCAGCGTCGTCGCCACCATCGGCTACGTCGCCTTCCTCGCCGGTCCGCCACTCGTCGGGCTCATCGGCAACCAGGCCGGCGTCCTGCGCGCCCTCACCGTCACGGCCGGGATGCTGTCCATCGCCCTGCTGGTCGTCGGATCCACTCGACCGATACCGAACGCGTAGCGGTCAGCGGGGTCGGCACGGGAGGTACACCATGGTCCGGGGCTCAGCCACCTCCGGGCCGTCGAGGTACGTCTCCCACGGAGGGCCGGTGGCCTCCCAGCCGTTGTCGACCAGCCACGCCTCTGCAGCCTGGTAGGCCTGCGTGACTGCGCTGTAGGGGCCCTGGTGCAGCACCCGGACGGCGGGACCGGCAGGGATGGCCGAGGGGACGACCCGGCCGGCGGGTGTCACGGGCCCGCTGGTCGGGAAGCCCGCTTCGACCTCGAAGCCCGGCGGGGTCCGGACGTAGCACCCGAACGGCATGCCGGTCGGATGGAGGCCCTGCGCGCCGACCACCGCCATCACCTCGCCGAACACCGGGCCGAGGAACCCGGGGATCTCCTCCGCCTGCATCAGTCCGCGGACGACCGCCGTGGGCTGCTCCGCCAGCTCGACCTGTTCGACGTGGTACTCCATGGGAACTCACTCTCCTCTCCGCCACCAGCGCCGCCCGACCTGACCCGCCCCGTGATGGGGGCGCAGTCGTTCGCTCTGCGGGTCGAAGCACACCAGGCCGTGCTGCGCGGCCAGCTGCGCGGCGAACTCGCCGGCCTCCTCGCATCGACTCCACACCATGGCGAAGTAGACGGCGTCGCCGTCGGCGTTGCCGATCATCGGACCGTCGGCCCACGGCGATTCCTCACCGCCGTCCTCGGTGATGTCGGGCCATCGGTCGAGCAGGGCCTCCACGTAGGCACGGATCCGAGGCGTGGGCTCCGCGGCGGGGCCGGACTCGAGCCGATCCATGATGCGCCGATAGGTCGCGAGGGCTTCCGCCTCGGTCGCGGGA
>DAIRVJ010000075.1:0-9683 GCA_036802895.1 Candidatus Nanopelagicales bacterium
CCCAGCGACCACGACGACGGGAGCCCTGGTGAGCAACGAAGCGCTCGAGAACCTGCTGTCGGAGCAGCGCCGATTCGCGCCGCCGGCGGAGCTCGCGGCCGCCGCGAACGCGACGGCCGACTGGTACCTGCGGGCCGAGAGCGACCGGCTGGGATTCTGGGCCGAGCAGGCCGAACGACTGTCGTGGGCCCGGCGGTGGGACGAGGTGCTCGACTGGAGCGACGCCCCCTTCGCCAAGTGGTTCGTCGGTGGACGCATCAACGTGGCGTACAACTGCGTCGACCGGCACGTGGAGGCGGGCTTCGGCGACCAGGTCGCCATCCACTGGGAGGGCGAGCCCGGTGACACCCGCACGCTGACCTACGCCGACCTGCACCGGGAGGTCTGCCAGGCGGCGAACGCGCTGACCGAGCTCGGGGTCCGGGCCGGGGACAGGGTGGCCATCTACCTGCCGATGATCCCCGAAGCGGCGGTGGCCATGCTGGCGTGCGCGCGGCTCGGTGCGGCGCATTCGGTCGTCTTCGGTGGGTTCTCGGCCGAGGCGCTGCACAGCCGGATCGACGACGCGAACGCCAAGCTGGTCATCACTGCAGACGGCGGCTACCGGCGGGGCGTCGCGTCGGCGTTGAAGCCCGCCGTCGACGAGGCCGTGGCGATGTCGCAGTCGGTCGAGCACGTGCTCGTGGTCCGGCGGACCGGTCAGGACGTCGCCTGGACGGACAAGGACGTCTGGTGGCACGACATCGTCGGCCGGCAGAGCGAGCGTCACGAGCCGGAGGCCTTCGACAGCGAGCAGCCCCTGTTCATCCTCTACACGTCAGGCACGACGGCGAAGCCGAAGGGCATCCTGCACACCACCGGCGGCTACCTCACCCAGACCGCCTACACGCACGCTGCCGTGTTCGACCTCAAGCCGGAGACCGACGTCTACTGGTGCACCGCCGACGTCGGCTGGGTGACGGGGCACAGCTACATCGTCTACGGGCCGCTGGCCAACCGGGCCACCCAGGTGATGTACGAGGGCACCCCGGACACCCCGCACCAGGGCCGGTGGTGGGAGCTCGTGGCCAAGTACGGCGTGACGATCCTCTACACCGCGCCGACCGCGATCCGCACGTTCATGAAGTGGGGCGAGCAGATCCCCGCCGGCTTCGACCTCTCCTCGCTGCGTCTGCTCGGATCGGTCGGTGAGCCGATCAACCCCGAGGCGTGGATGTGGTACCGCAGGGTCATCGGCGGCGACCGCTGCCCGATCGTCGACACGTGGTGGCAGACCGAGACCGGCGCCATCATGATCAGCCCGCTGCCTGGCGTCACCACGACCAAGCCCGGCTCGGCGATGGGCCCGCTGCCCGGCATCGAGGCCGACGTGATGGACGACATGGGTCACCCGGTGCCCAACGGATCCGGCGGCTACCTCGTGCTGCACGAGCCGTGGCCCTCGATGCTGCGCGGCATCTGGGGCGACCCCCAGCGGTACAAGGACACCTACTGGTCGCGCTTCGACGGCTACTACTTCGCGGGCGACGGTGCGAAGAAGGACGCCGACGGCGACCTGTGGCTGCTCGGCCGGGTCGACGACGTGATGAACGTGTCAGGCCACCGGATCTCGACCACCGAGGTCGAGTCCGCCCTCGTCTCGCATCCCGCGGTCGCCGAGGCGGCCGTCGTCGGCGCCAACGACCCGACCACCGGGCAGGCCATCGTGGCGTTCGTCATCCCTCGGGGCAGTGCCGCCGGCGCCGACGTCGACGCCCTGGTCGCCGAGCTGCGGGCACACGTCGCCCACGAGATCGGACCCATCGCCAAGCCGCGTTCAGTCTTCGTCGTGGCTGAACTGCCCAAGACCCGATCCGGCAAGATCATGCGACGGCTGCTCCGCGACGTCGCCGAGGGTCGCGAGATGGGTGACGCCACCACGCTCACCGACACGTCGGTGATGAGCACGATCTCGGGCCAGATCGGCACTCACTCCTGACTCAGCTCGCGGTAGTGCCGCTCGCGCGTCCGCAGCATGACCAGGGCCAGGACCGCCGACGCGAGGGAGCCGGCGAGGATTCCCACCTTGACGTGCTCGAGGCGGGCCGGGTCACCGGCGAAGGCCAGCTCGGCGATGAGCAGGGAGACGGTGAAGCCGATGCCCGACAGCGCGCCGACCGGTGCGACGTCGGCCCAGTCCAGACCCGGGGAGAGCGCGGCCCGGGTGAGACGGGCCACCAGGTAGGCGCCGCCCAGAACTCCGACGAACTTCCCGACGACGAGGCCGAGCACCACGCCGAGTGCGGCGGGATCCCGCACGAGCTCGACGATCGCGTCGCCCGACACGGGGACCCCTGCTGCCAGCAGGGCGAAGACAGGGACGGCGAAGCCCGCGGACAGCGGGCGCAGCCGGTGCTCGAGGCGCTCGGCGGGGGACTCGTGCTCGTCAGGGTCGGGGCGGACGCGGGTGAGCAGCCCCAACGCGACGCCGGCAACGGTGGCGTGCACCCCGCTGTCGTGGACGAGGACCCAGACCGTCAGCGCCAACGGCAGGTACACGACGATGCTGCGCACCCGACGCCGCTGAAGCAGTGCGTACAGCACGGCGAGGACGACGGCTGCCGCGAGTGGGCGGAGGTTCAGGTCGGCCGTGAACGCGACCGCGATGATCAGGATCGCCCCGAGGTCGTCGACGATGGCGAGGGTGAGCAGGAAGGCCCGCACCTCGCCCGGTAGGCGGCTCCCGGCAACGGCGAGCACGGCCAGGGCGAAGGCGATGTCGGTGGCGCTGGGAATCGCCCAGCCGCGGGCCGCGCCGGACGTCTGGCCGGCCACCGCGAGGTAGACCAGAGCGGGGACGAGCATGCCGGCCACCGCGGCAGCGATCGGGACGGCAGCCGCCGAAGGCCGGCGCAGGGTGCCGCAGACCAGCTCCCGCTTCAGCTCCAGGCCGGCGATGAAGAAGAACACCGCGAGCAGCCCATCCGCGGCCCACGTCTCGAGTGTGAGCTTGAGATGCAGCGCCGACGGTCCGACCGTGACGTCGCGCAGCGACTCGTAGCCGCTCGCCCAGGGGCTGTTCGCCCACCCGACCCCGACCACGGCCCCGACGAGGAGCAGCGCCCCGCCCACGGTTTCCTGGCGCAGGGCAGCGGCCATGAACCGCGCCTCGGCCATGGGGAGCCGCTCGAGGATGACTGGTCGCACGGTGCTCATCGGGCGCTCCGGGGCAGGCGTCTGGGGGACCTTGCCGACCAGGCTTCCCGGCGCTCCGATACCGCGTTGATCCACTCTACCGCCCGGTCGGGGTGAGGGGGGCTGACCGCGACGACGGGGGTCGGGCATGATCGGGGGACAACGACCCGAGGAGCGAGCATGAGCGACACCGCGCGGGACGCGTCGGAGCAGTCGCTGGGGCAGCTGGTCGCCGGCGTGACCGAGCGCTTGTCTGCAGTCGCGCGGCTCGAGCTGGAGCTCGCGCAGGCCGAGATCAAGCAGCAGCTCAAGCGAGGCGCCGCTGGGGGCGGGATGGCCGCCGTCGCCGTCTTCCTCGCCTTCGTGGCGTTCCTCATGCTCTCGGTGGCCGCCGGTCTGGGTCTGGCGACCTGGATGCCCGGGTGGGCGGCGTTCCTCATCGTGGCGGGCGCCTACCTGCTGCTCGCCGGCGTCCTCGCCTTCGTGGGCGGCAAGCAGTTCCAGAAGGTCAAGGGTCCGCAGCGGGCCAAGGCCCAGCTGGAGGAGACCCGGGCCCTGCTCACCGAGCGGTCCCAGCAGCGCGGCACGCCGTGACCTCGCGGACCCTGTGACGATCGGCCCGCCGGAGATCACCGCACCGGGTCCGTGGCGGCACCGGGACGTCGCGGCCAACGGGGCGCGGTTCCACGTGGCCGAGTGCGGGGACGGCCCGCTGGTGCTGCTGCTGCACGGGTTCCCGACCTTCTGGTGGACCTGGCGTCACCACCTGCCGCTGCTGGCCGACAGCGGCTACCGGGCCGTCGCGATGGACCTGCGCGGGTACGGCGGCAGCGACAAGACGCCTCGGGGCTACGACCCGTTCACGCTGTCAGCCGACGTCGCCGGCGTGGTCCGTTCGCTGGGCTCCTCGGACGCGGTCGTGGTCGGCCACGGGTGGGGCGGGTTCCTGGCGTGGACGACGGCCGCCCTGCACCCCGAGGTGGTGCGTGGCCTGGTCCCCGTCTCGATGCCGCATCCTCGACGGCTGCGCACGGCCCTGCTCACCGACCGACGGCAGCTGGCGGCGAGTGCCTACGTGTTCGGCTTCCAGCGGCCGTGGGCGCCGGAGAACCGGCTGACCGCAGATCAGGCCGCCGACGTGGAACGGCTGATGCGCGCCTGGTCGGGCACACCGGGATGGCCGGACGACGACACGGCGGCCGCGTTCCGTCGCGCGTTCGCCATGCCCGGCGTGGTGCACAGCGCGATGGAGTACTACCGCTGGGCGCTGCGGTCGGTCCCCCGGCCGGACGGGCTGCGCTTCGCCTCGCGCCTGCGGGCCCCCGTCTCCGCGCCTGTCCTGCACGTCCTGGGAGCGCGTGACCCGGCGATGCTGCCGTCGACGAGCGACGGGTCGGAGGCCTTCGTGACCGGTCGGTACACCCGTCGGGTGCTCGACACCGGGCATTTCGTGCACGAGGAGGCCCCCGAGGCGTTCGGCTCGGTGCTCCTGGGCTGGCTGCACGAGACGGAGCACTGACCGTGCCGTCCGGGGCGCAGCGGCCGAGAGACGCCGCCGGGCGGCCGCTGCCGTACGGAGCCGTCGGCGTCGACCCGGTGCCCGAGCGGTCCTGGACGCCGGACGAGGGCCTGGCCGAGGCGGACCGACTCCTTGCCGCAGGGCGTCCGTTCGCGGCGCACGAAGTGCTCGAGGCGGTGTGGAAGGCCGCGGACCCGCCCCAGCGGCTGCTCTGGCGCAGTCTGGCCCAGCTGGCGGTCGGGCTCACCCATCTCCAGCGGGGGAACCTGGTCGGCGGTCGCCGGCTGCTCCGCCGCGGAGCCGAGGGCCTGCGCCCGTGGGAGCACCGCCGCCCCTATGGGCTGGACGTCAGCGCGATCATCCAGGCCGCGTACGCCGCGGCGGACGGCGGCGACCCTGGGGCCTGGCGCGACTGGCGGTTCGCCCGGTTCAGACGCAGCGCCCCGAGCTGACCGGCGCCGTGGCCCGCCGTCCCTGCGCGACGGCGTCGGCCACCTCCGTCGGCGCCAGCGCGTAGCCGGTGTCCGGATCCTCGGTCGAGGCGGCGAACACCACCCCCACCACGTGTCCGTCGGCAGCGATCAGCGGCCCACCCGAGTTCCCGGGCAGCACCCGGGCGCGCAGGGCGAGCACCTTCCTGGCCACGGTCGCCGTGCCGTAGATGTCCCGACCCACCGCGCGCACGCTGCCGCGCACCCTGGCCGGCGTCAGCACCAACGGACCGTCCCCCGGATAACCGAGCAGGACCGCCGCGTCTCCGTGCCGAGGGTCCGGCCCGAAGGCCAACGGGTCGGCCCGCAGGCCCGGCACGGCGAGCACGGCCACGTCGGTGTCCGGGTCGAACCAGACCACGTCCGCCCTGTACCCGCGTCGCCCGCCGGCGAGGTACACGCGCGGTTCCGGCACGCCGGCCACCACGTGCGCGTTGGTCATGACGCGCTCGGGGGCGAACACGAAGCCGGAACCCTCCAACCGGCGCCGGCAGTCGACCGCGCTGCCCCTGATGGTCACGGTCGCGGCGCGGGCCCCGAGCACGCCGGGGAAGGCCACCAGGTCACCGTCCGGCGGCGGCACCGGGACGATCTGGTCGATGCCCACGTCGTCCAGGGCGTCGGGGAAGCCGGTGGCCTCCAGCAGTCCGCCGAACGCGTCGATGAGCGGCTGCGGGCCGCCCGGGACCGCCGCGTCGACGGCGGCCAGGACCCGTGAGTCCCGCACCTGGTCGCCCAGCGCGCTCACGCCCGCACCGAGAACGGCGCCGCCCACCAGCCAGGCGCTGGTCAGCACGGCGAGCACGCCGACCAGGCCGCCGCCGACCGTGTCGACGGCCTGGGCCGGCCGCCAGGTGATCCGGGCCTTCAGCCGTCGGGCCACCAGCGTCGCCGCGATCTGGCCGACGGTGGCCAGCGCAACGAGGATGAGCAGGCCGACCACGACGGTCCCCGGCCGAGCACCCGCTCGGTCGCCCAACGCCGGCGGAACCACCGCCAGCCCCAGCAGCGCACCCGCGACGAAGCCCGCGAACGACAGCGCCGACACGACGAGCCCCTGCCGGAGCCCGCTCAGGCCGAACACGACGACGAGCAGCCCGAGCACGACGTCCACGTAGTTCATGCCGGGCCTACAGCGCCCGCGCCACGTCGTCGGGCAGGTCGTCGACCCGGGAGACGTCCCACGGCCGTTCCCATCCCACGAGCTGGAACATCCGGTCGAGCAGCCCGGCCGTGAATCCCCACACGAGCATCCCGCGGACGGCGAAGGCCGGGCCTACGAACCCGCTCGGGTGCCGCACCCTCAGCCGGTGGGCCGGGTCGACCAGCTCGGCCACGGGGACCCGGTGCACGGCGGCCACCTCCGCCGGCGCCGCGGCGAACACCGGGGTCGGCTCTCGCCACCAGGCGACGACCGGGGTGACCACGAAACCGCTGGGCGGCAGCCACAGCTCGGGCAGCTGCCCGAACACGGCGACCCCGGCCGGGTCGAGGCCCGTCTCCTCCCGCGCCTCACGCAGCGCGGCACCCACAGGCCCGTCGTCGTCGGCGTCCACCGCGCCGCCGGGGAACGCCGGCTGCCCAGCGTGCGAGCGCAGGTCGTGGGCCCGCTCGATGAGCAGGAGGTCGGGACCGTGCTCGCCCTCCCCGATCAGGACGAGCACGGCGGATGCGCGGCCGCCCTCATCCGGTGGGAGGAACCGGGACAACTGCTCCGGCGTGACCGTCGCGACCAGGTCGGCGAGCGGCTGCAGCCACGCCGGCAACTCGTCGCGAGGCAGCAGCAGGGCGCCGTTCACAGCCGCACACCGAGGTGCTGGGCGATGAGGGCCCGCAGCTCGTCCGCTCCGTCCAGCTCACCGGCTCGGGCGTGGGCGACCCGTCCGTCGGCGTCCACGAACAGCGTGAGCGGCGGGCCGACCCAGCGAAGCGGCCCGCGAGTCGCGCCCTCGGCGTCGACGACGGAGCCGTAGGGCAGCCGGACGGCCCGGACCAGCTCGGCCGCGGCGGCGGAGTCGTCGAGCACGTCGACGCCGAGGAACGTCACCCGTCCGGTGGCCTGCGAAGCAACCTCGGCCAGGGTCGGCAGCTCCGCCCGGCAGGGGGGGCACCACGAGGCCCAGACGTTCAGCACGAGAGGCCCGCGAAGCTCGGACAGCCGCACGGGACCGCCCTGGCCCAGGCACGGCAGCTCCAGGTCGGGCAGTCCGCCGGCGGCCGTCGGCCCTGACTCGACGCGCCCCCCCGCCCCCGGGCAGGCCGGCAGGTCCGCCACGACGATCGGCGACCGGGCGGCACGGCTCGCGGCGACAGCGGCCCCGGTATCCGACCGGGCGCACCCCGCCAGCAGCGCGGCGCACGCGAGCACGGCCGTCATCGGCGCCACCGCGGCCGACGGCAGGAGAGTCACGCGATGTCCTTCACCAAAGTGGCGGCGACCTGCGGATCCGTCGGACCGATGCCGAACGACGGGCACAGCCCGGCTACCGGGCAGGCCCCGCAGGCAGGCTTTCGGGAGTGGCAGCGACGTCGCCCGTGGAAGATCAGCCGGTGGCTGAGCATCGTCCACTCCGACCTCGGGAAGAGGGCGGCGACGTCCCGCTCGACGACGACCGGGTCCGTCGACGACGTCCAGGCGAACCGGCGAGCCAGCCGCCCCACGTGGGTGTCGACCGTGATGCCGGGGACGCCGAAGGCGTTGCCGAGGATGACGTTGGCCGTCTTGCGGCCGACTCCCGGGAGGCTGACGAGGTCCGCCATGCGCCGGGGGACCTCGCCGCCGAACCGGTCGCACAGCGCGGTTCCCAGGCCGATCAGGGAGGTCGCCTTGTTGCGGAAGAAGCCCGTCGGGCGGATCAGGTCCTCGAGCTCGGCCCGGTCCGCCCCGGCGTAGTCGGCGGCGGTCGGGTACCGCGCGAACACCTTCGGCGTCACCGCGTTGACCCGCTGGTCGGTGCACTGGGCCGACAAGACGGTCGCCACGGCCAGCTGCAGCGGATCGGCGAAGTCCAGCTCGCAGTGCGCGTCGGGATAGGTCTGGGCCAGCATCCGGGCGATCCGACGGGCGCGACGCACCAAGGCGAGAGGGGACTCACCCGAGGGCGTACCCCCACCGGCGGATGGCCGCTCAGCCGGTGCGTCACCTCTCACCGGGCCAGGGTACGCGGGCCACCGAGCCTCACCCGTCCGGACTACGACCGGACGGGTGATCGCCGCTCAACCCGTGTGCCGGCCGCGACGATCCCCTCACCACGAGACCGGAACGTCCGGGATCTGGTGGGAGGGGTCATGGCCGCGCAGGCCGGCGAACGCTCGAGGACGTCGTCCTCGTCAGCCGTCCCGGAGCGCAGCGACAACCTGGCCCACCTGACCCTCGACGGCCTGCGGGGCTACCGGACGGCGCTGACCGCCGAGGAGAACCGTGTGTCGTACTGGCGGCGCCTCGTCCAGGCGCGGCTGGATGTCCTGCGCAGCGGCCAGAGCGCGGACCACCTGGGCCTGGACCGGCTTCGGAACGTGCTGTCCCAGGACGCCGGTCGAGGCCGCGGAGCCCTGACCGAGGCCGTGCCGTTCGACGACGCGCCGCCGCTGCCGGACTTGGTCGCGCTCTGGTCCCGGGAGGTCCGGCCGAACGACGTGGCCTACACCGACGCCCTCCGCCGCGACCTGGCGTTCGCCGAGCTGCAGCTGTCCGCCTACCGCAGCGCGCTGCACCAGCGGCTCGCCCAGGCGACCGACGAGCTGATCGCGCGCTACCGGGACCAGCCGGGCGAGGCGCTCGCCGCCCTCCCGCTGCGCCGCCGCTGACCCCGGCTCTCAGGCGGCTCGCCGCCGAACGATCACCCTCGACCGCCCCGACAGGGCAGACTGTGGCCAGCACCACGCGCCGGCTGCCGAGGAGTGAGCGTGATCGACGAGGCCCTGTCCAGGGCCAGCCTGTTCTCCGCCCTGGACGACGACGCCGCCGCCGCCCTGCGGGCCGGCATGGTCGAGGTCGGACTGGAGCGCGGCGAGGTCCTGTTCACGGAGGGCCAGCCAGGGGACCGGCTGTACGTGATCGTCGAGGGCAAGGTGAAGCTCGGGGCGACCTCCGGGGACGGCCGCGAGACCCTGCTCGCGATCCTGGGGCCGGGCGAGATGTTCGGCGAGCTGTCGCTGTTCGACCCCGGACCGCGCACCGCCACCGCGACGGCGCTCACCGACGTGTCGCTGATCGGCCTGGGCAACACCGACCTCCGCCCCTGGCTGACCGGACGCCCCGAGGTCGCCCTGTCCCTGTTGCGCGCGCTGGCCCGGCGGCTGCGCCGCACCAACGAGGCGATGGCCGACCTGGTGTTCAGCGACGTCCCCGGACGAGTCGCCAAGGCGCTGCTCGACCTGGCGACGAAGTTCGGCGAGCCGCTACCCGACGGCGGCATCCACGTGGTCCACGACCTCACCCAGGAGGAGCTGGCCCAGCTGGTCGGGGCGTCCCGCGAGACGGTGAACAAGGCGCTGGC
>DAIRVJ010000075.1:9783-11127 GCA_036802895.1 Candidatus Nanopelagicales bacterium
GCGCCGGCGGCCAGCGCGGCGCGGACCTGGTCCAGCCGCTGGCGTCGATGGTCCACGTAGAACGTGAGCACCGGCAGCGGGTCGGTGAGCACGGCTCCGTGGCCGGGCCACAGCGCCCGCACCGTGCCGGCGGCCGCGAGCGTCGCCAGCCGCTCGAGTGAGGCCAGGTAGTCGGCCAGGCGCCCGTCCGGGTGCGCGACCACGGACGTGCCCCGGCCCAGCACGGTGTCGCCGGTCAACACCGCCCCCTCGGCGTCCACCACGAACGACAACGAGTCGGCGCTGTGCCCCGGCGTCGCCAGCACGCGCAGCTCGAGGCCGTCGAGGGCCACCCGGTCGCCGTCGGCCAGCCCCTCGTCGCCGAGCCGCTGACCCGGATCCAGGGCCCGGACCGGCACGCCACCGGCGAGCAGGGCCAGCCGGCGGGCACCCTCCGCATGGTCCGCATGCCCGTGGGTGAGGAGCACCAGGCCGACCCGGGCCCCGGAGCCGGCGACCGCGGCGAGGATCGCCGCCAGGTGCCCGTCGTGGTCCGGACCCGGGTCGACGACAACCGCCCGGCCGGCCCCCGGCTCGGCGAGCACCCAGGTGTTCGTGCCGTCCAGCGTCATCGGGCCGGGGTTCGGCGCGAGCACGCAGCGGGCACGTGCGGACACCTGACCGCCCGACCACGCCGTCACGGGCGCAGCACCTCGCCGTCCGGCAGCTCGACCCCGACGCCCTGCTCGTCGACGAACAGCCGCGGCATGATCGGTTCGATCGGGCGGTCCCGGGCCGCCTCCAGCACCGAGCCGACGCTGGCGTGCCGAGTCAGCTCGCGCAGCGTCACCGCGGTGGGTGGCAGCATCCGCAGCTCCTTGCGGGCCAGCCGCTCCAGCGCATCGGCCGGGGCGAGCCAGGCGACCTCGTCCATCTCTCCGCCGCGGGCGGCCGGATCCTCGCCGTCGGGCAGCCCCACGACGAAGAACCAGGTGTCGTACCGCCGCACCTCACCCTCGGGCGTCACCCACCGGGACCAGGGGCGCAGGGCCGACGGGTCGAGCCGCACCCCGGTCTCCTCGTGGGTCTCCCGCACCGCGGTGGCGACCAGGTCCGGGTCCTCCGGGTCACGGGCGCCACCCGGGAACACGGTCATCCCGGCGGCGAACACCATGGAGGCGACCCGTCGCTGCAGGAAGACCTCGAGTCCGTCGGCGCCGTCACGAAGCAGCACCACGGTCGCCGCGTCGCGGATCGGCACCGGCTCGGTCGTCACCGCTCGATCGTAGGCTCGGGAGGTAGGCGCCGGATCAGGCGACCTCGACGACGACCTCGACCTCGACGGGCGCGTCGAGCGGTAGGGCG
>DAIRVJ010000076.1:0-9701 GCA_036802895.1 Candidatus Nanopelagicales bacterium
GCGCGCTCGATCCAGCGGGTGAAGGAGCCGTCCACCTGGACCGAGGTCTCGTCGGGTACCTCCTCCCAGGCGACCAGGACGTACCAGGTCGGGCTCGGCTCGGCCTCGAGGGCGCACAGGTCGAGGCCGACCGGCTCGGTGACGACGATCTCCCGTCCTCGCGCGTCGATGGCCAGCCCCGGGGTCACCCAGACCTCGTCCGAGCCGGTCACCTCGACCTCGAGCCCGTCGACGATGCCGCTGCCGTGCAGGGCGCGGTTGTGCAGGTAGCGCATCTGCCGGTGGTACCCCTGCTCGGCGCGTAGGTCGGCAGCCGTCAGGATCTGCCCATCGACGTAGTTGACCCGGCGTACCGGCTGCTCCGTCATCGCTTCTCCTCGTGTCAGACGTGCCGGGTCACTGGCCGCGCGGCTGGCGGTTGGGCGGGGCCTGCGGCTCCAGCTCCTCGCTGGTGAACCTCCGTGGGCCGCTCCACTTGGCCGGGACGGCGTCCACCCGGCTCGCCAGCTCGTAGGCGATGCTCTCGTAGTTCACCCGCCAGCCGCGGAAGTGCGGCCAGGCCTGCTCCGGCGGACGCTCCAGCGGGAAGTCCGCCTGCCGCAGCCGCTCGTAGGCCACCAGGAACTGCTCGTAGGTCAGGCGGATCGGCGAGTCCGGGTCGGGGTCGCCGTCGTACCCGATGCCCAGCGTCTCGGCCAGGTCGCGCAGGCAGACGAAGCCCATCCGGACGGCGATGCGGGCCTCGCCCTGCGGCATGGACGGCGAGCAGGCGAGCTGCAGCGCGGCGGCGTCCATGACCGCCAGCAGGCCCACGACCCAGTTGCGGCCGGGGCGGGGCGAGCGGACGAAGATCAGCACCGGGTAGTTCGTGTGGCTCTCGGAGACGTCCGCGGCCCAGCGCTCCCAGCCACGGAACAGCTCGCGCAGGTTCTCGGTGGTGCTCACCAGCGAGTGGCGGGCGAGGATCTCCGGTCCCCAGTTCGGCTCGCCGGCACGGGAGTCGAGCATCGTGACGTCGGCCTCGCGGCGGTTGTAGGCGGCGTAGACCGCGGAGAGGTAGCCGATCAGCAGGCCCATGATGACCGGACCCGTGGCCGCCGCCAGGAAGTCGACGGCGGTCAGCCGCTGCCGGTCGCTGCTGGCGAAGCCCAGGGTGAACAGCGAGGAGCCCGCCTCCCGGGTGGCCGCGGTGACCCCGAGGTCGGACAGGCCGTACAGGACCAGGCTGTAGCCGACCAGGTAGCCGGTCAGCCAGACGGCCAGCGTGACCAGGATCGAGATCGGCGCAGCCCAGGCGAGGAGGCGGTCGCGGCTGGCGAAGTCCCGGGTGGCCCGAGCCAGGCCGCGGAACACGGCGAGGGTGGCCTGGGTGGACACCGAGGTCAGCTTCGATCGAAGCCGTCGCGGCACGACCAGGGTGCGCAGCGCGCTCGACGTGGTGCCGACCAGCACGACGATCCCGGCCAGGCAGATGACGACTCTCACGGGCGCAGCCTCACCGATCGTGGCCCTAGGCGCCACCCCGGCGCGACCGGCTCGACCGGGCTACCCCGTCTTGGCGGGCAGGTGGCCGTTCGGCAGCTCCTTCTCCAGGAAGTGCGTGACCGCCTGGACGCTGTCCATGAACTGAGCCGGGAACACGATCGTCGAGTTCCGCTCGACCGCGATCTCGGCGAGGATCTGCAGGTTGCGCAGCTGCAGCGCGACCGGGTGCGCGGCGATGACATCGGCCGCCTCGGCCAGCTTGCCGACGCTCATCGCCTCGCCCTCGGCCGCGATGATCTTGGCCCGCTTCTCCCGCTCGGCCTCCGCCTGCCGGGCCATCGCGCGCTGCATCGTCTGCGGCAGCTCGATGTCCTTCAGCTCGACGATCTGGACGAGCACGCCCCAACGCTCGGTCGTCGCGTCCAGCGCCTTGAGGATCGCCTCGTTCAGCACCTCGGTCTCGCTGAGCACCTGGTCCAGCGTCGAGCGGCCCACCACGTTGCGGACCGTCGTCTGCGCGATCTGGTTGATCGCGCTGTGCACGTCCTCGATCTCCACGATCGACTTCACCGGGTCGACCCGGCGGTAGTACGCGACGGCCGCGACACCGATCGAGACGTTGTCCCTGCTGATGATCTGCTGCGACTGGACCGGCATGGTCACCGTCCGCAGCGTCACCTTCCGCATCTTGTCGACCAGCGGGATCATGAACCGGATCCCCGGGTCGCGGACGTTGCGGACCCGCCCGAGGCGGAACACGACGCCGCGCTCGTACTGCCGGACGATGGCTACGCCGAGACTGGGCATGAGGGCCTCCTCGCCTTCGCGCTTCCACGGTGCGCCGGACAGCCGCGTTCTGCCAGGGCCATTCGGCGAGCGGTGGTCGACTGCGGGCGTCAGCCGGTGAGCTCGCCCAGCAGATCCGCGAACGCGGCCAGGTAGCGGTCGACGTCGTCGTCCGAGGCGGCCACCGAGCAGGTCGGACCGGCGCCGACGATCGCCTCCCATACGCCGCGGTTGGCCAGGTATACCCGCATCAGCCGGCGCAGCGGGACGTCGAACGCGGCGGCCGCCTCGGTGGCTGTTCGGGGCAGCGTGGCGGCGAACGTGTACCCGCTGCGCGGCCAGAACCGGTGAATGGTCCAGGGCAGGCCGGCGGCGGCGACCGCTGACTCCAGCCCGTCGGCGAGCCGGGCGCCCAGCCGCTGGGTGTGCGCGTAGGCGGCGTCGGTGAGCACCTCGCCCATGGCGGCGCGGGCGGCGGCCATCGACAGTGGGTTGCCGAACAGCGTGCCGCCGGTGGCCACGGTCGGCTTGTCGTCGTCCCGGCCGTCGGGTCGCTCGAGGACGTCGGCGACAGCCTCGGTCATGCCGTAGGCGCCGAGCGGGATCCCGGCCGCGATCGACTTGCCGATGGTCACCAGGTCCGGCTGCAGCGCCCAGCGTCGGGTGAGCCCGCCCGGCCCGACGACCTGGGTGTGCGTCTCGTCGTAGCCGAGCAGGGTCCCGGTCGCTCGGGTCGCCTCGCGCAGCAGCGCGTGGAACCCGTCGTCCGGCAGCAGCAGCCCGGTGTTGTTGGTCAGCGCCGGCTCGGTGAGCACCAGCGCCACCTGCCGCCCGGCCAGCGCCGCGTTGAGCGCCGCCGGGTCGTTGAACGGGACGACGAGCGTGCGGGCGGTGACGTCACGGGGGAGCCCGGCCTCCTCGGGTTCGAGCCGGCCGTCGACGAGCTCGACCAGGGTCTCGTCCAGGTGGCCGTGGTACTTGCCGTCGAAGACCAGCACCAGGTCGCGGCCGGTGAGCGCCCGGGCGACCCGGATCGCCTCGGTGTTCGCCGCCGTCGCCGAGAGCGTGAACTGCCACTTCGGGAGCCCATAGCGCCGGCCCAGCTCTTCGGCCACCCACACCGAGTCCTCGCTCGGCAGCAGGAACTGGGAGCCCTGAGCCACCCGACGCGAGACCGCCTCGACGACCGGGGGCGGGCCGTACCCGGTGAACATCGACATGTCCGCGATGTTGAAGTCGGCGTACTCGTGGCCGTCGACGTCGCGGAACCGCGAGCCGGACGCCTCGTCGACGAACAGCGGCGGGTGGTCGTACGACGTCCGCAGCCAGCTCATCGGCACGCCGTTGGGCATCACGGCCCGGCCGCGTTCCCACAGGGCGGCGCTGCGCGGCCGGGCCGCGACGAACGCGGCGTCCTCGCGCTGCTTGAGCTCGGCCACCCGCCGGCCATGGCCCGTCACGTCGGTCATGCCGGTCATCCTGCACCCATGATCCAGGGAACCGTTCCCGAGTCAGAGCGCGAGTTCGGTTCCCTGGATCACTGCGGCGATGACACCGCTACGCGTAGCGGATGTGGATGTGGTTGTCGTGGTTGGCGTACGAGCGGGTCAGCCCCTCCGCGATCAGGACGGGGTCGTTGAAGTAGACCAGGGCCACGTGGCCGGGGGCCGCCGAGCGGATCGCCTGCACCAGGGTGCGGGTTGCTGCCCGATCGTAGGCCGCGGACTGCCAGGTGATCCGGGCCCCGGTGCACTGCGCGGAGTCGGTGCGGATCGGCCAGATGTCGGCGTCCACGCCCAGCTCGTGGCTGGCATGACCAGGGATGTCACCGCCGTGCTCGAAGCTGACGTCGCCGAGAGGCACCTTGCCTTGGCCGCTGGTCCCGAACGAGCGCGCGGCCTCCTCCAGCTGTCCGATCGTCGAGCCAGTGCCCCAGTTGGCCGTGCCGTTGCCGTCCGGGTCCTGGTCGCACATGCTGGCGAACGACGGGTAGGCGTAGTGCCACACGAGGTTGCGCCAGGTGGTGGGACCGACGACTCCGTCGTCGGTGATCCCCGCATGTCGCTGGAACGCGACCACGGCACTGGTCGTCGCGCTGCCGAAGACCCCGTCGACCGTGAGGGCCAGCCGGCGTTTCTTGTTCAGCTGCACCTGCAGCGCCCTGACCGCGGCGTTGCTGGCACCCGCTCGGATGGTCACGACGAGCGCGCCCCACGTGTTCGGGCCCACGACGCCGTCGGCGGTGAGGCCGGCACCGGCCTGGAACGCTTTCACCGCGGACTCGGTTCCGCTGCCGAAGACGCCGTCAGCCGTGACCGATCGTCCTCGGTACTGCAGCAGGTACTGCATCGCCTGGACGTCGACCCCGCGGTTGCCACGGGACACGGTGTGGAAGAAGGCGTTGCTGTACGCCTGCGCGGGGGCGGGGAGCGCGCCGAGGGCGAGCACCACGACCAGCACCACCGCGAGGCGGTTCAGGAATGACCGCATGGTTGACCTCCGACCTCTTGGGTCAGCGACGGCTGGACCGACCGCTCAGGACACTCCGCAGGTGGGCGCGCTCCAGAAGATCGCGGACCGGATGTCGACGTGGACGTGGTCGTTATGGTCGGGGTAGCCGGGCCCGAGGATCCCGCCGAACCCCGCGTAGCGGGCCTGCTTGGCGATCGTGCACAGGCTGAGCGACGACGTCGAGTCGAGGTCCAGCGCCGTGCCGTACGTGTGCTGCCCGGTGCCGCTACCACCCACCGCCTTGTCGCAGGCTTGGCTGCGGAAGCCCGAGTTGACCGGGATCGGCTTGTCGCCGAGCTGGTGACGGAGCGCCTCGGCGCGCCACATGACCCGCTTGAGGTTCTCCTTGACCGTGGCAGCCGACACGCTGCCGCCCGAGTAGCCGCCCTGGCCGCATCCGCCGTCCACCTCGGTCCAGGCGAAGTGGGCAGGTGAGCAGTCGTCCTTCTGCAGCTCGTAGATCTTGTTGAACGTCTGCGGTCCGGCCACGCCGTCCCTGGTCAGGCCGTAGGCGCCCTGGAAGGCGCTGACTGCAGTCTTGGTCTGCGGGCCATAGACCCCGTCGATCGACATGACGACCCGGTAGCCGGCCCATCCGGCGACCCGGATCTGCAGCTGGGTCACATCGGCGCCGCTCATCCCCTCACGCAGGGTGCGGCTCCAGGTGTAGCAGCCATCGGCTCTGGCCGCTGGTGGTGCCACGGCGGTTGCCGTCAGTGTGCCCGCGGCTACCAGCATGATGGCCGCGAAGGCATGCAGCAGTCTGTGGTGATGGTTCATGGTTTTTCGCCTCCGTCCCGCGAGTGCGGGTACCCATGAACGCTTTCGGGTCAGGGCGCGGCGCCTCCAGGGTCGTTCGACCCAGGTCAGTGATCCAGGGATGCTTTCCCGGGTCAGCGCCCGACTCCGTTTCCCTGGATCACGGGGGGCGGGGACACGGGGGGCGGAGGCAGGCGGGGTCAGGGATGCTGCTCAGTCGTCGTCGGCGAGCGCCAACCAGCGCTCCTCCAGCGCGGCCTGCTGGGCGGTGAGCATCCGCAGCTCGGCGTCCAGGGCCAGGACTCGCTGATGGTCGCTGGCGGCCTCGGCGAGCCCGGCGTGCAGGCGGTCCTCCTTGCGGGCGAGGCTCTCCAGCTGGCGCTCGATCCGCGCCAGCTCCTTGCGCGCGGCCCGCTGCTGGGCCGCTGCGCTCGGCCCGGTGCCCGCGAGCCCGTCGACAGCCGGTCGGGTCGACCCGGCGGCGGTGATCGCCGCCTCGCGCAGGGCGAGGTACTCCTCAACCCCGCCGGGCAGGTCGCGGACCGCCCCGTCGCCGAGCAGCCCGACGACCCGCGTGCAGACCCGCTCGAGCAGGTAGCGGTCGTGGCTCACCACGACGACGGTGCCGGCGAAGTCGTCCAGCAGGTCCTCGAGGGCGGCCAGGGTGTCGGTGTCCAGGTCGTTCGTCGGCTCGTCCAGCAGCAGCACGTTCGGCTCCTCCATCAGTAGCCGGACCAGCTGCAGCCGTCGGCGCTCGCCGCCGGAGAGGTCCCCGACCGGCGTCCAGGCCCGGTCCTTCGGGAAGCCGAGCCGCTCGACCAGCTGGCTCGCGGTGAGCTGCCGACCCCTGCCGAGGTCGACGACGCTGCGGACCGCCTCGACCGACTCCACGACCCGAAGCGTCGGGTCGAGCTCGGTGACCTCCTGGGGCAGGTAGGCGACGCGCACCGTGCGGCCGACCCGGACCCGGCCCGCGGTCGGCCGGAGCTCCCCGGCCAGCAGCCGCAGCAGGGTGGACTTGCCCGCTCCGTTCACTCCCACGACGCCGATCCGGTCGCCCGGGCCGAGCCGCCAGGTCACCCGCGTCAGCAAATCCCGCTCGCCGATCCGGTAGTCGACGTCCTCGACGTCGTACACGTCCTTGCCCAGCCGGGCGGCGGCGAACCGGAGCAGCTCGACGTCGTCGCGGGCCGGCGGTTCCTGCTCGATCAGCGCGTTGGCGGCGTCGATCCGGAACCGGGGCTTGGACGTGCGGGCCGGCGGGCCGCGGCGCAGCCAGGCGAGCTCCTTGCGCAGCAGGTTCTGCTGGCGCGCCTCGACGACGTCGGACAACCGGGCTCGCTCCGCGCGGGCCAGCACGTAGGCCGCGTAGCCGCCGTCGTAGCCGTGGACCTCGCCGCCGACGACCTCCCAGGTGCGGGTGCACACCGCGTCGAGGAACCACCGGTCGTGCGTGACGACGACGAGCGCGCCGCGCCGGGCGGCGAGGTGCTGCGCCAGCCAGGCCACCCCCTCGACGTCCAGGTGGTTGGTCGGCTCGTCGAGTACGAGCAGGTCGGGATCGTCGAGCAGCAGGGCGGCCAGCGACACCCGGCGTCGCTCGCCGCCGGACAAGCCGGGGGTCCGCGCGTCGAGGTCGATGCCGGCCAGCAGCGCAAGCACGACGCCCCGGGTCCGTGGGTCGGCGGCCCAGGTGTGCTCGGCGGCGTCGCCGAAGACGATCGCGCGGACCGTCGTGTCGGGCAGGTCGTCGGACTGGCCGAGCAGCCCGATCCGCAGCCGCGCGGTGTGGGTGACCCGGCCGGCGTCCGGCTGGACGGCCCCGGCGAGCAGCGAGACCAGCGTGGTCTTCCCGTCGCCGTTACGGCCGACGACCCCGATCCGGTCCCCGACGGCGACCCCCAGGCTGACCCGCTCGAGCAGCACGCGGGTGCCGTACGCCTTGTGCACGGCCTCCAGGTTGACCAGGTTGGCGGGGGCCACGTCAGGCGGGCTTGACCGCGGTCAGCGTGTAGGAGAGCGGCATCCGCCAGCGCCGCTCCTTCAGCCGCCACTCGCCGTCCGGCTGCTTCTCCATCTGCCCGGGCAGCGCCTCCCAGGGGACGGAGTCGTGCTCGACGAACGAGGTGAGCGTGAGCCCGGCGCCGAGCACGGCCGTGATGATCTCGCCCAGGCCGTGGTTCCAGCTGTGCGTCTCGTTGCTCACGAACGTCGCGTCGGTCGTCACGTAGGTGCCTGGGTCCGTCTCGACGAACGGCTCGTCGGTCTCGACGTACGGGTAGTCGAGCACCAGCAGGTCGTCCGTCCGCTCGTAGTCCAGCGCCCACAGGACCGGGTGGCCCTCCCGGATGAACAGCCGGCCACCCGGGCGGAGCAGCCCGGCGACGACCTGCGCCCAGCGGTCGACCGAGGGCACCCAGCACAGCGCCCCGACGCCGGTGAACACCAGGTCGAAGGACCCCGCACCGAGGACGTCGACCGCGTCGTAGACGTCCGCCTCGACGAAGTCGACGTCCGAACCGGTCAGCTTCGCCAGCCGGCGGGCCTGCTCGAGGCTGGCGGGGGAGAAGTCCAGCCCGGTCATCCGGGCGCCCAGCCGGGCCACCGAGAGCGTGTCGGTGCCGATGTGGCACTGCAGGTGCACCCCGCGCAGGCCGCGGACGTCGCCCAGCCGGGGAAGGTCGAAGCGGACCACCCCGCTGAGGAACGCGGGGTCGGCCACGAACTGCTCGACGGCGTAGTCGGGCGACGCCGCGTGCGCGGGAGCGCGGTCGTCCCAGTTGGCCCGGTTGACGCTGCGGTAGTCGGTCACCGCAGGAGCCTAGGCCAGGTCAGCGGCCACGGCGCCGGCCGCCGGCCATCGAGGCCGCGACCGCCCCGCCGGATCGGCGCGGGCTTGCCGACGCACCGGTGCGGCCAGACGGCGCCTTGGGGACGCCGTTGGGCCGGTTGCGGTTGCGCCGGGGGGCGTTGCTGCGGGAGTCGGCGTCGGTCTCCGGCACGAACGGCGGGGGCTCGACGAAGGTCCGCTCGCCGGGGGCGAGCTCGGACAGCAGCGGATGCTCAGGACCGAGTCGGGTGGTCGTGGGCTTGATGCCCGCCCGGCGGGTCAGGTCGCGCACGTCGGACGCCTGCTCGTCGGTCATCAGCGTGACGACCGTGCCCGAGGAGCCGGCCCGCGCGGTGCGGCCGGAGCGGTGCAGGTAGGCCTTGTGCTCCAACGGCGGGTCGGCGTGCACGACGAGCGCGACGTCGTCGACGTGGATGCCGCGGGCGGCGATGTCGGTCGCCACGAGGGTTGTCGCGCTGCCGGTTGAGAACGAGGCCAGGTTGCGCGTGCGGGCGCCCTGGTTGAGGTTGCCGTGCATCTCCACCGACGGGATGCCGCTGGCGATGAGCTGCCGGGTCAGCTTCTTGGCGCCCCGCTTGGTCCGGGTGAAGACCATGGTGCGTCCGGGGGCGGCCAGCAGGTTCACCAGCACGTCGAGCCGCTCGCTCTCGCGCACGTGCAGGACGTGGTGGTCCATCGTCTCGATCGGCGACTGGGCCGAGTCGACGCTGTGGGTCACCGGCTGGTGCAGGTAGCGCCGGACGAGGACGTCGACGCCGCCGTCCAGGGTCGCGGAGAACAGCATCCGCTGGGTGCGCTCGGGGGTCAGGTCCAGCAAGCGCTTGACGACGGGCAGGAAGCCCAGGTCGGCCATGTGGTCGGCCTCGTCGAGGACGGTGACCTCGACGGCGTCCAGGTGCGCGTGCCCGCTGCGCAGGTGGTCGCCGAGCCGGCCGGGGCAGGCGACCAGGATGTCGACGCCGCGGCGCAGGGCGGTGATCTGCGGGCCGGGTGACACACCGCCGAAGACGGTGGTCGTCGTCAGCCCGGCCGCGTGGGCCAGCGGGGCCAAGGCGACGTGGATCTGGGTGGCCAGCTCGCGGGTGGGGGCCAGGATCAGCGCGCGGGGCCGGCCGGGCCGACGCGGGGTGCCGGACGCGGCCAGTCGGGCGACGACCGGCAGGGCGAAGGCCAGCGTCTTGCCCGATCCGGTACGGCCGCGACCGAGGACGTCGCGCCCGGCCAGGGAGTCCGGCAGGGTCGCCGACTGGATGGGGAACGGCACCGTGATCCCGGCGTCGGCGAGCACGCGGGTGAGCGCCGCCGGAAC
>DAIRVJ010000076.1:9801-11077 GCA_036802895.1 Candidatus Nanopelagicales bacterium
GCGGTGGACCCCGATGTCGATCCGGAGGTCGCCGGCGGCTGGGTGGTCAGCGGCTGGGTGGTCGGCGGCTGGGTCGTCGACGCGGGCCGCGCGGCGACGGGTCGGCTGGACTGGGTGATGCGCGTGCGGGCACGCGGACTGCGGCGGTCTTCCGCCATGAGGGACAACTCCGAAAGTGGAAAGGGCCGCCAACTCCGGCGCTGGCCTCGGACGAGGCCGCTTCGCGGGGGCGGCGCGCACCGCCCGGTCGGGCGATGACAGCGTTTACTCTACCGCACGCGCAGCCTCGCGAGCGCCAAGGCGAGGCACAATCACCGGGTGCCCGAGGACTTCGTGGTCGTCCGCAACCCGGACCCTGACTCGTCCCTGCCGTATCTGATCCGGGTGCCGCTGCCCGGCGGAGCCTTCGTCCTCAAGGCCCGAGACACCTGGCCGCGAACCGCCAAGGTCTACTGCCACCGGGCGGAGAGCTGGCCGGACGACGCGGAGGTCGTCGAGCGAGTGCCGGTCCGGGTCTGCCAGCGGCGTGGCGCGTCGATCGACCTCGTGCTGGACCGAACCCGGGAGAACCGATCGCAGATCGTCTTCACCCGGGTGCGCGGCCGTGAGGCGATCTTCTGGCAGTCGCCGAGGACCGCCAAGCAGGCCCGCCCGGCGGTCGACCTGCCGACGGCGCGAGCCGCTGGGCTGGCCGACCTGGAGATCGTGGTGGACAGCCACGAGCGGTATCCCTACCGCTTCGCCCGGCAGCAGGCAGTGGTTCAGCGACGGACCCTCCCCGCCGGCGACTACGGCGTCCTGCTGGACGGCGAGGTGGTGGCCGTCGTCGAGCGCAAGAGCCTGGCCGACTTGATGAGCAGCTTGACGAATGGGCGTCTTCGTTTCGCCCTGGCGGAGTTGGCCGCTTTGCCTCGGGCAGCGGTGGTCGTCGAGGACCGCTACTCGGCGGTCTTCAACCAGACGTTCGTGCGGCCCTCGGTCATCGCCGACGGGCTGGCCGAGCTCCAGGTCCGGTTTCCCAGCGTCCCCCTGATGTTCGCGGAGACCCGTCCCCTTGCCGAGGAGTGGACCTACCGCTTCCTCGCGGCGGCGCGGGTCGAACTGGACTTGGATCGCGCGGCGTCCGCCGTGGCGGAGCGGCTGACCCCAGCAGGGCCGCTCCCGGGACGGCCGGCGACGACGGCAGAGGTCCGGGCCTGGGCCGTCGCCGTCGGGCTCCCGGTGGCCGATCGTGGCCGCCTGCGTCCCGAGGTCTACCTGGCCTATCAGGCCGCCC
>DAIRVJ010000077.1:0-11040 GCA_036802895.1 Candidatus Nanopelagicales bacterium
CCATGTCGTGGGGCCGCCTCCGCGCGGTGCGGTGGGCCGCCGCCTCGATCGTCTTCCAGGGGGCGCTGCACTCGCTCAACCCGGTGCGCACGGTCGGCGAGCAGATCGCCGAGCCGATCCTGCTGCACGAGCACACCGACGAACAGTCGGCGCGCCGCCGCGTCGAGGACCTGCTGGAGCGGGTCGGGCTGCCGGCGCGGCGGGTTGACGCCTTCCCGCACCAGCTGTCGGGCGGGCAGAAGCAGCGGATCATGATCGCGATGGCGCTGGCCTGCCGACCCCGGCTGCTGATCGCCGACGAGCCCACCACGGCCTTGGACGTCATGGTGCAGGCCCAGGTGCTGCACCTGCTGCGCGACCTGGTCCGGGACCTCGGCCTGGGGCTAGTGATGATCAGTCATGACCTCTCCGTGCTCGGCACCACCGTCGACCGAGTCGCCGTCATGTACGCCGGCCGGATCGTGGAGACTGGCCCGGCTGGGCAGGTCTTCGCCGATCCCCTGCACCCCTACAGCGCAGCGCTCGCAGCAGCGTTCCCGACCATCGGTGACCGGGTGTCCCGGATGGCCCCGACGGGTCTGCCCGGTGATCCGCCGGACCCGTCCGCGCTCCCCGCCGGGTGCCCGTTCCATCCGCGGTGCCCCCGCGCGGTCGACGCCTGCGCCACTCGGGAGCCTGACCTGCTCGAGGTGCGGCCGGGGCGCCCCGCAGCGTGCCTGCGGCTGATGGAGGCGTCGTGACCGGTCCGCCCGCCCTCGAGGCCCGCGGGCTCGCGGTCACGTTCACCGGGCGCGGCCGCGAACGGCCGGCCCGGGCGGTGGACGGGGTCGACCTGGCGGTTCGGCACGGCGAGATCCTCGCGCTCGTCGGAGAGTCCGGGTGTGGGAAGACCACGCTCGCCCGGGCCCTGCTCGGACTGGTCCGGCCCTCGGCCGGCGAGGTGCGCTACGCGGGCGAGCCGCTCGGCCACACGTCCAGGGCTTTGAAGGCCTACCGTCGCCGCGTCCAGCTGGTCCTGCAGGACCCCTCCGGCGCGCTCAACCCACGGCAGACCGTGTACGAGGCCGTGGCCGAGGGCCTGCGGATCCACCGGATGCCCGGTGACGAGCGGGAGCAGGTGGCCAGGGCGCTGTCCCGGGCGGGGCTGCGACCCCCGGAGCGGTTCTTCCTGTCCTACCCCCACGAGCTCTCCGGCGGACAGCGGCAGCGGGTGGTCATCGCCGGCGCGCTGGCGCTGGAGCCGTCGGTCATCGTCGCCGACGAGCCGGTCTCCTCCCTGGACGCGTCCGTACGGGGCGAGATCCTGGCGCTGCTGCTCAGGCTGCGCCAGGATCTCGGCCTGACGGTGCTCGTCGTCACCCACGACCTCGGGCTGGCGTGGAACATCGCCGACCGCATCGCCGTGATGTACCTCGGCCGGATCGTCGAGATCGGAGCGACGGAGGAGGTCCTCGACCGGCCGACCCACCCGTACACCCGGGCGCTGCTCTCCGTCGTCCCGGAGATCCGGCATGTCCAGCCGGTCGTCCTGGCCGGGGAGCCGCCCGACCCGACCCAGGTGCCGGCCGGGTGCCGGTTCCACCCGCGCTGCCCCGCCCTCTCCGACGGCACCGCCGCCCGGGCCGGCCTGGCCGAAGCCTGCCGTTCCACCGAGGTGCCCGTCCTCCCGGACGGCGGGGGGCACCGGGCCGCCTGTTTCCTCACCGGGACCCCACCCGCCAGACTGGCGCCGTGAGCAGCGGCTACGACGCCGTCGTCGTCGGGGGTGGGCACAACGGCCTGGTCGCCGCCGGCTACCTCGCCCGGCGGGGGCTGCGCACCCTGGTGCTGGAACGCCGCCCCGTGGTCGGCGGGGCGGCCGTGAGCGAGCACCCGTTCGGCCCCGACTACACGGTCACGTCCCTCTCCTACGTCGTCTCGCTGTTCCCTCCGGCCCTGGTGCGCGACCTCGGCCTGGACCGCTTCGGCTACCACGTCTATCCGCAGGGGCCGTACTTCGCCCCGCGGCTGGACGGTCGCGCGCTCCAGCTCCCCACCGACCCCTCCCGACGGCACGTCGAGGTGACGGCGTTCTCGCCTCGGGACGCCGACGCCTTCCCAGCGTTCGACGCCCGGCTCGCCCGGATCGCCGCCGTCCTGGGACCCCTGCTCGGCCAGATCCCGCCGAAGGTGGGCTCGAAGCGTCCGGCCGACCTGGCCCGGCAGCTCGCCCTGCTGCCGAAGCTGCGCGGCGTCGACCAGCGGATGGCCGTGGACGTCGTCCGGCTGATGTCGGCCAGCGTCGCGGACCTGGTCGAGGAGCGGTTCGAGTCCGACGCCGTTCGGGGCGTGCTGAGCGTCTCCGGGGTCATCGGCACTTGGGCCGGCCCCCGCAGTCCCGGCACCGCCTACGTCATGCTGCACCACCACCTGGGTGACCCAGGGACCGGCGAGGTCGGCGCCTGGGGTTTCCCGCGCGGCGGGATGGGCGCGGTGAGCGAGGCGCTGGCGTCGGCGGCCCGGTCCTTCGGCGCCGAGATCCGCACCGACGCCCCTGTCGCCCGGATCGTCACCCGCGGTGGTCGGGTGACGGCCGTGACCCTCGCCAGCGGCGAGGAGATCCCCGCTGACACGGTGATCGCCACCGTGCACCCCAGGCTGCTGTTCCTGGACCTGATGGACCCGGCCGACCTGCCCGCGGACTTCGTCGACGACATCCGGACGTACAAGTCGCGCAGCGGCACGGTGAAGGTGAACCTGGCCGTCGACCGGCTGCCGGACTTCCCGAGCCGGCCCGGTCTCGACCCCGAGGTGCACGGCGGCACGATCGTGCTGGCCGAGAGCCTGGACGACGTCGAGGGCGCCTTCCAGGAGGCGGTGAGCGGCCGAGCCGCCAGCCTGCCCTTTGCCGACGTCTGCATCCCGAGCGTGCTGGACCCCACGCTCGCCCCCGAGGGCCACCACGTCGTGTCGATGTTCACCCAGTGGGTGCCGCAGACCTGGGCCGCCGACCCTCATCCGGCCGAGCTGGAGGCGTACGCGGACCGGGTCGTGGCCCGGATGGACGCGGTCGCGCCCGGCTTCGCCGACTCGGTCCTCCACCGGCAGGTGATCGGGCCCGACACCATGGAGCGGGAGTACGGCCTGGTCGGCGGCAACATCTTCCACGGCGAGCTCTCCCCCGGGCAGCTGTTCCACGCCCGTCCGGCCGCCGGGTACGCCGACCTGCGCACTCCTGTGGCCGGGCTGTACCAAGCCGGCTCGGGGACCCACGGCGGCGGCGGGGTCACCGGGATCCCCGGCCGCAACGTGGTCCGGCAGGTCCTGGCGGACCGCCGGAAGGCGTCCTGGCGCCGGCTCGGCCGCACGGGTACGCCGTGACCGGGCTGCAGGCGGCTCTCCCCCGCGCCCACTACGTCGACGCGTCAACCTGGCAGCGCGAGCGGGACCAGGTGCTCCACGCGTCGTGGTTCTGTGCCGGGAGGGTCGACGCCCTGGGCCTGGACGCGCCCCACCGGCTGGCCGTGCTCGACGTCGTCGGGGAGTCGGTCCTGGTGACCGCCGACCGCGACGGCGCCCTGCACGGCCACTTCAACGTCTGCCGACACCGAGGCTCGCAGGTGGTGCCGGTGCCGGACGGCGACGAGTCGCCCGAGCCGTGCGCGGCCGGCTCGTTGCGCTGCCCGTACCACTCGTGGACCTACGGGCTGGACGGGCGGCTGCTGCACGCGCCGCACACCGACGACGTCGACCGCTTCGACCCGGCCGACTTCGGGCTGCACCCGGTCGCCGTGGGCACGTGGGGCGGCTTCCTGTTCCTGCACCTGACTCCGAGGACCGCGCCGCCCCTGCTCGAGGAGCTGGGGCCGGTGCCCGAGCGGGTTCGCCGCTACCCGCTGGACACCCTCGTGGTGGGCCGCCGGCTCAGCTACGACGTCCGGGCGAACTGGAAGGTGCTGGCCGAGAACTACAACGAGTGCTACCACTGCGGACCGGTCCACCCGGAGCTGTGCCGGCTGGTCCCCGCGTTCGGCGGGGGTGGCCAGGACCTGGACTGGGAGGGCGGCGTCCCGCACCGTGCGGGTGCCTGGACGTTCACGGTCTCGGGGACCTCGGACCGGGCTCCGTTCCCCGACCTGGACGTCGACGAGCGGGTGCGCCACAAGGGCGAGCTGGTCTACCCGAACCTGCTGCTGTCGCTCGCCGCGGAGCACGTCGCGGCGTTCGTGCTGCAGCCGCGCGCCGTCGACCGGACTCGCGTGGTCTGCGACCTGCTGTTCTCCCCGGAGGAGGTGGCCCGGCCGACGTTCGACCCCTCGGACGCCGCCGACCTGTGGGACGTGGTGAACCGCCAGGACTGGGCGATCTGCGAGTCGGTGCAGCGCGGCATGTCGTCGCGGGCCTACCAGCAGGGCTGGTACGCGCCGATGGAGGACGCCAGCCTGGACATCCGGCGGTGGCTGCTCCCCCGCCTCGGCGAGGACCCGGGATGACCGAGCGGTTCGAGCACGTCGTCGTCGGGCTCGGCGCCCTGGGCAGCGCGACGGCCTGGCAGCTGGCCCGCCGCGGCGAGCAGGTGCTCGGGCTGGAGCAGTTCGCCCTCGGCCACGAGCGCGGTGCCTCCCACGACTCGTCACGGATCCTGCGGCACAGCTACCACACGCCCGACTACGTCCGGCTGACCCACGAGGCCTACGCGGACTGGGCCGAGCTCGAGGCGGACGCCGGCGAGTCGTTCGTCACGGTGACCGGCGGGCTCGACCTGTTCCCGCCGGGGACGCCGCTCGCCGCCGACGACTACACCGGCGCGATGGCCGCGGCCGGCGTGCCCTTCTCGGTGCTGGACGCCGCCGACGTCACGCGGCGCTGGCCCCAGCTCGCCCTGCCCGAGGGGACGGTGGCGCTGCACCAGGAGCGGACCGCGATCGTGCCCGCCGCCCGCGGCACCGCCGCCATGCAGGAGCGGGCCCGCGCGCACGGGGCCGAGCTGCGCGACAAGAGCCCGGTGACCGGTCTCCGCCACCTCGGCGCCGAGGGCTGGGCGGTCGAGGCCGGCGACCGCACGTACCGGTGCCGCCGGCTGGTGGTCACCGCCGACGCGTGGACGGCGGGGCTGCTCGCCCCGCTCGGCGTCGAGCTGCTGCTCACCGTCACCCAGGAGCAGGTCACCTACTTCGCGCCGGGTCGCCCGCAGGACTTCGCCCCCGAGCGGTTCCCGGTCTGGATCTGGATGGACGACCCGTCGTACTACGGCTTCCCGACCTACGGCGAGGCGACGGTCAAGGCAGCCCAGGACTGCGGCGGACCGACCGTCACCGCCGACGCCCGGTCGTTCGACCCCGATCCGGCCAGACAGGCGGCGCTGGCCGCGTTCATGGCCCGGACGTTCCCCGGCAGCGGTCCTCCGGTGCGGTCGAGGAGCTGCCTGTACACCCTCACCGCCGACCGCGACTTCGTGCTCGACGCGGTGCCCGGCCACGACGCGGCGTACGTAGGGCTCGGCGCCGCGCACGGCTTCAAGTTCGCCCCGACGTTCGGTCGACTGCTCGCCGACCTCGCCGTGACCGGGACCGCGGGCACCGACGTGGACCTCAGCCACTTCCGGATGGACCGGCCGGCACTGACCGACCCGGCCGTCGTCCCCAGCTGGTTGGTGTGACGTGCGGCGCCGCGCGTCAGGCCCGCCCGAGCCGGTCCAGGCCGAGCTCGCGGGCTGCGTGTTCGTTGACCCAGCCGGTCACCTGCCGACGGGTGAGCAGCCCACGGTGGACGGTCATCTGGATCGACAGCCCGTCGATCAGCGCGGTGATCCGCCAGGCGGCCGCCTGGGGGTCCGCGCAGCAGAACTCCCCGTCGGCGATACCGTCCTCGATGATGCGGGCGACGGCCTCCCGCCAGTGCACGTCCAGCCGTCGGGAGACCTGCCGCAGCTCGGGGTAGCGCAGGGCCGCACCCCAGGCGTCCACCCACAGCGCCCAGCTCGATGGGGTGGCGCCATCCGGCGAGTACAGCCGCAACGCCGCGCGCAGCCGCGTCCGGGCGCTGCGCGGCGAGGCGACGACCGCCTCCAGCCGGGCCAGGTCATGCTCGGCCGCGAAGGCGAAGGCCTGCGCGAGCAGCTGCTCCTTGGTCTCGAAGTGGTAGAAGACCAGCGCGGGGCTGATCCCCAACGCCGACGCCACGTCCGCGACGCGGGTGTGCTCGAAGCCGCTGCGTTGCACCTGGGCGACCGTTGCCGAGAGGATCTGCTCGCGTCGGGCGTCGACGCTGCTGCGGGCGGCCACGGCCGGACCCTACCGAGACCACGAACGCCAACCTGGGAGATCGCATGGTGACCGGCGCGCCGCCCATCGACCCTGCCGGCCTGGCGCAGGCGCTGCGTCCGTTCGGGGAGTCGACCATGCTGCCGGCCGAGGCCTACACCTCGGCCGACGTGCTTGCCTGGGAGCAGCGCCACGTGTTCGCCGGATCCTGGACGTGCCTGGGTCGCTTCGACGAGCTGGCCGCGGACGCGACGCAGCGCGGGCTGATCGTGGGGGACGTGCCGGTGCTGCTCACCCAGTCCGTGTCCGACGACGGACCTCGGCTGCGGGCGTTCGCGAACACCTGCCGGCACCGAGGCCACGAGCTCCTCACCGACGGAGGATCCGCCACCCGCCAGGCCGTGGTGTGCCCCTACCACGCCTGGTCCTACGCCCTGGACGGGTCGCTGCTCGCCGCGCCCGGCCTGCGCGACGTGCCCGGCTTCGATCCCGCCTCGTACGGGCTGGTTCCGCTGCCGCTCGAGGTCTGGCACGGCTGGGTCTTCGTCAACGCCACCGCCGACGCTGCCTCGTTCGACGACCACGTCGGCGCCATGGGCGGACTGGTCGCGCCCTACGCCCCCGAGCGGCTGCGGCTGCTCGCCCGGCACGAGTACGTGATCGCAGCGAACTGGAAGATCGCGGTCGAGAACTACCACGAGTGCTACCACTGCCCGCTCATCCACCCGGAGCTGTGCCAGGTCTCCCCGCCCTCGTCCGGCAGCAACTTCGACCTCCCGGGGGCGTGGGTCGGCGGATCCATGGACTTGCGCGAGCACGCCGAGACGATGTCCCTCGACGGCCGCTCGCGAGGCGTGCCCATCGACGGAGCGCACCCCCGCCAGGTCCTCTACCTGGGCCTGTTCCCCAGCCTGCTGGTCTCGCTGCACCCGGACTACGTGATGACCCACCGGATGCGCGCCCTCGAGCCCGGCCGAACCTGGATCGAGTGCTCGTGGTACTTCCCCGAAGGCAGCCAGGATCCGGCGTACGCAGTCGACTTCTGGGACGTCACCAACCGTGAGGACTGGGCCGCCTGCGAGTCGGTGCAGCGTGGCGTGTCCTCGCCGCACTTCCGGCCCGGGCCGTTCGCGCCCAACGAGGACGCGGTCCACCGGTGGGTGAGGATGGTCGGTCGCGTCTACCAGGGCCTACCGCCACATGTGCAGGGGTGACCGCGGTGAGCCAGAGCCAGACGCTGACCTCAGAGCTGCACCGGCTGCTCGCCAGCAGCCTGTACAACGGCTGCTGGCCGCTGCTGCGGCTCGAGCGACGGACGGCCGAGCAGGACGACGAGCTGCTGCACATGGCCCATGCGTCCCGCCATCACTGGGGCCAGGTCGGGAGCCCCGCCAACCTGGCCCGCGGGGAATGGATGTGCGCCCGCGTCTACGCCACCCTCGGGCGGGCGGAGCCGGCGCTGCACCACGCGCTGCGCTGCCTGAGCCTGGTCGAGTCGGGCGGGGAGGGCTTCGAGGACTGGGATCACCCCGCCGCGCTCGAGGCGCTGGCCCGCGCCCAGCTCGTCGCAGGCCGGCAGGCCGACGCCGAGCACACCGTCCGGGTGGCCCGGGAAGCGCTGCTGACCGTCGCCGACGCTGACGACCGGGCCCTCATCACCGACGACCTCGACGCGCTTGGCCTTTGACCGCCCCACCTGACCTCAGCCGAGGTCGCGGGTCACTCGTCGCTGCCACTCTCGGTGGGCCACCGGGTGGCCCTCCTCTTCGACGTCCAGGGTCACCCGCACCTCGAAGACGTCGGCGTCGGCTCGGACGTCCAGCGCGGAGCGCACCGAGACCGTTGCCTCCGGCCACGTCAGGTCGAAGGACACGTCAGCCCGAGCCTGCTGGGCGAACGTCCGCCGGTCGACGGTGACCGACCCGTCGTACCGCTCGGTCGAGATCCCGCCGTACGGCACGTCGCCGGTGGAGCCGTGCGCAACCCGGCACGTGGTCGTCCGGGCCAGCACGTCGCGCTCGACCCGCCAGACGGCGCGCTGGTCGATCTCCTCGGCGCCGCCGCCAGGAACCAGGACCGGCGCCGGGTACGGCGAGCCAGCGGTCAGCACCGGCAGCTCGAGCGTGCCGGCGCCGAGGGTCAGGGTGAGCGGGGCCGGCGGGCTCACGACGTCCGGCCACAGCGCGCCCGAGACGGCGAGCCGCAGTCGGTGCCCCTCGGCCAGCCCGTAGGCCGTGGCGTCCAGTTCGAGGACGACCGGATAGGACCGACCAGGCACGAGCGGCTCGGGGGTCGTGTGGCTGCTGCGGTGGCTGAGGTTCAGCACCCCGCGCGAGATCAGCACCGAGGTGCCGTCCGGGAAGACGTCGGTCAGCCGGGCGGCCAGGGTGGCGACCGGCGCCGAGGCGGCGACCTCGACGCTCAGCACCGGGTGGCCGAGCAGCTCCAGACCCCCGGCCGGCCACTCCCAGGTCAGGCAGGCGGCGTCCTCGGCCCGCTGGTCGAGCGGCTGACCGTACGGCAGGTGCCCCGCGCAGGTGATCCAGGCGTCCACCCCGACGTCCGGCCGCACGTCGTAGGGCGGCCGGGCGTCGAGCGGGTACCCGCGAGTGGCCACCCGCGGGCTGGGCCAGTCCTCCTGTCGCCACTCGCCGTCCCAGGTGTCGAGATCCGGCTCCGGCCGGGTCGAGCGGCGCAGGAAGTAGGTGACCGAAGGTTCTCGGTGGACCCCGCTGGCGACCTCGTTGTCGACGCCGCGCAGCCAGCGGTCCCACCAGCGGACCATCTCGGGCACCAGGTCGATCCGTGGCCCGGGCCGCGACGACGACGTGGCGGCGTGCGACCACGGCCCGGCCAGCAGCCGGTGCGGCACCCCGGCGCGGGCCAGCGCGGCCATCGTGCGGAACGAGTTGTTGCGGTAGCCGTCCGCCCAGCCGGCCACGACCATGACGGCACACTCGATCCGGGCGTAGTCCGGTCGGACCGACCCGCGCCGCCAGTACGGGCCGTCGCGCTGCTCCGCCATCCAGCGCAGCAGCCAGGGCTCGGTCGCGTCGATCCGGCGCAGCCACTCCTCGCGCCACCCGGCCCCCCACACAGCGGGGACCGGGGGCAGCGCGTTCATCGGGGTCATGTAGTGGCAGTAGTCGACGAGGTCCAGCCAGCGCAGCAGGCCCCCGGTGTAGTGGACGTCGTCGGTGTACCGGTCGTCGGTGGCGTAGATCGCGACCACGGCCTTGAGGGCGGGCGGGCGCTCGCAGGCGAGCTGCAGCGCGTTGAAGCCGGAGTACGACGTGCCGTACATGCCCACGTTCCCGTCGCACCACGGCTGGGCGGCCAGCCAGGCGATCACCTCGAGCAGGTCGACCTGCTCCTGCTCCGGGTACTCGTCGGTGGCCAGCCCGCCGCTGGACCCGGTGCCGCGCAGGTCGACCCGCGCCACCGCGTAGCGGAACTCGTCGCGCAGCCGGCTGTACTCCGGCCGGTAGGACGCCGTCTGGTCGTCCTTGCGGTACGGCAGCGCCTCGAGGATGCAGGGCTGCGGGCCGGCGCCGTCGTCCGGCAGGTAGAGCGTGACGGCCAGCCGAACGCCGTCGGCCATCGGGATCCAGGCGTCGACCGCGCGCTCGTCGCGTGCCCAGCCCGGCTCAGCCACGGCCGTGCCCGGCCAGCAGCCGGCGGACGTCGTCCGGGGGCAGCCCCTGCCGGGCATGGCCGGCCCGGCCGGTCACCGTCGGGGACATCAGCATCGAGGTGAGCACCGCCTCCTCGCTGGCGTCGACGACCGCGGCGAAGAACGGGTCGAGCGCACGCCCGGTCAACGGTGTCGGGCCGTCGAGGCGCCCGTCCCGGTCGGCCCGGATCCCCGTCGCCAGGCCCAGGAAGATCTCGCCGCTGCCGTGGTGCGCGGTCGACCCGGTGCGGGCCAGCCCCAGACCCACCCGGCGGGCCAGCCGGGCGCAGTCGGCGCCGGCCAGCGGCGCGTCCGTCACGACCACGCCGATGCAGGAGCCGGCCGGCCGGGGCTCCTCCGGGTACGGGTCGGGCGGCAGCAACCGGCCGATCGGGACGCCGTCGACGGTCAACCGGGCTCGCTCGCCGAAGTTCGTCATGAGCAGCACGCCGACCGTGTGCCCCGACGGCAGGACCCGCGACGCCGTCCCGATGCCGCCCTTGAAGCCCAGGCAGGACATCCCGGTGCCCGAGCCGACCGAGCCCTCCTCCGGCGCGTGGGTGGATCCGATCGAGACCCTGGCCGCCGACCAGGCCGCGGCCACGTCGTCCCGGGTCACCTGCATCCTCCGGACGTCGCTGAGGAAGGAGTCGTCGCACTCGGCGACCACCGGGATCGCGACGTCCTCGCCGATGAGCGGCTCGATGTCGGCGAGCAGCTCGCAGGCGGCGTCGTAGACCCGGCCCAGCTGCATGGTGGAGGTGAGGAACACCGGGGTCTCGACCAGGCCCCACTCGCCGGCGACGACGAAGCCGGTGCACTCCCCCGCGCCGTTGAGCACCGCACCGCCGGCCGGCACGGGCCGGGTGAACGCGTCGACGGCCGGGACCAGCACCGTCACGCCGGTGCGGGCGACGCCCCGACCGGCGGGCGGATCGGGCTCGTCCCGCCACACCGTGGCATGGCCGAGACCGACCCCGGGGACGTCGAGCACCGACCCGGTCGGCCCCGGCGGCAGTGGGCCGATGACGATCCCGAGATCGGCGGCTCGAGGCATGCCTGGCATCCTGCCGGACGTGACCCTCACGGCGCCCCTGGTCTGGTCGGACGAGTGCCTGCGCCACG
>DAIRVJ010000078.1:0-4661 GCA_036802895.1 Candidatus Nanopelagicales bacterium
GCCGCTTCCTCGCGTGGGGCGTGGTCGCGGGGCTCGTGCTCGCCGGCATCGCCTACGCCGGCCAGGGCGGATCCGTGGTCGCGGGGCCGGTCCAGGAGCTGCTCGACGGGCCGCTCGCACCCTTCCGCAACATGCACAAGTTCGACCCGGTGCTGAGACTGCCGATCACGATCGGACTCACCGCCCTGCTGGCTCGGGCCCCGGCTGCCGGCCGTCGCCTCCTCGCCCGAGTCCCCGGCGAGGACGGCCGCTGGCTTCGCGAGCGACCGGCGTGGGGGACCGCCACGATCGGCGTGCTGATCGTGCTGCCCCTGGTCGTCAGCCTGCTGCCAGCCGTCCAGGGCACCATCCCCCCGCGCGGCTCGTTCCGGGACATCCCGCCGTGGTGGGTCGAGACCGCCCGCTGGCTCGAGGTCAACGACGCCGAAGGCCGCGCCCTGCTGGAGCCGGCCACCACGTTCGGCGAGTACACGTGGGGGCGGACCGCCGACGAACCGCTGCAGCCGCTCGCCCGATCTCCCTGGGCCGTCCGCAACGCCGTCCCGCTCGGCGCGCCCGGCGCCACCCGGCTCCTGGACGCCGTCGAGGCCGAGCTCGCGCTGGGCCGGCGGTCCGACGGGCTGGCTCCGGCGTTGGCGCGGGCCGGAGTCCGCTACGTCGTCCTGCGTCACGACGTCGACCCGCTGGCGGCGGCATCGCCCCCCGTGGTGGTTCGGGCGACGCTCGAGGCCAGCCCCGGGCTCCGTCGGGTCGCCACGTTCGGTCCGCTGGTGTCCTCCGGTCTCGGGCTGACCCTCGACGCGGTGCGCGCGGTGCCGCCGCGTCCGGCGGTCGAGGTCTACGAGGTCGCCACCGCGGGTGACTCGCGGGTGCGAGCCGTCCCGCTCTCGCAGACCGCCACCCTCGTCGGCGGGCCCGAGGCGACGGTGGCCGCCGCTGCCCTGAACGTGCTGCCCGCCGCTCTGGTCGCCGAGGCCGACGGTGGGTCCGGCTCGGCCCTCGTGAGTGACACACTGCGCCGACGCCGGCTCAACACCGGCGCCGACGCGACCCGCAACTACTCCGAGACCCTCCGGGCCGACGTGGACGCCGCGCAGGGCCGGCCGGCCGCCGACGTCACTCCCTACGACGGTGTGGACCAGCAGACCACGGCGGCTCCGACCGTCGATGGGCGTCGGGTCCGGATCGACGTGTCGTCCAGCGGGGCTGACCCGTTCGCCAGGGCCTACCGCGGGCCGGTCGCCCGGGCCGGGTCAGCGGTCGACGGCGATCCCTCGACAGCGTGGCTGAGCGACGTCGGTGACGCGGCGCCGTGGTGGCGGTTGGACCTGCCCGAGCCCCGGGCGCCCACGCCGGTGGTGATCACCCTCGCCGCCGGGCCCGGTGTGGCGAGACCTGCGGAGGTCGAGGTCCGTACGGACCTCGGGCGCACCGTGGCCGCGGTGCCGGGGGACGGGCGGGTGGTCGTCCCGGTGGACGGCGCGACCACGACCCTGCGGGTGACCCTGCGGCGCGCGGCCGGCCGCGAACCCACCGCCATGGGCATCGCCGAGGTCGACCTCCCTGGCGTCCGGGTGCGGCAGACGCTCGCGCTGCCGGCGGTCGGCGCTCGCGTCGACGTGGGTGCACTCGTCCTGGAGCGGGAGCCACGCGCCCGTCGTGAGTGCCTGCGCACCGGCGGTCAGTGGCTGTGCGCCCACAGCCTCGGCCGGGCCGCGGAGGAGCCGGACCTCGACCGGACCTTCGAGTCCGCCCGCGGGCTCACCGGTCGGATCGACGCCTGGGCGGAGCCGACCCCCGGACCGGTGCTGGACCGGCTGCTGGACGCCGCGCTGCTGCCGTGGGCGACCTCGGTGTCGGCGTCCGGTCGGGAGTTCGACGACCCGGCCGCCCGGCCCGGCGCCGCCCTGGACGGCAACCGGTCGACCGCCTGGGTGACGCGGCGGGGTGACACCGCGCCCGTGTTGACCGTGACCACTGCCACCCCGGTCACCCTCTCCCGGATCGGACTGCTGGTGGACGCCGCGGGGAGAGACTCGGTGCGCAGCGTCGTGGTCAGCTCGGGGCGCGAGCGTCGGGAGGTCCCGCTGCGTCCGTCGAGGGTCGCTTCGTTCGAGCCGCTGACCGGCCGGCGGTTCACCGTGACCCTGCGGCTGGCGGCCGGAGCCTCCGACGTCCCCCTCGTGGTCGACGAGCTGTACCTGCCGGAACTCCCGAAGCCCGTGCCGGCCTCTGACGCGACCATCGACCAGCCATGCGGGCGAGGGCCGGCCGTCGCGCTCGATGGGCGCGTCGTGCCCACGGCCCTGCGGGTGTCGGCGGAGCGGCTGCTGGAGGGCGGGCGGATCCCTGTGCGGGTCTGCGCCCCGGAGGTGGCGCTCGGCGCGGGGCGGCACGACATCGTCGCCGGGGCCGGGGGCGGGGTGGGAGTCGTCGCCGTGAGCGTTCACGGTGCCATGGCCGTGGGCGGTGCCCCATCGGGCCGCGGGGTCGACGTCCTGCGCTGGGAGCCGGAGCACCGCATCGTCCGGCTCGAGGCAGGCGAGGAGTCCCTGCTGGTGCTGGCCGAGGGCTACAACCGCGGGTGGCGGGCGGACGCTCAGGGCCGGCGAATGGAACCGGTCCGGGTCGACGGGTGGCGCCAGGCCTTCCGGCTCCCGGCCGGGGCGGTCGGCGAGGTCGAGCTGACGTTCTCGCCCGGACGGCTGCACCGCACCGGACTGGGGGTCGGCGCGCTGCTCGTCCTCCTGCTCGGGGCGCTGGCCTTGACCCGCGGAGGCGTCGGGCCACCGGCCGTCGGACCGGGGGTCGCCACTCGGGTCGAACGTGAGCTGCTCGCCCTGATACCCGCGGTGGTCCTGGCCGGGCCGGTCGGCCTCGCCGGGTGGCTGGTCGGCCGATCGCTGGCGACTCGCGCGGTTCGGTGGATCCCCGGCGGCGCGGTGCTCCTGGCCGGGGTGGCCGCAGCACCCACGGTGTGGCCGGACCTGGGCGAACGGGTGGTGACGGCGGCCCGGTTCGCCACCCAGGGTCTTGCCTTGGCCCTGGTCGTCGCGGCGATCAGCGCGGCGACCGTGCCGCGTCGCCTGCCGGCATCGTCGCGCGCGCTGGACGGTGCGCCCACCGGAGGGCCGGACGCTCGACCAGCCACCACGACGCCGTGGCCCCCGCGACGCTGAGCACGACGGTGACGACCAGCACCGGCCAGAAAAAACCGGCGAAGGCCTCGCGGCCGAGCAGCCGCAGGGCGGCCTCGATCGCCACCAGGTGCACGAGGAAGAGGCCGTAGGAGATCCGCCCGAGGTCCTGGGCGACCGGGTGCCCCAGCACCGCAGCGAACGGGCCGGACGTCTGCGGGCCGGCGATGGCCGCCAGCACCACCAGCCCCGAGATCGCCCCGTAGAGGACCTCCTTGACCACGGCGGCCGTGGGGGTGGAGACATCCAGGGTCAGTGGCCCGGCCAGCGGCGTCGTCGCCAGCCAGAAGAGCCCCGCACCGAGTGCGAGCAGGCCCCACGGGTGGCCGCCGACGTCGTCCAGCAGGGCGGCGACGCGCCCGGTCGGGTGCACCGCCCGGTGGGCCCAGGCTGACGCGAGCAGCATGCCGACGGCGAACCAGTCCAGATGCCCGGTCAGCCAGGTGCCTGCCCACGGCGTGATCGAGCCCGTCGCCGCGACTGCTGTCCAGACCCAGGCGAGGACGGCCAGCGCGACCAGGACCGACGTCTCGCGCTGCCACCGGTAGGTGGACCCGCCACGGCCCACCAAGGTCCCGGCAAGCGGAGGCAGGACGGCGTAGAAGGCGATCTCGGTGCACAGGCTCCAGGTCTGGGTGTACCCGGGGAGCAAGGAGTCGCTGTACACCTGGGCGAGACCGATGTTGCTCAGCACGTCGCCGGCGGACGCCCCCCGCGCCGTCGTGAGGACGACCAGAAGCAGCACGACCCAGTAGGCCGGCAGGATGCGAGCGGATCGGCGGCGGAGGTAGGTTCGAAGCCGGGGGCCCTCGCGTCCGGTTCGGGCAGCCACCGACCATGGCCGGTACAGCACGAACCCGGAGATGACGAAGAACAAGGCCACGCCGAGGTCGAATCGGCCGAGCACGGCCCCGAACACCCCTCGCGACACCTCGCCGGTCTGGTAGGCGACGTGGGTCGCCAGGACGAGTAGGGCGGCGCACGCCCGCAGCCCGTCGACCAGCGGGAGCGGGTCACGGTGGGGGACGTCCGAGGCCGGGTGGTGCACCCTAGACACCTTGGCACGTCAGCGACCCGGTCATGGGGCAGACGACGCGCCGCGTCCGCCTGGGCTGAAGTGGCCGTCAGTCGCCCTCGGGTGCGGTAGGTTGCGCGCGTTACACCGACCTGTCGTCGTTCGAGGAGACCGTGATGCGGCGTGGCTTGGGCTTCGTGCTCATCGGCCTGGGGACCTTCCTGCTCGCCCTCGCGCCGTTGGCCAAGTGGTACGCGGTGCCGCGCCTGGCCGTCGCGCCGCTCGGCTGCGAGGGCCAGACGCTGTGCGAGAACGGGGTGAGCATCTCGCCGTCGACCGGCGTCGCGACGACGCTGTTCGACCCCGCCACTCTGTCCCCGCGAAGCAACGTCGACCTCACCGCAACTCGCCGGGTGAAGCCCGACCGACCGGCCAGCAAGGGCGCCAAC
>DAIRVJ010000078.1:4761-11006 GCA_036802895.1 Candidatus Nanopelagicales bacterium
GTCTACCGGTTCGAGCAGGTCATCGAGCCGACCCAGTACGCCGAGCTGGAGGTGCCCGGCGAGCTGGTCGGCGCTCCCGAGCTGCCGGCCTTCAAGTCGCCGCGGTTCTACTCCAACACTCGGACGGTCTGGGTCGAGCCGACCACGGGGGCGGTCGTCAGGGGCCAGGAGGTGCAGAAGCAGACGCTGCGTGGGCCCGACGGCACCGACCAGCTCACCCTGCTGGACGCCACCCTGGCGTTCACCGATGAGAACGTGACCCAGGCGGTCAAGACCGCGAAGGACGGCTCGTCCCAGCTCAAGCTGCTGAACGGCACCGTGCCGCTGGTCGGGCTGATCGGCGGACTGCTGCTCCTGGTCGTGGGCGCCTTCCTGACCCTCGCCGGGCGGCGGGACGAGGCGGGCTTCCACGCCGGCTGAGGTCTCAAGGGCGCCGGCAGACGAAGATCGCGGTGCCCGGCACGAGTCGGCCTCGCCGCGGGCTCCAGCCGCCCCACACCTGGTCGTTCCACGCCGGCCACTCGGGCTCGACGAGGTCGACCAGGACGAACCCCGAGGCGGTCAGGTCCCGCACCCGGTCGCCCAGGGTGCGATGGTGCTCGACGTAGGTGGGCCGGCCGGACTCGTCCTGCTCGACGTACGGCGTCCGGTCGAAGTAGGAGTGGCGCACGACCAGACCGTCCTCGTCGGGTGAGTCGGGCAGGGCCCAGCGCAGCGGGTGGCTGACCGAGAACGCCCACCTCCCGCCCGGCCGCAGGACGCGGGCCACCTCCGTGTGCAGCGCGACCTGGTCGGCGGCGAAGGGTACGGCGCCGTAGGCCGAGACGGCCAGGTCGAACGACCCGTCGGCGAAGGGCAGGGCCGTCGCGTCCGCCTGAACCAGGGGGACGACGATGCCGGTCCGTCCGGCCAACGCCTGAGCGTGCCGGAGCTGCCCCGCCGACAGGTCGACGCCCACCGGGCGGGCGCCGCGATCGGCGAGCCAGCGGGCGGCCTGCGCGGCGCCGCAGCCGACCTCCAGCACCCGGGCACCGCGCACGTCTCCCAGCAGGCCGGCGTCGGCCTCGTCCAGCCCCTCCGGGCCCCAGACGAACCGGGCGGCCCCGAGGAAGTCCCCGTGCTCGGCCTGGTAGGCGTCGGCGGCGTCGTCCCACCACCGTCGGCTGGCCAGCCGGGTCTCCTCGGCCGACACCGGACGCCGGGTCACCTGCTCCACAGCGCCATGATCGCCCCTCCGACCCGTGATCCAGGGAACCGGACTCGACCTCGGGGGCCCAACGGTTTCCCGGGATCATGGGGGAGGAGGGGTCGAGCGCCGCTCACCTGGATTGACCCCGTCGCCGGCCGGTCCGTAGACTGGCGGACTGCGCCGTGGGCCTGTGTGACCTCAGACCGAGCAGGCTCGCGCTCGACTCGCTTCCCGCTCCTGACCGACCGGGTCCCGGCACGTCGATCCAAGGGCCCTCAGCGCGACGAGTCGACCATCTGTCCGCATCGGAGCCCCTACCCCTATGACGATCAGTACCGCTGACGCTGCCAAGCCCGCGACCCCTGTCGTCGCGGTGAACGACATCGGGTCCGCCGAGGACCTGCTCGCCGCCATCGACGAGACCATCAAGTACTTCAACGACGGCGACATCGTCGCCGGCACGGTCGTCAAGGTCGACCGTGACGAGGTGCTCCTCGACATCGGCTACAAGACCGAGGGGGTCATCCCCTCCCGCGAGCTGTCGATCAAGCACGACGTCGACCCCAAGGACGTCGTCGGCGTCGGGGACGAGATCGAGGCCCTGGTCCTGCAGAAGGAGGACAAGGAGGGCCGGCTGATCCTGTCCAAGAAGCGCGCCCAGTACGAGCGCGCCTGGGGCACGATCGAGAAGATCAAGGAGGAGGACGGCGTCGTCACCGGTTCGGTGATCGAGGTCGTCAAGGGCGGCCTGATCCTCGACATCGGCCTGCGCGGCTTCCTGCCGGCGTCGCTGGTCGAGATGCGTCGCGTCCGCGACCTCCAGCCGTACGTGGGCAAGGAGCTCGAGGCCAAGATCATCGAGCTGGACAAGAACCGCAACAACGTGGTGCTGTCGCGCCGGGCCTGGCTCGAGCAGACCCAGTCCGAGGTGCGCCAGAACTTCCTCACCACGCTGCAGAAGGGCCAGGTCCGCCAGGGCGTGGTCTCCTCGATCGTCAACTTCGGCGCGTTCGTCGACCTCGGTGGCGTCGACGGCCTGGTGCACGTGTCCGAGCTGTCCTGGAAGCACATCGACCACCCGTCGGAGGTCGTCGAGGTCGGTACCGAGGTCACCGTCGAGGTGCTGGACGTCGACATGGACCGCGAGCGGGTCTCCCTGTCGCTGAAGGCGACGCAGGAGGACCCCTGGCAGCAGTTCGCCCGTACCCACCAGATCGGGCAGGTCGTGCCCGGTCGGGTCACCAAGCTGGTGCCGTTCGGCTCGTTCGTCCGGGTCGACGAGGGCATCGAGGGCCTGGTGCACATCTCCGAGCTGGCCGAGCGGCACGTGGAGATCCCCGAGCAGGTCGTGCAGGTCGGCGACGAGATCCTCGTCAAGGTCATCGACATCGACCTCGAGCGGCGCCGGATCTCGCTGTCGCTCAAGCAGGCCAACGAGGGCACCATCGGCGAGGCCGTCGGCGACACGTTCGACCCCACCCTGTACGGCATGCCGGCCACGTACGACGACAAGGGCGCCTACGTCTATCCCGACGGCTTCGACCCGGAGACGGGGGAGTGGCTCGAGGGCTACGACACCCAGCGCGAGCAGTGGGAGAAGCAGTACGCCGAGGCCCAGCAGCGCTTCGAGGCGCACAAGAAGCAGGTGGCCGAAGCCCGCAAGGCCGAGGCCGAGGCCCAGGCGGAGGCCGAGGCGCCGACCGCGTACTCATCCGAGGCGGCCGCGGAGGACGAGCAGGAGGGCGCGGGCACCCTGGCGTCGGACGAGGCACTCGCGGCCCTGCGCGAGAAGCTCACCGGCGAGGGCTGACCTCGCCACCGCACGATGCGGCACCAGGAGGTGGCCCCGTCCCCATCGTGGGGGCGGGGCCACCTCACTCTCCGGGTGGCCGATCGGCCCACACTGCCCAGGAGGGCCGTCCCCGAGCAGACGGCGGCCCCGCCCCCTGATCGGGGACGGGGCCGCCGTCTGTGCGTTCGGGTCAGATCATCGTGCGGCGTAGGCCGGGTCGGCTCCCATGTCCCGCCACGCGTCGGTCGCCGAGGCGGAGGTGGTGTAGTCGAACCCGCACCGGCCACTCATGTTCCGGCCGCCCCACTGCAGGATGGCGCTGAACTGCTGGTAGCCCGGCTGCTTGAACAGCGCGGTGGCCTCTCGGATCCACTGGGCCTTGCGACCCGGGACCGAACGGTCCTCCGCGGAGCCCCACTCCATCAGCATCAGCTTCTCGGTCGGGTGCTTGGTGCCCCAGACCCTGATGCCCTCGATGAGCGCGGCCATGGAACGCCAGTTCATGCCCCGGCACCAGCCCCAGTTGTAGACGTCGGCCGCCACCGCGTCGACGTAGGCGTCGCCGGGGTAGTAGTAGGCCACGTTGTGCGAGTCCTTGCGGGTGAAGCCGAAGCCGGTGAACGTGGCCACGTACTTGGCGTTGGTCACGCCCTCGTTGCGGAACACCGTGACGATCTTCCGCCAAGCCGCCGCGTACTGCGGCCCGTCGCCGCTGGTCCGGCTCGCCCTGGCCTCGGGCTCGTGGTTGAAGATGAAGTAGACCGGCGACCTGAAGGCCTTGATCTGGGCCGCCATCGACTGCATGTCGCGGTAGAGGGTCGAGCCCGGGGCGGCGTTGGCGATGTCAGCGAACCTGATCGCGCCCCCGCCCGTGCGCATGGCCTTGACCGACACGAACAGCGTGTGGCCGGTGTCGCGCATCTGGTACTGGCTCTTGCCGAAGAGGGTGCCGCCCCAGTGCTTGTAGACCCGGACGCCCTCCATGTGGCCGCCGAGCACCTTCTCGTGTGACTGAACCATGGTCATGCTGTCCGCGGCCGCGCCGAAGATCATCGGACTGGCCACGGTCGCCGCCTTGGACCGGTTCGACTGGACCGAGACCAGCGCCAGGCTGACGACGAGCAGGAACACCGTGCTGAGTAGGAGAGTGAACCGGATTCGGGCATGAGTCATCTGCGAACTCCTGAGAAGAAGTCGGACGCAGCCCCTGCCCGGGGAGCCCGCCCATTCGTCCGACAGCGGGTTGAGGTTTATCGAACCGTAATGTACGTCGCACTCTCGATGCAACTATCGGCACCGGCGCGCCGTCCTTGAGGGGCCAAGGCCTAGTCTCTGGTCGTGCTCACCGTGGGCCTGACCGGCGGGATCGGTGCGGGCAAGTCCGAGGTCACGCGGATGCTGGCCGACCTGGGTGCCATCGTCGTCGACGCCGACCATCTGGCGCGCGAGGCACTGGCCCCGGGCAGTGCCGGGCTGGCTCAGGTCGTGGACTCCTTCGGCGCCGGCGTGCTCGCTGACGACGGCCAGCTGGACCGGGCCAGGCTCGCCGACCTGGTCTTCCAGGACGACGGGGCCCGCCGCCGGCTCGAGGAGATCGTCCACCCGATCGTCGCGTCCCGGGCCGGCGACCTCCTCGCCGCCGCGCCGCCGGGCTCGGTCGTCGTCCACGACGTGCCGTTGCTCGTCGAGAAGGACCTGGCCGGCGGCTACGACCTCGTGGTGGTCGTCGAGGCGCCTGAGGAGTTACGGCTGCGTCGGGTCGTGGCCTCCAGGGGGCTGTCGCCGGACGCCGTTCGCGCCCGGATGGCCGCCCAGGCGTCGCCGGAGAGCCGACTGGCCGTGGCCGACGTCGTGATCGACAACTCCGGCTCGCTGGAGGACCTCCAGGCGCAGGTCGGGGAGCTGTGGACGGAGATCACCAGCCGCCTGGCCTGATCAGCCCTGGCGTCATCAGCCGAGCAACAGGTCGGCCACCACGAGGACGGCGGCGACCGTGACGACGATGCCGGCAGCGACGACCAGGGGCAGCCCCCAACGCAGCGCCTGGTCGTCGGTCGCCCGGTGGCGTCCGACCGGGAAGAGCGCGCGGGTGCGCCGGTGGCGCGGCCTCGTCCCGCCGCGGACCCGCTGACCTGGCACGCCGCCAGGATCGCAGATGCGGGCCGGTCGTCCCGGCGGTGCGTCCTGTCGGTGGCCGGGCCTACCGTGGAGCCATGCGACCGGTCACCGACCTCGAGCGCCGGGTGGCGCCGTTCCACGTGCGCAGCCCCTTCCAGCCGGCGGGCGACCAGCCGGCCGCCATCGACGAGCTGCAGCGGCGCATCGAGACCGGCGAGCGGGACGTCGTGCTGCTCGGCGCCACGGGCACGGGCAAGTCGGCCACGACCGCCTGGCTCGTCGAACGGCTCCAACGACCGACGCTGGTGATCGCCCCGAACAAGACCCTGGCCGCCCAGCTGACCACGGAGTTCCGGGAACTGCTCCCCGACAACGCGGTCGAGTACTTCGTCTCCTACTACGACTACTACCAGCCCGAGGCCTACATCCCGCAGAGCGACACCTACATCGAGAAGGACTCCTCGATCAACGACGAGGTCGAGCGGCTGCGCCACTCGGCCACGAACAGCCTGTTGACCCGGCGGGACGTCATCGTGGTGGCGTCGGTGTCCTGCATCTACGGACTGGGCACCCCGCAGGAGTACGTCGACCGCATGGTGCGGCTGAAGGTGGGCGACTCGACCGAGCGGGATCGGCTGCTCCGCCGCTTCGTCGACATCCAGTACACCCGCAACGACCTCGCGTTCACCCGGGGGACGTTCCGGGTGCGAGGGGACACGATCGAGGTGTTCCCGGTCTACGAGGAGCACGCGGTCCGGATCGAGATGTTCGGTGACGAGATCGAGCGGCTGACGACGCTGCACCCGGTGACCGGGGAGATCGTCACCGAGGACTCCGAGCTCTACGTGTTTCCCGCCTCTCACTACGTCGCGGGACCGGAGCGGATGGAGCGGGCGATCACCGGGATCGAGGCGGAGCTGGGCGAGCGACTGGCCGAGCTCGAGCGGCACGGCCGGCTCCTGGAGGCGCAGCGGCTGCGGATGCGCACCGCGTACGACATCGAGATGATGCGCCAGGTCGGCACCTGCTCGGGCATCGAGAACTACAGCCGGCACATCGACGGGCGCGCCCCGGGGACGGCCCCGAACACCCTGCTCGACTACTTCCCGGAGGACTTCCTGCTCGTCATCGACGAGTCGCACGTGA
>DAIRVJ010000079.1:0-9524 GCA_036802895.1 Candidatus Nanopelagicales bacterium
GTGGAGCCGCCTTGGGGAGTCGAACCCCAGACCTACGCATTACGAGTGCGTCGCTCTAACCGACTGAGCTAAGGCGGCGTGCCCCGGCGGTTCGGCCTGGAGCGACGAGGAGTCTACAGGGGCCGCTGTGACCGCCCCTGCCCTCAGCCGAACGCGCGGCCGAGGATCTTCGAGCTGTTGGCGTTCGTCGGGATGGCGGCGGCCCAGGCCGCGGTCGCCGTCCCGCCGCCGGCCGCGACCGGGACCGTCGAGCCCCAGTAGCCGGCACCGAGGGTCGCCCGCGTCCAGGCGCCGGACACGCTGCCGGTGGAGGCCCTGGCCTTCAGAGCCTGGTCGTCGATCCAGGTCACCACCGCGACCGAACCGTCGGACGAGAACGCCGCCGTGGGCCAGTCCGCAGTGTCGGCGGCACCGGACAGCCGGGTGGTCGCCGTCCAGGCCCCTCCGGCCGGCATCGTGCGCTTCCAGACGGCCGGGGTCCCGAACGTGTCCGTGGCGAGCCACGCGGCGACCAGGTCGCCGGCGCCGTCCATGGCCAGCGCCGGATAGCCCACGCCGTGAGACGCCGGCGACACGGTCACCGGGGCGCCCCACGGGCCGGCTGCCGGGCGGGTCGCCACGACCATCGAGGCGCCGTCGAGGTACCCGACGGCGGCGTCACCGCTGGCCGAGATCCCGGGCTTCGGGTTCCACGTGCTCTGGCCGGTGCCGGCCGACACGACCTGGGCGGCGTCGAACGCGGCAGCGCCGGCGGGCCGGTAGGCCGCGACGACCGAGGACGGGGCGCCGGGCGAGGAGCCCTGCTGCCACACCGCGACGGCCGCACCCGCGTCGTTCACCACCAGATCGGGAAGGCTGGGGTACCCCGCACCGGAGAGCTGCTGGGGGGCGCTCCAGGCCCCGCCCGGCGCCAGCGTGCTGGCGTGCACCCCCGAGCCGTCCAGCCAGGCCAACGTCACGGTGCCGTCGGCGGCGACGCCGAGGCGGAAGGAGAAGACGAGGAAGCCGGGCGCGACCTGGACCGGCGTGGTGAAGTCGGCACCGGGACGACGCACGGACACGACGAGCTTCGCCGGGACGTAGCGGGTCGCGACGGTGGTCCAGGCGACGGCCGTCGTCTCGTCGGCCCCGATCGCCACGGTCGAGGGCCCTCCGTACCAGGCCGAGCCGGGGAAGACGGTCCTGGACGCCGTCCAGGCGCCGCCCTTGACCCGTTCGGCCAAGCGGACGACGCCGGTGTTGTCCCACACGGCGACGCCGTGTCCAGCCGCGTTCGAGGCGACGCTCGGGGCCTCGGGCGGCGAGGAGATGCCGAACACCCCCTGCAGGGTCTTGGTCGGGCTCCACACCGCGGCGCTGGCCACGCCCGACTGGGTGCCGACGATCGCGGCCGCGGCGAGCACGGCCGCACCGACACGCACGAACCTCATGACGTCCCCCTGTCCTGACGATCGGGTCAGGACCAGCGTTTCGATCGCCCGGTCAAGGCCGCGCTAAGCAGCCGTCAAGGCGGGCCGCCGTCACCGGCAGACCGTGCCCTCCGCGGGCAGCGTCCCGCTCACCAGGTAGGCGTCCACCGCTCGGTCGATGCACCGGCTGCCCCGGGTGTAGGCGGTGTGCCCCCGACCGTCGTAGGTGAGCAGCCGGCCCGACTCCAGCTCCGTCGCCAGCGACTTGGCCCACGCGTAGGGCGTGGCCGGGTCTCGGGTCGTGCCGATGACCACGATGGGCGGGGCCCCTGCCGCACGCAGCGCTCGGGGCCGACCGGCCGCAGGGACCGGCCACACCGCACACGGCAGGTTGCTCCAGGCCAGATAGGCGCCGAACACCGACGACTGCCGGGCCAGCTCAGCGGCGAGCGCGCGGGTGTCGGCAACGGTCGAGCTGTCCTCGCGGTCGGCGCAGTTCACCGCGTAGGTCGCCTCGTCGCGGTTGGACTTGTACCCGCCGCCCCCCGGCTTGCGGTCGGTGTAGATGTCCGCCAACAGCATCAGCGCACTGCCGTCGCCGTCCAGCGCCCGGTCCAGGGCGACCCGCAGCGTGGGCCAGGCCCGCTGGTCGTACAGCGGGTAGACGATCCCGAGCAGGGCCAGCGACTGGGTGAGCGGCCGGCCTCCGACGTCCAGCGGTCGGGCGTCGATGTCGGCGAGCAGCCGCTCGAGGCGCTGGCGAGCGGCCGCGCTCGAACCGCCCAGCGGGCAGGACCCCGAGCCCGCGCAGTCGGCGAGGAAGCCGTTCAGCTCCTCCTCGAACCCGGCGAGCTGCCCCTTCGAGATCTGGACGGCGTCCAGGGCGGGGTCGACGGCGCCGTCCAGAACCATCCGGCGGACCTTGCCGGGGAACAGCTCGGCGTAGGTGGCGCCGAGGAACGTGCCGTAGGACGCCCCGAAGAACGTCAGCTGGGCGTCGCCCAGCACGGCCCGGATGACGTCCATGTCCCGGGCGGCGTCCTCGGTGCCGAGGTGCGGCAACCAGGCCTCGGAGCGGTCGAGGCAGCCCTGGGCGAAGGAGCGGCTGGCCGCGAGCAGCGCCTGCTCCTCCGCGGGGGAGTCCGGCGAGCCGTCGATGGCGAGGAAGGCGTCCAGCTCGTCGTCGCTGACGCAGTCGACCGGGCTGCTCTCCCCGACCCCGCGCGGGTCGAAGCCGACCACGTCGTAGACGGTGCGCACCTCGTCGGTGAACGCCGCCCGGGCCGCCCGCGCGTACTCCAGCCCGGACACCCCGGGGCCGCCCGGGTTGATGAGCAGGGAGCCCTGTCGGGCGCCGCGGTCCTTGGCGGGCAGCCGGATCAGCGCCAGCTCGAGCGTGGTTCCGGCCGGCGCGGCGTAGTCGAGCGGCACGTCGATGGTCGTGCACTCGAAGCTGCCGCCACATCCGGTCCAGCGCGGCCGCTGGGCGTAGAAGGACTGCAGGTCGGCCTTGGGGGCCACGGTCGACCCCGGCTGTGGCGAGGGCGGCGTGGACGGCTCGCCGCCCACCACCGAGCAGCCGGCCAGCGCCACGGCGGCCGTCAGCAGGGCGGGCAGCACCAGGGCCGGACGGGTGGATCGGCGCACGCAGACAGCCTCACGGTGGGACGGACGAGTGGCCCCCAGCGTCTCACGGACGCCCGGTGCAGAGCCCCTGATCGTCGGTAGACGTAGGCCCCCACTCCACCGACCTGGCCCGCGCACGGCCGCGGTTCCAGGCGTACCACGGATCGGGCTCGGCGAGCCGCTGCGCGTACGGCGCGAGCAGACAGCTGCGCATCGGCTCCGGCAGCCCGTTTAGTGCCGGGAGGGCGTCCGCCGAGAGCCCGCTCAGGTAGGCCGGGTCGATCCGGCCGGTCTCCTGCCAGCGGTGCACGTTGTGTCGGGCCACGAGCGCGTCCGGCGACAGGGCGGCCAGCACCAGCAGAGCCGCCCCCGCCGACCCGGCGACCGCGCGGGCCAGCCAGCCACCCTTCAGCCGGAGGCCCGCCGCGGCGACCATGAGCAGCACGACGCCCAGCCAGACCTCCATGCCGGCGAAGAACACCCGCGCCCGGGTGTAGCCGTACTCCTGCTCGTACAGGTGCAGCCGGTACAGCGCCGAGACGACGATCGCCAGTGTCAGCGCCAGCATCGGGGCGAGCAGCCAGCGCAGCAGCGCCCGGTCCCTCGGCTCGTTCCGATCGGCGGTGGTGACCGCGAACGCGACGACGGCCAGGGTCAGCACCGTGGCTACGACCAGCTGCCCGAAGCCGCGGCGGGCGTACTCGGCGTAGGTCAGCCCGGCGGTGCTCACCACGTGGTCCCGCCCCCCGAACAGCACGCCGACCTGGATCGCGACGAAGCCGGCAGCCAGCAGGTCCAACACCACCACCGGGACGACCCACTCCGGGGCGCTGCGCGATCGCCGGCTCACCGCGAGCAGGTCCCATCGCGGTGGGGCGGCCGCGGTGAAGGCTGCGGCGAGGGCGAACCCGGCGACGAGGGCGCCCAGCACGGCGCGTGCGGGCAGGGTCCCCAGGTCGATCTCGGGCAGCACCACCCCGACTGCGTGCGCGAAGACCGCGTCGGCCCCGGCGAACAGCGCGGTGAACACGACCAGGACCAACAGCCCGGCCACGACGGCCCGGACGACGACCGCAAGGTGGCCCGGCCGCACCGGGACCGCCCGGCCCCGGGCCAACCAGGCCAGCGCCCGGAGCCCGGCGACCGGCAGCGTCCCCGCCGCCAACGTGGCCCCGGTGAAGGTACGGGAGCCGGTCAGCGCCAGCGAGGCCAGGCCGAACGCCCCCAGCAGCGCCAGCGTGACGATCCAGCCGGCGTCCAGCAGCGCCGCGGGGAGCACGAGCAGCCCGGCCAGCCCAGAGAGCACCCAACCGGCCGCGTCCAGCCGGCGGTGGGCTACCGGCCAGACCACCGCGACGAGGGCCGCGGCGAGCACCGGGACCTGCACGCCGATCCGTTCCGTGAGCAGCGTGAGCGCACCGAGCACCCCGGCCACCGCCGCACCGGCCAGCACCCACACCGGCGGACCAGCCGACGGCGTCGGCCAGTAGGTCGCCCTCAGCCGCACCGGGGGAATCAGTGGCCGGGGGTACGGGTCCAACTGGGTCATGTCCGCTCCTCGTCCGGGATCGTCACCCTGATCCGGCAGCCGGCCGGTTCCCCGGGCGCGTCGTCGACCACCTCGATCCACCCGCCGTGCAGCTCGACGGCGTATCGCGCGATGGCCAGCCCCAGCCCGGTGCCGCCGGCCGAGCCGGAGCTGCCTCGGGTGAACCGCTCGAAGACCTGCTCGCGCTCGCCGGCCGGGATCCCCGGCCCCTCGTCGACGACGTCGAGCACCAGGACGCCGTTCCGGCGGGTCGCACCGACCTGGACCCGGCCGCGCGGACCGTGCCGAGCGGCGTTGTCCAGCAGGTTGCCCACCACCTGGCGCAGCCGGGCCGGGTCGGCGTCGGCGGCGAGGTCCGGTGGGTCGACCCTCAGCACGAACGTCGTCCCGGGCCAGGCCGCACGTGAGACGGCGACCGCACCGTCGAGCAGCGGTCGCAGCGGAACCGCGGTCCGGCGCAGTGGCGCTGCGCCCCCGTCGACCCGGGACAGGTCGAGCAGGTCGTCGACGAGACGGCCGAGCCGCCGGGTCTGCTCCAGGGCGTTGCCGAGGGTCTGCGGGTCGGCGGGTGTGACGCCGTCGACCAGGTTCTCCAGGACGGCGCTGAGGGCGGCCACCGGGGTGCGCAGCTCGTGGCTGACGTTCGCCACGAGCTCCCTGCGCTGCCCGTCGACCCGCTCGAGGTCCTCGGCCATCCGGTTGAACGCGGCAGCCAGCTCGCCCACCTCGTCCCGGGACGTCGCCTGCACCCGCCGCCCGTACTCCCCCCGGGCCATCGCCCGCGCCGCACCGGTCATCTCGCGCAGCGGAGCGGTCATCCCTCGGGCGAGCAGCTGGGTGACCAGCACGGCCAGCGCCAGGGCCAGGGGCAGGGTGTACCGCGGCCAGAAGCCCAGCTCGAGCAGGGCGAACCAGGTGAGCAACAGCGACCCGGTCACCGCAGCGACGACCAGGATGCCGAGCTTGGCCTTGATCGAGCGGACCGGGTCGAGCGGGCGCAGGTCCATCAGCAGCCCTCCGGCTCCAGGGCGTAGCCGACGCCGTGCACCGTCCGGATCGCGTCCGCCCCCAGCTTGCGGCGCAGTGCCTTCACGTGGCTGTCGACGGTGCGGGTGCCCGAGGCGTCCGGCCAGTCCCACACGTCGGACAGCAGCCGCTCGCGGGCCAGCACCTCACCCGGCGCGCCGGCCAGCGCGACCAGCAGGTCGAACTCGATGGGCGTCAGGTGCACCTCGATGCCGTCGCGCACCACCCGGCGGGCCGCTCGTTCGACCACGAGGCCACCCACCCGCAGCGGACCCCGCCAGCGGTCGCGCTCGGCCAGCTCCCGGGCCCGCTCGACCCGGCGTAGCAGCGCGGCGACCCGGGCCACCAGCTCGCGCATGCTGAACGGCTTGGTCAGGTAGTCGTCGGCGCCGACGGCCAGTCCCACGAGGACGTCCGCCTCGTCATCGCGGGCGGTGACCATGAGCACCGGGACCGGGGACTGCGCCTGCAGCCGGCGGCACACCTCGAGCCCGTCGATCCCGGGCAGCATCACGTCCAGCACGACGAGGTCGGGCGGTCGGGCGGCAGCCGCCGCGAGTGCCGCTAGGCCGTCCAGGGCGAGCTCTGCCTGATACCCCTCGGCGACCAGCCGCTGAACCACGGCGTCGCCGATCGTCGGCTCGTCCTCGACCACGAGCACCCGACAACTCCGCATGCCTCGACCGTAGCCAGCCGGGGGTGGTGCAGGTGTGGGCGAAGCGTGTAGGTCCCGTGCAGATCCGCGGACGGACCGGTCAGGTGGACGGCTCGGGGTGCCGCAGCCGCCCGACCAGCAGCACCACGGCGACCACTGCGGCGGCACCGCCGAAGACCGCGAGCGCACCCAGCGCGGACTCCATGACCTGCGGAGCGACCAGCAGCGCCGCCGCCAGCGCCAGCATCACCACGCCGCTGACCAGCTTGAGCTCCCGCCCGTGCCGCTCCTGCAGCTTGGCCGCCCGCATCGTGGTGACGGCGAGCCCGAAGACGAGCAGCTCGTCGAGCAGGAAGACCGCCATGTACGCGGCGAACAACAGCACCGCGGCACCGGCGGTGGCCCCGCGGTCGGCGAGCAGGTTCGTCCACAGCAATGGCAGACCGAGGGTGCACGGGGTTTCGAGCAGGGAGACACCGACGGCCAGCCCAGCGGTCGCGAGCAGCACAGCCGGCAGGCTCCGGTCGGCGGAGGCGAGCCCGCGCATCCGGCGGAACAGCCCTGGCTTGCGCTCGTCGGCGATCCCGAGGGAAGGCCCGCGGTGGAACCAGACGTAGTCCTTCACCTGGAGCACCCCCAGGATGGCAGCCAGCAGCGCGACCGCCACGGTGATCCAGCCGAGGTAGCCGACGTACGACAGCACGCTGAACAGTCCGACCATGTACAGCCCGTACAGCCCCGCAGTCACCGCGAGGAAGACCGAGCCGACGGCGAACACCCGCCCGCGCGACCCGCTGTGCAGCACCAGCGCCAGCAACACCGACAGCACCCACAGCGAGCACGGGTTGACGCCGTCGACGAAGCCGATGACCAGCGTGCTGAGCAGCAGCCCGTGACCGCCGACGTCGAACCGGCCGAGCACCGGCACGTCCACGACCGGCTCGCCCTGCGCGGCGGCCGGCAGGCCGGCGAGCCCGGCCGCCACGGCCGCCTCGATCTCCCTGCCGCGTGCGTCGTCGAAGCCCACCCAGTAGCGCTCGCCCACGATCGTCGCGGGCACCGCCTGGGCGGTGAAGCCCAGCGCCTTTGCCGTCTCGGCGTAGCGGCGCCGGTTCCCCTCGTCGTACCAGACCTCGTAGCTCGTCACCGTCAGGGCGGGATAGCGCTCCTGCAGGTCCGCCAGGAACACCTTCTCCTTGGCGCAGACCGGACAGCCGTCGCCCCAGAACAGCACGAGGTCGACCCCTTGGGGCGCCTCCTCGGTCCGGGCCGCCGCGGACGCCGGACCGGCGGCGAGCAGTCCCAGCAGCCCGAGCAGCACAGCGGCCACCGCAGTCGCCACGACGCGAACGGCAGCCCCCACGTCTCGACCGTCGAGCAGCCCGACCCGCCCGGGACAGAGCCGATGGTCCCTCCGCCGCCGGCCGCACCCCTAGCGCAGGGTCAGCGCCATCGCCTCGACGGCGAGCAGCGGGGCCACGTTCCCGGCGATCGCCTCGCGGCAGTGCAGGATCGCGTCGATGCGCTGCAGGGAGCGTTCCGGCGTCGACGCGGCGGCGACGGCCCGCACGTCGCGCTCGACGTCCACGTTCGCCACGTCGACCCTCGCCGCGAGCTGGACCGCCAGGACGTCGCGGTAGAACCCGACCAGGTCGAGCAGGGACAGGTCGAGGATGTCCCGCTGGGTGCGCGTCGCCCGTCTCTTCTGCTGGCGCTCGAGCTCCTTGAGCTGAGCCCGGCCCTGGGCGTCGACGCCCCTCGAGGATCCCTGGCCGAGTGCGGTCGCGAAGCCCTTGGTCTCGGCGTCGTCGCGCGGGGTGGTGACGCTGGCGGCTTCCTCCTCGGCGGCCTCGACCAGGTTCGCCGCCGCCCTCAGGCAGTCACCGACGCCGCGCAGACTGGCCGGGATCCGCAGGACCTCGGCCCGTCGGATGCGGGTGGCCTCGTCGGTGGCCAGGCGACGCGCCCGCCCGACGTGGCTGTGGGTCACCCGCGCCGCGAAGGCCGCCATCGCCGGGTCGATGCCGTCGCGCCGCACCAGGACGTCGGCAACCGCCTCGACCGGCGGGGTGACCAGGCCGACGTGCCGGCAGCGGGACCGGATCGTCGGCAGCACGTCCTCCAGCGACGGTGCGCACAGGACCCACACGGTGCGCGGGGAGGGCTCCTCGATCGCCTTGAGCAGGGCGTTCGCCGGGCGCCAGGCTTCGTCCGGGCCCTCCAGGCGGTCGGCGTCCTCGACGACGACGACCTGCCAACGGCCGCCGGCCGGCGAGAGACTGGCCCGGCGGACCAGGGCCCGGATCGGGTCGGTGAGGTGATGCAGCCCCGCCGGGCGGACCATCTCGACGTCGGCGTGAGTGCCCTCGAGGACGGTCAGGCACTCGTGGCAGGCGCCGCAGCCGCCCTCCGGGCACTGCAGCGCCGCAGCAAAGGCGATGGCGGCCGTGCTGCGGCCGGATCCGGGCGGCCCGGTGACGACCCAGGCGTGCGTCATGCCCACACCGGGCCCGGTGCCGGCGACCACCTCGGCCGCCGCCTCCGCGGCATGCCGGAACACGGCCACCGCGCGGTCCTGTCCCACCAGGTGGGTCCAGACGCTCATGCCCGGTCGCCCAGCAACTGGTCCACCCGGGCGGCGATCTCGGCGTGGACGTCGTCCGCGGGGCGGCTGGAGTCGACGACCAGGTAGCGGCCCGGATCGCGGCCGGCCAGGGACAGGAACGCCCCGCGGACCCGCTCGTGGAACGCGAGCGGCTCGGCCTCGAGCCGGTCCGGCTGGTCGACCCCTCGACGCAGCCCGGTGGTCGGATCGACGTCCAGCAGGACGGTGAGGTCGGGCAGCAGCCCGTCGGTCGCCCAGGCGTTGACGGCGGCCACCGCGTCGACGTCCAGGTCGCGCCCCACGCCCTGGTAGGCCAGCGAGGAGTCGACGTAGCGGTCGGTGAGGACGACCGCCCCGCGGGCCAGCGCCGGCCTGATCACCGCGTCGACGTGCTCGGCCCGGTCGGCGGCGTACAGCAGCGCCTCGGCCCTGGCCGACAACCCTTCGTTGGCGGGATCGAGCAGCAGCCGGCGGACGGCCGGCCCGATCCTGGTGTCCCCCGGCTCGTGGGTGACCAGGACGTCGTGGCCCCCGGCGGTCAGCCGCTGCGCCAGCCGGCGGATCTGGCTGGACTTGCCGGACCCCTCACCGCCCTCGAACGCCACGAACACGCCGCGCAGCCTATCCGCCGCCCCCGACCGCACCCGGTCGCCG
>DAIRVJ010000079.1:9624-10936 GCA_036802895.1 Candidatus Nanopelagicales bacterium
TCGATCGCCCCGACGATCCCGTTCATGATCGCTGATCGCCGAGCGAACGGTTCGTCCGACGAACGAATCGGCCGGCAAACGGCGATCACGAGGGGCTGGGAGGCGGGCCGGCCCGACAAACGGGACGACACGGAACCACGCGGAACCACGCGGGACGACGAGGGCCGGCCACGGGGCCGGGTCAGCGGCGGGGAGCGGCCTTGGCCGGACGCTTCTTGGGAGCGGCCCGCTTGGCGGCCGTCCGCTTCTTGGGGGCCGGGCCCTTCGCCCGCTTCTCCGCCAACAGCTCGGCGGCGCGTTCGATGGTGACCGTCTCGACGGCGTCCCCCTTGCGCAGGGTCGCGTTCGTCTCGCCGTCGGTCACGTACGCGCCGAAGCGACCCTCCTTGACCACCACCGGCTTGCCGGTCACCGGGTCGGCACCCAGCTCGCGCAGGGGTGGCGCTGCCGCCGCCCGGCCGCGGGCCTTCGGCTGCGCGTACACCACCAGAGCCTCGTCGAGGGTGACCGTGAACAGCTGCTCCTCCGAGGTCAGCGAACGCGAGTCGGTGCCCTTCTTGAGGTAAGGGCCGTAGCGCCCGTTCTGTGCGGTGATCTCCTGTCCGTCGGCGGGGTCGACCCCCACCACGCGCGGCAGGGTGAGCAGCCGCAACGCCTCGTCCAGCACGACGGTGTCCAGCGACATGCTCGCGAACAGCGAGCCGGTGCGCGGCTTGGCCGACTTGGGCGCGTCGTCCGGCAGCACCTCGGTGACGTACGGGCCGTAACGGCCGGCCTTGGCCACGATCGACCGCCCGCTCGCCGGGTCGGTGCCCAGCAGCCGGTCGCCGGACGGAGCAGCGAGCAGCTCCTCGGCCTTCGCCAGGGTCAGCTCGTCGGGGGCCAGGCCGTCGGGGACGTTGGCCCGCTGCGGGGGTTCGGCCGAGCCTTCGACGGCGACCCGCTCGACGTACGGGCCGTACCGCCCGACGCGCAGCACGATGCCCTCGGCCACCGGGATCGAGTTGATGTCGCGGGCGTCGATGTCGCCGAGGTCGGAGACCAGGGGGTGCAGGCCGGTGAACGACCCGTCCGGGTCGCCGTAGTAGAAGCGGCCGAGGACGTCGGCCCGCAGCTCCTCGCCGTCGGCCACCCGGTCGAGCACCTCCTCCATCCGGGCGGTGAAGTCGTAGTCGACGAGCTCCGGGAAGTGCCGCTCCAGCAGCGTGACCACGGAGAACGCCAGGAACGACGGCACCAGCGCGGAGCCCCGCTTCCAGACGTAGCCGCGGTCGAGGATCGTGCCCATGATCGACGCGTACGTCGACGGGCG